>DASWUD010000193.1:0-9854 GCA_036401755.1 Gammaproteobacteria bacterium
GCTGTTGCGGATGGAACGCCAGCCGTGCCCCCATGGCGACATCGGCGAGCCGCGTCGTTTTACCGCCGCGCAACCGCATCAGCGAAGGGCGGTGCATGGCATCGAAGCCCACGTAAAAGAGATCCTGACCATGACCGGCCGTCAGCGATTCGACAAAATAGCCATCGTGAGTGAGTCGCTGTGACTCGCTCACGCCGCGTGCATCGATGGCTGCCGCCTGGGCATCGTAACGCGAGTGCATGTCGGTCGAGAACTCGGACCACAACGTATCGAGATCCTTGCCGGTGGTTTGAGAGGCGTTGGAATTTACCAGGAACGGCCAGACGTTGTTGGAGTAGTTATTCACCAGCTCGACGACCTTCTCCTCGCCATACTGCTGCGCCAGCCAATCATAAAATTCCACACCGTAGAGATAGGAGGCGGTGCCCATCGGCCAGCTGACCAGCGGCTGGTTGACCTGGCGCAACGGCTTCACGCCACCCAGCGTCTCCATGCGCATCAGCATGTCGTAATAGCTGCTCTGGCCGCGGCCGATGCCGCGCTGCCGATCGGTCTCCACATGGGTGGCTAGCCCCTCGATGAACCAGTTCGGCTGCCAGGCATTGGGAAAGAGCAGCTGATGGCGGCCGAAGATCTTGCGCAGTACCGCAGGTGCACCACTCGCCTTGTCGAGATGGAGGATGTGCAGATATTCGTGGGTGAAGACCAGCTCCTGCCAGTCGGCGAAATCCTCCAGCCCGTCGAGGGCATCGGGCGCCGACATAATGATCGTCATGCGATCGCTGGGATAGGGGGTGGCCCAGCCGTTGGCGAGGTCGTACTCGTCGGTGAGGACGATCTCGGTCCCCCCTTTGGGTGTCCACTGCATCAGCGGCGAGAGACGTTGATGCACCCCCTCGGCGATGGCCAGGAGCTGGCGTGCCGCCGCTTCGCCCTCCTGGTGGAAGTGAATGGTGAAGTGTTCACTGCGCAGTGTCTGCCAGTGCAGCGACGAAAGGTGACTCACCGCCGCCATGAGCGGCATCGGAAGCATCATCAGCCCCAGGATGGCCGCCCGCGCGATCCAATTTCGCATTTATTATCCCCTGCCCTGTTATCTCGTTTTGTTGTTACTTCCAGCGCGCAGCGCTGTGGTCGGCTCGTTGTCCGCCGATGCTGCACGAGCCTGCGCCGTTCCATCCGTCACGCTTGTCGCGATCTCATGGTTGCGGCGGCTCGCTGACCAGGTAGAGCCAGAGCAGACCGCCGGCTCCCGCGACCAGTGAGGCCAGCAGAATACCGGTCTTGGCCATCAGTAGATACTCCGGCTGTGCAGCAAAGGCCAGGTCGGCGATAAAAATCGACATGGTAAAGCCGATGCCGCCGAGCAGTGCCACACCGGCGAGCTGGACAAAGCGCGTTCCAGCGGGCAGCCGGCCGATGCCCAAGCGCAGCGCCAGCCAGCTGGCACCGGCAATGCCGATGAATTTGCCGGCCACCAGACCGACCGCGACGCCGAGCATCACCGGATGGCCGAGGGTCTCGCCCAAGGCGTCAAAGTCGATGGGGATGCCGGCATTGATCAACGCAAAGACGGGGATCACCAGATAGGTGACCGGCAGGTGCAGCGCATGCTCCAGCCGCTGCAGCGGTGTCTCGACCCGCACCACCCCCTGTTCGAGGGCGTGGGTGATGCCGCGCAGCTGGTCGTTGGTCATGATGTTCTCGCCAGGGCGATGGTTGGCATCGAAGCGCTGGATCAGCTCCTTGACGCATTCGCTGAAGCGGGCCGGGTCGTACTTGGGGCGCGCCGGAATGGTGAAGGCGGTGATCACGCCAGCGAGGGTCGCATGCACCCCCGATTTGAGCAGCGCAAACCAGAGCAGCGTGCCGATGATGAAATAGGGGAGCGGATGGCGCACCCCGCCCAGGTTGAAAGCGATCAGCACCGCGAGCAGCAGCGCGGCGAAACCGAGTGCATCAAAGACCAGTTGGTCGGTATAGAACAGGGCGATCACAACGACCGCCCCCAGGTCGTCGACGATGGCCAGCGCCACCAGGAAGGTGATGAGGGCCTTGGGTACGCGCGCCGCCAACAACACCAGAGCGCCGATGGCGAAGGCGATATCGGTGGCCATCGGGATGCCCCAGCCTTGTGCCGCTGCGCCGGCCGGATTGAAGGCATAAAAGAGCAGCGCCGGCACCGCCATTCCACCGATGGCGGCGACGATAGGCAGCAGGGCGTTGCGCGGCTCGGCCAGTTCGCCCACCAGCATCTCGCGTTTCAATTCCAGGCCGATGAGGAAGAAAAAGAGCGTCATCAAGCCATCATTGACCCAGTGGTGCAGCGTCTTCTCCAGTACAAAATCGCCGATGCTGATGGCGATCGGCATATGGATCAGATGGAGGTAGTCTTCCCGAAAGGAGGTATTGACGAGGAGCAGCGCCAGCAGCGCCATCCCCATCAGCAGCATGCCGGCGGTGGTCTGCTTGTGGACGAACTCCTCGAAGGGCGTCAGGACGCGATCGAACGCCCGCTCCCATGGGGCATGGTAGATCCCCTTGCCATCATCATCGCGGGGGGAGTGCTTCTCGGCCATTGGTGCCCTTCTCCTTCTCTCTAGCCACTGGCAACCTCTCAGCTCGCACCGGTGATGCGGTGCTGCGACAAACTGCAGGTTGCCCTTATTGCCACCACCACGCGCCTGAAGGGGCGGGAAGCAAGATGATTACGAAACATGTGGACCGCATGATACCCAAACTGCTTTTATAGCGCAGCCGGCGGCGGCGCAGTATCATTGCGCCCCTTGCTCCCGCCGCTGACAATGACTTCCTAGCCGCCCGGCTTTATGCTCGATATCCCATTACCATGAAAAGAGTCCGCCTTCCTGACGCCGATCTCGAACGTCCTGCCACCTGGGTCAAATTCAGCTCCCCGCTGTGCGATAGCTGCCGTGCCAGCTGCTGTACCATGCCCGCCGAGGTGCGCATCACCGATCTGATCCGGATGGGGGTGGTCGATCCCTTCGAGCAGGAGGAGCCGCTCAAGCTGATCGCGCGCCGGCTCATCAAGAGCGGCATCATCGATCACTTCAATCACAAGAGTGAACGCTTCACCCTGGCACGGCGTGCCAACGGCGACTGCGTCTATCTCGATGCGGCTACCCGCCGCTGCACGATCTATCACCAACGCTCCGACACCTGCCGCCACCACCCGCATATCGGGCCGCGCCCCGGCTACTGTGCCTACCGCACCAAGGGGTAAGCACCTAAATTGCGCCTCTAAATAACTGCTCATAACGCTGAAACACCTAGACTCTCGCAAAAACGCCAAGATCGCCAAGAAAAAAGCCCGCCAAACAGATGGGAACAAGCCTCTCACTTGGCGTCTTTGCGTCTTGGCGAGAGATATTCTTGCTGTCTCATGACACTAAATACTTATTTAGAGGTTCTCTTCCAGAAAACGGCGATACCCTTCGGCGCTGAGGATGTGGGAGCCGTCGCAATTGAACTGCAGATGGATGGCGTCCTTGACGATGTCGATGGTGGCGTTGCGCACATAAAAATTGGGGATGACACGCAATTGCGGCAGGCTATCGAGGGTGAGGGTGACGGTTTCCTGCGGCACCGGCTGCCACTCGGCATAGTAGCGGGTGAACCCCTTGTGCAGATGGTTGGGCAACTGGGCAAAGATGGGCGACATCACCACGGTCTGGTAAAGGGCGCGAATCATGCGCGCCTTCTCTGTGTAGTCGACGCGCGGAAAGTGGCGCTCCACATAGACCGAGTCGACCAGCCGCTCGGCAGAGTGATACTCCTGGCCGAAGGGGTCGTAGAGGGTGGAGATACGAACCTCGCCGTTGTTGAAACCGATGTAGAGGCTATAGGCACAGCGGTTGAGCAATAGATCCTTGAACACCGGCACCAGCCGGGGCATCTGCTTGTCGACCACGCTCTCGTAGCGCTCGCGCGTCATCGCCGACTCACGCAGCGAAGGGTCGCCCTTGATACCGATATGGCGATCGGCGCCGTGTAGTCCGCTCATGTCGATGAGCTTCTCACGCAGCACCAGCTCCTCACTGCGCCGGCTGAGCGTTTCGTTGATCTTGCGCGCCAACCCCGCGTCGGCGGCCATCAGTGCCAGAAACGCCTCCTTGCGCACCCTCAACATGCGCGTCTTCTCCACCGCCTCGGCGCTGGCAGTGCGGCGGTTGTTGTAATACAGGGCCATTTCGCCCAGCCACTCGCCGCTTCTCAGGGTCTGGATAACTTCGCGCGTGCTGAACTTTTCGATGAACACCGAGACGCGGCCCGAATCGACGAAATAGATGAAGTCGGCTTCGTCGCCCTCGTTGAAGATGCGCTCATCCGTCTGGTAGCTGTGCATCTCACCGCACTGGCGGATCGCCTGCCACTCCCGGGAATCGAGTTCGCAAAACATGGGCGTCCCTCCCTGGTGCTGTTAGCGCGTTACCATGGCTCATTGGGTGACGCGCACCACCTGGGTACCCGCGATGAGATCGTGCACGCAGCGCCGGTCTCTGCGGAAAATGAACAGCACGTCGGCCAACGGCAGGAACTGGCCCAGCATGGGGATCAAGCCGACCGCATTGACGGGCAGGTAGCGTTTGAAGAGCAGGGTCGCAAGGTCCGGCTTGACGCCGTTCATATCAACAATGCGGATCTTCATCACCCGCTTGCCAATCGTCTGCCCGTGTTTTTTCAATAAAACCAGGTGTACCGTGGCGAACAGCGCAAAACTTATTACCGATGAAGCCAACATCAAGAGGAACGGCGGCTCCTCCCCCTGCCCGGCGTAGTCGAAAAGCCCCATCAGGTACATCAATGGCACCACCATCACCATCGAGATCACCCCGTCGATCAGGGCGGCCACAAAACGGCCACCCAGAGTGGCCAGCTCAGAGACACTTTCGGTGGGGAGTGAGAGATCCGACTTGGGGGGCTGGTAGGGGTCGATACTGGACATGCACTGTCTCCTTGGTTTCGTTATTCTCGGGAATGCCTGCGTCGAGCGCATAACCTACGTCATTGTGAGCGGCGATGCCACTGCCGATAGTGCGGCGTGTTCATTACCTCACAAGATAAAGGGTATGAACATCCGCGACCTTGCCATGTACTCCCGGTAACGCTCGCCGAAAAACCCGATATTCTCACGCTCCTCCACCCGCGCGGCCATGACGATGCACACGGTGGTGGGGATGAGTACGGTGCCCCCTGCCAGGGTGGGATAGCGCAGGAGCATGGCCCAGGCCAGCAGCAGCAGCGAACTGTACATGGGGTGACGGATAAAGCGGTAGATGCCATCGGTCACCAGATGGGCGGTGTTTTCGAAGGGAAAATTTTCCGGCACATCGAGCCGCTCGTGAAATCCTCCATGGCGGCGTAGTTGGAAGTAACCCAAGGCAGCAAACAGGATGGAGCAGGCCACCAGCAACTGGCCGAGCAGCTGCAGCCAGGGTGGTGAGATCGTTGGCCCCCAAGCCCCATTGAGCAGCAGCAGGGCTAACACCCCCTCGAAGCCGAAGAACCGGTAAAAGCCGTGCACGCGGGGATTGTGCAGCGATGAGCGCGAGATGATCAGCAGCACCAGTGAGCCCGCGACAAAGAGCAGCACGCGGGGGGAGAGATTAAATTCGCTTTCCACAACGACACTCCTTAAGATTCGACTCCTGCGGCTGTGACCGGCTTCCTTGGTCCGCCCGGCACGAGCACCTAACCTTGCCCCTCCCAACGACAAGAGGAAATCATCCGTGAATCTCCACCTGCAACTCGTCCCGCTGCTCACCCTCATCGCGGGTGTCGCTGTCCTGCTTGTACCGCAGCTGCTGCGCTACGTGGTCGCCGCCTACCTGATCACTATCGGTGTGCTGGGACTCATCCGCTAACTGCGCCGCAAGCGAGTATAGCAACCCGCCTTCGGCAACCAGCTCGCCCCTTTCGTCTCGCTTCCTGTAATAAAAAAGGGCTGAAGCATCACGCTTCAGCCCTCTTCTCATCCTCACTTTTGTCAACGCGCTAGCCAGCGCACCTCACTGCCGAACCCCCTCCACCGAGAGGAACAGATCGACGGTGCGTGACGCGGGGCCGAGGTCGTAGTCGATACCGAAATCCTTCAGCGTCAATGTGGTGGCGCCGCTGAAGCCGCGGCGGAAACCGCCCCACGGGTCGGGACCGGCACCCACCTGGGTGACCTCGATCACCACCGGTTTGGTCACGCCACGCAGAGTGAGGTTGCCCTTCAACACCCCCTTGTTCCCCTCCTTGGCCTCGTAGGAGGTGCTGACGAATTTTGCGCTGGGGAATTTGTCCGCCATCAGGAACTCCTTGCTGCGCAGATGCTTGTCGCGCTCGGCGTGGTTGGTATCGACACTCCCGGGGCGAATGTTCACTGTGACCTTTGACGCCGCCGGGTTTTTTTCGTCGTAGCTGAAGGTGCCGTCGAAATCGTTGAAGCGCCCCAGTAGCCAGGAGTAGCCCAGGTGCTGAATGCGGAACTCGATGGCGGCGTGGGCGTTCTTGGTATCGATGACATAATTTTCGGCGTGCAGCGGCGCGGCGAAGGCCGAGAGCAACAGCAGCAGGGAAGCGAACAGTTTTTTCATGCGTCTACTCCTTCTGGTTGGAAAATCAGCGCCCAAGCATGCGGCGCAGGGTGTTGTCGCGATCGACAAAGTGGTGTTTCAGTGCTGCGGCGGCGTGCAGCAACGCCAGGGCGATCAGCACGATGGCGAGGTTCAGATGCACGGCCCCTGCCACATCCTCCTGCTCCGGTATTGAGGTAATAGTGGCCGGGATCGACAGCAGGCCAAACACCTCGATGGGCCGTCCGTCAGCGGTAGAGATGAGATAGCCGGCCACCATCACCAGGAAGGTCAACAGATAGAGCAGGCTGTGCACCAGCCGCGCGGCCAAGCGCTCGAACCAGGTGTGGCTGGGCAGCGGCGCGGGGGCGCGATTGATGGGCCGCCACACCAGGCGCACCACCATCACCACAAACAGCGTCAGACCGATGCTCTTGTGCAGCGCGGGGGCGCGGTGATACCACGGATGGTAATAGTCGAGCGACGTCATCCACAGCCCTAGTGCAAACATCGCGAAGAGGGTGAGGGCTACCAGCCAGTGCAGGCCGATGGCCACCAGCCCGTAACGCTCGCTGCTGTTGCGCCACTGCATCGGCGTGCCCCTCAGAACTTGCCCGAACGGTAGTCGCTGTAGGCCTGCTGTAACTCCGCGTGGGTGTTCATCACAAACGGTCCGCCCTTCGCCACCGGTTCATGCAGTGGCTGGCCGGCGAGCAGCAGCAATCGCACCTCACTCTGTGCCTGCAGCTCGACACGCGCCCCGCCACCGAGAATAGCGAGGTCACCGGCGTTGATGCGGCTGGTGATGCCGCCACCCCCCACCACGATGAGCTGCCCCTCCACCACATGGATGAAGGCGTTGTGGTCGGCCGGCAGCGGTTCGCTGAAGCGCGCACCGGTGGCGAGGGTGATGTCGTAATAGAGCACGTCGGTGATGAGCTGGCGCACCGGTCCCTGGGTGCCCCGGCTGGTGGTACCGGCCACCACGCGCACTTGCGCCCCCTCACGCTGCTCCACCGGGATCGCCTCGCGCCCGAACTCCTGATAGCGCGGCGCCATCATCTTGTGGCTGGCCGGCAGGTTGACCCACAACTGAAAGCCGGCCAGCAGGCCGTTCTCCTGCTCGGGCATCTCGGAGTGGATGATGCCGCGCCCGGCGCTCATCCACTGCACGCCCCCCGCCTCGATCACCCCGGCGTGGCCGGCGTTGTCGTGATGGCGCATCTTGCCGGCCAGCAGGTAGGTGACCGTCTCGAAACCGCGATGGGGATGGGAAGGGAAACCAGCCAGGTAATCCTCCGGCTCGTCGGAGCGGAAGGCATCGAGCATCAGAAAGGGATCGAGCATGTCGAGGTGCGGGGTGCCGATGAGGCGGGTCAGGCGCACCCCGGCGCCATCGGAGGTCTCCAGACCGTGGACCACGCGCAGCACCGGGCGCTGCTCGGTGATCATGGTGTCGGGACGGGCATTCATGGTGGGCTCCTCATCGGCGCAAGGCCGCGTGCTTGGGTCAATGATTCCTAGTGTATAGTTGCTGTTTGGTAAATAAATGACATATCCGACAATTGACTATTCCGATATGAGCAACAATCATGCGCCTTGACGCCCTGGAAGCCTTCGTCACCGTAGTGGAGGCCGGCAGTTTCAGCAACGCGGCGGAGCGGCTCGGCATCGCCCGCTCCATGGTGAGCCGGCGCATCGCCGAGCTGGAGGCGCACCTCGGCGCCCAATTGCTGCAGCGCACCACCCGCCGCCTCAGCCTCACCGAAGCGGGGCGCGACTTCTACGAACGGGCGAGCCGCATCCTCATCGACCTCGCCGAAGCCGAGCAGAGCGTGGCTAGTGGCCAGGCCGCCTTGCGCGGCCGGCTGCGTCTCGCCGCCCCGCTCTCCTTCGGCGTGCTGCATCTCGCCGCGGCGCTGGATGAGTTTGCCCTGCACCACCCGGAGTTGCAGCTCGACATCGAGCTGGACGATCGCACCATCAATCTGGTGGAGGAGGGGTTCGATCTGGCGATCCGCATCGGCCACCTGCCCGATTCGACGCTGGTGGCGCGTCCGCTCGCCCCGATCCGCTTCGCCGTCTGTGCCAGCGCCGCCTATCTGCGCCAGCACGGCGAACCGAGCCACCCCGACGAACTGAGCGCCCACGAAGGGCTGGTCTACGGCAACATGCCGGAACACCTGCAGTGGAAATTCAGCGGCAGCGATGGCAGCGAAGTGATCGCCCGGCCGCGTTCGCGGCTGCGCGCCAACAACGGTGACCTGCTGCTGCGCGCCGCCATCGACGCCCTCGGCATCATCGTTGCCCCCACCTTCATCAGCCATCAGGCCATCGCCTCCGGCGCGCTCATCCCCATCCTGCGCGACTGGCAGCCGCAGGCGGCAACGCTCTACGCCGTCTACGCCTCGCGTCGCCATCTGCCGGCGCGGGTGCGTCTGCTCATCGACCACCTGGCCCAAAACTTCGGTGATCCCCCCTATTGGGATCGCGGCACGGCCCACAACGCCCCTGTGCTACCCTTGCAACCCCCACACTGAAATCGTGCGACATGAAACTGGCGGTCCTCTCCGACATTCACGGCAACCTTCCCGCGCTGGAGGCGGTGCTGGAGGATCTGCTGCGCTGGCGTCCCGATCGCATCGTGGTCAATGGCGACCTGATCAATCGCGGTCCCAACAGCCTGGCCTGCCTGCGTCTGCTGCAGCACGAGTTTCCTGCCGTCGAACTGCTCAGGGGCAACCACGAGGATTTCGTGCTGAGCTGCACCGCGCGGGACGACGATCCCCACCACCCCACCTTCGAGCTGCGCCGCTTCGCCCACTGGACTCATGCGCAACTGGGCGAAGCCATGGCGGAGGTGGCCGGCTGGCGCGATCACCTCGACGAGGCGGAACTGCACATCACCCACGCCTCGCGCCGCGGCAAGCGCGACGGTATTTCGCTGCGCACCCGCGATGAAGAGCTCGCGGAAAAACTCGGCGAACGGCGCAGCCTGTTCGTCACCTCGCATACCCACAAGCCACTGATCCGCCACTTTGATGGCACGCTCATCGTCAATACCGGCTCGGTGGGCTCGCCCTCCGATCACGACCCGCGCGCCGCCTATGGCCGCTGCCAGTTCGATGGCCTCACCTGGCATGCCGAGATAGCACGGGTTGCCTTCGACCGCGAACGCGCCCTGCGCGACTTCAGCACCAGCGGCTTTATCGAACAGGGCGGTGCGCTGACCCGGCTGATGCGCGAAGAGCTGCGCCATGCGCGCGTCTTCGT
>DASWUD010000194.1:0-30881 GCA_036401755.1 Gammaproteobacteria bacterium
GATTGTTCAGTATGCAAAGACGCCTGCTCCCCTGAAGATTCCTACGACACCCGCCCCCACGACCCAGAGTGGCGTGGTGTTGCGCATGGCCCGCGAGGTCGTGCTGTTTGAAAGCCTATTCAAGAGTAACAAGTGGATCTGGATATTCGGCTGGATGTTCCACGTCTCCTTGGCCCTGGTGCTGCTGCGCCACTTCCGCTATTTCCAGGCCGAGGTCTGGACCGTCATCGAGCTGGTGCAGCCGTTTGGCATGTATGCTGGCTTTGGCATGGTCGCCGGTCTGCTCGGTCTCTGGGCGCGCCGCATTTTCGTCGAGCGTATCCGCTACATTACCGGTCCTTCTGATCATCTGATCCTGGCCCTGCTGGTGGGCATCGGCATCAGCGGCCTGTCGATGAAATTTGTGCACCACACCGACATTATCATGGTGAAGACCTTCTTCCTTGGTCTGCTGCGCTTCGACATTCAGCCGCTGCCGAGCGAGCCGAATCTGCTGATTCATCTGTCCCTGGTGGCAACCTTGATGATCATCTTCCCGATCAGCAAGCTGCTGCACGCGCCCGGCGTTTTCTTCAGCCCGACGCGCAATCAGGTCGAGAATCCGCGCGAGCGTCGTCATGTGGCGCCGTGGGCAGCCGAGCTTGACAAGTAATCTACTCCGTTAGCGGTCAGAGAACTTAATAAAGGGAGAATCGCGTGGCCGATTTTCAGACTCCAGGTTTCCGGGAATTCCCGGGTGTTCCAAACAAGCTGGTTCCCGATGCTACCAAGCATCTGAGCCCGTTCATCGCCAAGCCCGAGCATCAGGAAAAGCTCGGCTTTCCCGGTGAGCTGGTCGAGAACTGGGAGCAGAAGGCCATCGAAAAGATGGGCGACCTGCTCAGCAAATACCGCGGCCTGCGCGTCTTCATGGACGCCTGCGTCAAGTGCGGCTCCTGCACCGACAAGTGCCACTACTTCCAGGGCACTTCCGATCCGAAGAACATGCCGGTCGCCCGTCAGGACCTGTTCCGCAGCGTCTATCGCCGCTACTTCACCTTCGCCGGCAAGTTCTTCCCCGGCCTGGTGGGTGCACGCGACATGACCCGCGAAGTGCTCGACGAATGGTACAGCTACTTCCATCAGTGCTCGCAGTGCCGCCGTTGCTCGGTGTTCTGCCCCTACGGCATCGACACCGCCGAGATTTCCATGGCCGCCCGCGAGATCATGGACTCCATCGGCCACGGCCAGAAGTACTGCAACGAAATCCTCGGCAAGCTGCAGACTATCGGTAACAACCTCGGTCTGCCGGGTCCAGCGCTCGCCGCCACCCTCGAAGAGTTCGCCGAGGAGATCCAGGAAGATACCGGCCTGCCGGTGCATATCCCGCTCGACGTGAAGGGTGCCGATATTCTGCTCATCACCCCTTCCGCCGACTTCTTCGCCGAACCGCACATCGACGGCCTGATGGGTTATGCCAAGGTGTTCCACGAAGCCGGAGTGAGCTGGACCCTCAGCTCCTACGCCTCGGAAGCGGCCAACTTCTCCATGTTCATCGGCTCCTACAGCAACATGAAGAAGGTCGCCGAGCGTATCCGCACCGCCGCTCTCGAACTGGGCGTCAAGCGCATCATCGTCGGCGAATGCGGCCACGCCTGGCGCGTCGCCTACTCGTTCTGGAACACCGTGGCCGGTATCGGCGCCGGTGGCGATGACCCCTACGCCCAGCAGCTGCAGAAGCAGCTCGATCCGAACGTGCCGCAGCCGACCCATATCTGCGAATTCACCCACGACCTGATCCAGAAGGGCAAGCTGAAGTTCGACAAGTCGGCCAACGATCACCGCACCGTCACCTTCCACGACTCGTGCAATGTGGCGCGCGGCAGCCGCATGGGCAACTATGCCGGCGGCCAGTTCGACATTCCGCGCGAAGTGATCCAGGCGTGCTGCAACAACTACGTGGACATGGACCCGGATACCATCAAGGAGAAGACCTACTGCTGCGGTGGCGGCGGCGGTCTGCTCACCGATGACCTGATGGAGATCCGCGTCAAGGGCGCCCTGCCCCGTATGGAAGCCTTGAAGGATGTGGTCGACAGCGATGGCGTCAACACCCTCGCGGCGATCTGCGCCATCTGTAAGGCGCAGTTCACCAAGATTCTGCCCTACTACAAGTTCCCCATGACCATGATGGTGAGCACGCATCAGCTGGTAGGCGAAGCGCTGGTCATGACCGGTTCGAATCAGGAAAAAGAGCTCCAGGGCGAAGCCTCGGAGTAACTGTTAGGAACAATAAGACAGGAGGCTCGCGAGGCCTCCTCACTGAAACCACAAGATTACTGGCATAGGAGATTGAGACATGGCGACTTCTAGCGATGACATGAAGAATATTACGTTCCGCCGCTTCAAGGATGGCGACCACGAATGGGATGCCCTCAACGAGGCCATCTTCCAGGCCGGCTGGACCCACAAGTGCCCCACCTACGTCAATCGCACCCCTCCCTGCCAGGGCAGTTGCCCGTCGGGTGAAGATATCCGTGGCTACCTCGACATCATTCGCGGTATCGAAAAGCCCACTGGCGGCATGACCATGCAGGAATATGCCTTCCGCCGCTCCACCAAGGCCAACCCCTTCCCCGCGGTCATGGGCCGTGTCTGCCCTGCCCCCTGCGAAGACGGCTGCAACCGTAACCAGGTGGAAGACCGCGTCGGTATCAACTCCGTTGAGCAGTACATCGGTGACCAGGCCCTCTCCGCCGGCCTGACCTTCGCCGCCGGCGCCGAGACTGGCAAGAAGATCGCCGTCATCGGTGGTGGCCCCGCTGGCCTCGCCGCCGCCTACCAGCTGCGCCTGAAGGGTCACGGCGTGACCATCTTCGAAGGTCAGGAGCAGCTCGGTGGCATGATGCGCTATGGCATCCCCGGCTACCGTACCCCGCGCGATGTGCTCGACGGCGAAATCAACCGTATCGTCAACATGGGCGTCGAAGTGAAGACCAAGACCAAGGTCGGCACCGACGTCAAGCTCGAAGAGCTGGAAAAGAACTATGATGCCATCCTGTTCGCCCTCGGCGCCTGGTCTGGCCGTGCCCTGCCCGTGCCGGGTGCCGACGCTATCAACTGCATCACCGGTGTCGCCTTCCTGGCCGCCTTCAACGAAGGCCGCCTGAAGCACGTTTCCGGCAAGGTACTGGTCATCGGTGGTGGCGATACCTCCATCGACGTCGCCTCCGTCGCCCGCCGTCTCGGCCACATCACCGTGCAGAACGAGAAGGATCGTCCGGAACACATCATCATCAACCAGACCGCTCACGACGTGGCCGCTACTGCCAAGCGTCAGGGTGCCGAGGTGACGCTGATCTCCCGCTCGCCCATCGAGAAGATGCCGGCGGCCCAGTACGAAATCGAAGATGCCACCCGCGAAGGCGTGGAGATCATCGGTCAGCTGAGCCCGGTCGAAGTGGTCAAGGGTGCCGACGGCCGTGCCACCGGTCTGAAGGTGGTGCGCCTGCAGGCTGACGGTTCCACCCCCATCGAAGGGACCGAGTTCGTCATCAACGCCGAGCTGATCGTCGCCGCCATCGGCCAGACCGGTGATCTGACCGGCCTCGACGCGCTGAAGAACAGCCGCGGCCTGATCGATTCGGACAAGCACTTCCAGGTGCCCAACAAGCCCGGTTACTTCGTCTGTGGCGACATCGTCCGTCCACACCTGCTGACCACCGCCATCGGCCAGGCCCGTATCGCTAGCGAAAGCATCGATCACTACCTGAAGCACGAAGAGCTGGTGAAGCGTCCGAAGGTTGACGTTACCCACTTCGACCTGATGAACAAGCTGATGGAAACCGGCCTGCAGCCGGAAGAGTTCCACTCCCTGACCAAGGAAGAGATCATCGCGAAGGAAGGTTTCGCCAAGGAGATCGACCTGGGAATTCGTGGCACCTCTTCGGCCAAGTTTGCTGTGCACAACTTCGAAGACCGTTCCAATAACGAAATCATCCCGGCCGACCGCCTGTTCCTGGGTCACTTTGCCTACACCCCGCGTAACGTGCGCGACCACGTACAGGTCTCCGCTGCTGACGTGATCGGCAACTTCCAGGAGCGTCTGGTGCCGCTGGAGGAAAAGGCGGTCATCGCCGAAGCCAAGCGCTGCATGAGCTGCGGTATGTGCTTCGAGTGCGACAACTGTGTGGTGTTCTGTCCGCAGGCAGCCGTGATGAAGACCCCGGCCAAGGAGAAGACCACTGGCCGTTACGTCTACACCGAGTACTCGCGCTGCATCGGTTGCCACATCTGCGCTGATGTATGCCCCACCGGCTACATCGACATGGGTATGGGTGAATAAGGGGACGTCATGAAGCCTATCAACAAGCTTCTGCTCCTGGTCTCGGCCGTGCTGGCACTGACGTTGTCAGTGCCGGCCGCTGCCGGCGACTCAGACAGCTCGATCAAGCCAGTGATCCCCAAGGCGCTGTCTGGCACGAAATGTGTCGATGACCCTGAGGTCATGGTCCGTACACACATGGACAAGCTCAAGCATCAGCGCGACCTGACGCTGCGCGAAGGCATTCGTACCAAGCAGTTCAGCCTGAAGGAGTGCATCAACTGCCACGTTCCTGCCGGGCAAGAGGCTGCTGTGCAACCCGGAGAAGAGACTGCAGCGAGTGGCAAAAGCAGTGAAGGCCACTTCTGCATGAATTGCCACGCCTTTGCCGGAGTGAAGATCGACTGCTTTGAGTGCCACAACACCCGTCCCGAGAAGCCGGCAATGTTCCATCCCATCGTCACCCCGGGAATGGAGGCAACCAAAGATGTCCATCAGCCCGACTCCGCCACCATGCTCAATGAGCTGGCGGGTTCCAACGAGAAGACAGGTGCTGCCCAATGAGTGAAAACAACCACGCAGGTGTAACACGCCGCGACTTTCTTGAGCTGGGGCTCAAGTCCGCAGCTGCAGGTGTTGTTCTGGCCCCCGGCGTAATGCTCTACAGCGCTGCCGAGGCAAGACCCGCAGATGAGCCAGCCTCCTCCAAGGTGCGCTGGGGCATGCTGATCGATACCAGCAAATGCGCCTCCGGCTGTGATGCTTGTGTCACCGCTTGCGAGAAGGAAAATGGTTGGGGTGGTCCCAACAGCAACGAAAAGCACTCTAACGCCCTGCAGAAGTCCCAATGGATTCGTAAGGTGGAGCTGCGCAACGTTGATACCGGCGCGACCAGTTCGCTGCCGATGATGTGCCAGCACTGTGCCAATCCTCCCTGTGTCGATGTCTGCCCCACCGGCGCCTCGATGAAGCGTGCCGACGGTATCGTGCTGGTGGATCGCCACATCTGTATTGGCTGCCGCTACTGCATGATGGCCTGCCCCTACAAGGCGCGTTCCTTCGTGCATGAAGAGCTGGAAAACCAGTCGGTCAACGCTCCACGCGGCAAGGGTTGCGTCGAGGCCTGTACTTTCTGTGTGCACAAACTGGATCGCGGTGATGGCACGACGGCCTGCGCCGAGGCCTGCAACGCGGATGGTCACAAGGCCATCCTCGTGGGTGATCTCAAGGATCCCAACAGCGAAATCGCACAGACAGTGGCCAAGTACGCCACTACCCAGATTCGCGCCGAACTTGGCCTGAATACGGGTATGCGGTATCAGGGCATCTAACCAAAACGACGTTGGACGATGAGCATGAAAAAACCGCTGTTTACACAAATTGAAGGGGGCAAGGGGTTCTACTCCCTGCTGGTTCTGCTGGGAGCCTTCATCCTGGCAGCGCTGGGCTCCGTCTACTACATGGAGCACAACGGCCACTGGGTGACCGGCATGAACAACCAGATCGTCTGGGGCATGCCGCACGTCTTCGCGATCTTCCTGATCGTGGCGGCCTCCGGTGCGCTGAACGTCGCCTCCATCGGCTCGGTGTTCGGCAAGAAGATGTACAAGCCGCTGGCGCCCCTCTCGGGCCTGCTGGCCATCGCCCTGCTGGTAGGTGGTCTGATGGTACTGGTCCTCGACCTGGGCCGTCCGGATCGCCTGCTGGTGGCGATGACCCACTACAACTTCAAGTCGATCTTCGCCTGGAACATCATCCTCTATAACGGCTTCCTTGCCATCGTGGCCGTCTATCTCTGGACGATGATGGAGAAACGCATGAACCGCTACACCACCGTGGCCGGTTTCGCTGCCTTCTTCTGGCGCCTGATCCTCACCACCGGTACTGGTTCCATCTTCGGCTTCCTGGTGGCACGTGAGGCCTATAACGCTGCGCTCCTGGCGCCGATGTTCGTCATCATGTCGTTCGCCTTCGGTCTGGCCTTCTTCATGCTGGTGCTGTTCGCCATCTACAAGTGGAGCGGCCGTCCGCTGGGTGATGGTGTAGTGCAGCGCCTGAAGAACCTGCTCGGGGTATTCATCGGCGCGGTGCTCTACTTCGTGCTGGTCTACCACCTCACCAACCTCTACATCACCGAACGCCACGGCGTGGAAGCCTTCATCCTGCGTGATGGCGGTATCTATACCACGCTGTTCTGGGTTGGCCAGATCGTCATCGGCAGCCTACTTCCGCTGGTGCTGTTCTACCATCCGACCCTCGGCAAGAATCGCAACCTGATCGGTTTTGGTGCCCTGCTGGTGATCCTCGGTGGTCTGGCGCAGCTCTATGTGCTGCTGATCGGCGGGCAGGCCTACCCGCTGGAGATCTTCTCCGGCTACGAAGTGCTGCATGGCTTCAACGAGGGCATGATCAACAGCTACACCCCGACAGGATGGGAGATCTCTCTCGGCCTCGGTGGCGTTGCTTTCGCGCTGGCCCTGGTGGCAGTCGCCATCAAGGTGCTGCGCTTCATGCCCCAAAGCCTGGCCGACGACGCGGTCGACGTGCACCACTAATCGGCCTGTCCGGTCAAAGGCAAGAAAAAAACCGGTATCCTCGCGGATGCCGGTTTTTTTTTGAGTGGGACAATCGTTCCACCTGGCGTAACTAGCGGTATTTATTAGCATTGACCTTTAAATCTGAGTGGACAGTCCCCAACTCCGATCCACTTGCTCCGTTCAGGGGCTCTCAATTCTGCTTGCCGCCGGCACATATTTCACAGAGGTGAAGGCATGACCCAGGAACATCTGTTCGCACAATACATCCGCATTCTCGGCAAGGGACGCAACGGCTCCCGCGCCCTCTCTCCCGAAGAGATGTTCGAGGCGATGCGCATGATCATGAGCAACGAGGTGGAGCCGATCCAGCTCGGCGCCTTTCTAATGCTGATGCGTGTTAAGGAAGAGACGCCGGATGAGGTTGCTGCCGCGGTGCGCGCCATTCGTCAGCACCTCGCCATTCCGGCCGACGCCCCAGCGGTTGACCTCGACTGGTCCTCCTACGCTGGCAAGAAACGTCAGCTCCCCTGGTACCTGCTCTCCACTTTGCTGCTGGCCGAAAACGGCATCCGTGTCTTCATGCATGGCGCCAGCGGCCATACTGCAGGGCGTATCTACACCAAGGATGTTCTCCCTGCATTGGGGATCCCAGTGGCCAAAACTCTCGCCGAGGCCTCCGCGCAGTTGAAGGTCAATAATTTCGCCTACCTGGATCTGGAGCAAATGAGCCCGCGCCTGCATCAGATCATCGAACTGCGGCCCCTGCTCGGCCTGCGCTCGCCGGTGCACACCATCGCTCGCATGCTCAACCCGTTCAACGCCCCCTACATGATGCAGGGGATCTTCCACCCTGGTTACCGCCCCACCCATCAGGTGGCCGGACAGCTGCTCGGCCAGCCGCACATGGCGGTGATCAAGGGCGAAGGTGGCGAGATCGAGCGCAATCCCGACCTGCCCTGCCTGATCCAGGGGGTGCACAATGGCGAACTCTTCGAGGAGGAGTGGCCACCCCTGTTCGAGAAACGCCACATCCGTCAGGATGAATTGGTGGTCGACCACTTGGCCGAGGTGTGGAACGGTTCGCGTGAAGATGAGTATGGCGTCGGTTCGATCATCGGCACCACCGCCGTAGCGCTCTACCTGATGGGGCGCGCCAAGAGCCGTGAAGAGGCGGAAAGCCAGGCGCGCGCGCTGTGGAATAACCGCAACCTTTCCCGCTTCAGCAAGGCCGCCTGAGTGATCCCGCGTCTGCTGCTGGCCGCGCCGCACAAATCCTCGGGGAAGACCACCGTCACCCTGGGGCTGTGTGCCGCGCTGGCGCAGCACGGCCTGCGAATTCAGCCATTCAAGAAGGGCCCCGACTACATCGACCCCATGTGGCTGGGTGCCGCCGCCGGACGTCCCTGTTACTCCCTCGACCCCTATGTGCAACAGGAAGAGGAGATCGTCCGAGAATTTAGCCGCCATGCGGCAGGCTGTGACCTGGCGCTGATCGAGGGGAACATGGGGCTGTTCGACAGCCTCGATGTGGAGGGACACCACAGTAACGCCACGCTGGCGGCATTACTGCGTGCACCCGTGGTCCTGGTGGTGGACGTGCGCGGCGCCACGCGCAGCATCGTGCCGCTGCTGCTTGGCTTTCAGCAATTCGATCCACGCATTCGCATCGCCGGGGTGATCCTCAACAAGGTGGCGGGCAAGCGCCACGAACAGCGATTACGGGAGGCCATCGGCCACTATCTGGAGATCCCGGTGATCGGCGCCATCCACCGCGATGAGGCGATGGTGATCGACGAGCGACACCTGGGGCTCATCCCCAGCAATGAAGCGCAGGCGGCTGCCGCACTGCTCACGACCATTCGCAACAAGGTGGCAGCGCAGGTGGATTTGGAGGCGTTGCGGGCCATCGCGCAAAGCGCCCCGCCGCTGCCCGCGTCTGACAGCACATCACCTACCGCTGCCAAACCCGCCGATGTGCGCATCGGCATTGCCCGCGACGCCGCCTTCGGCTTCTACTATCCGGAAGATCTGGCGCGGCTGCGCCGTGCGGGTGCCGAACTGGTGCCCTTCGATACACTAACCGGCAAGGGCCTGCCCGCCGTCGATGGCCTGCTGCTTGGCGGCGGTTTTCCCGAAACGCAGATGGAGGCGCTGGAGCGCAACGTGGCGATGCGCGAGGCGATCCGCGCCGCCATCGAGGATGGCATGCCCTGTTATGCAGAGTGTGGCGGCATGATGTATCTGAGCCGCTCCATCCGCTGGAACGATCGCTGCCATGAGATGGTCGGGATCATTCCCGGCGAGACGGTGATGCACTCCCGCCCCATCGGCCGCGGTTATGTCCATTTGCGGCCGAATGGGAGCGCCCCGTGGAGCAGCGGTGACAGCCCCGCCTTCCCTGCCCACGAGTTTCATTACTCGACACTGGAAAATCTGCCCGAACAGACCCATTTTGCCTATGAGGTGGTGCGTGGTGCCGGTATCGATGGCCGCCACGACGGCTATGTCTACAAGAACCTGCTCGCCAACTATGCCCATCTGCGCGATGTGGACGGGACACCATGGTGCGAGCGATTTGTAGGGTTTGTGCGTAAAATCGCGGCCCAGCGCCAGAACCGGCATGCCGCGCAATGAAATTGTCCCAATGAGGTATTAACGATGATCACGGTAACCCCCGAAGCCCAGAAGCAGATCCGCATCGCCGCCGAACAGAGCGGCGCCGCCAACATGGCCCTGCGCCTGGCCGCCAAAAAGAATCCCGATGGCAGCTTCGATTACGGCATGGGCTTCGACGAACCCGCGGATGAAGACCTCTCCTACCGCTTCGGCGAAATCGAGGTGATCTTTGACGCCCAATACGGGCCGATGCTCAACGGTGCCACCCTCGACTTCGTGGAGATCGAACCGGGTGAACACACCTTTATCGTGCTCAATCCCAACGACCCCCACTATGTTGCCCCCGGCAGTGATGCCGGTGGTTGCGGCTCTGGCGGTTGTGGTTGCAGCCATTGAAAGCACCCTTCGGCAGGCGAAGCGATTGATTCTCCATACGAAGGGGCGCCGTAGTCTGGTATAGTTCACAGATTACGGGTCCCTTCGATGTTAAGGCCGATGTCCACACTCCTCGACGACGCTCCAAGCCAACCCAGCGCGCGCACCTCCACCGAGGCGTCCACCTCCAAGAGGTGGATGTATCAATTTAACCGCTTCCATAACCGTCGTCTGCTGCTACCCCTTACCGGCATGGCGATCAATGTCATGTTGATTGGCCTGTGCAGCTATCTGCTCTGGCTGCAGCCGTCCCATGTCTGGCTGATCTTCGGCCTGCAATTCCTGCTCACCATGAGCGCCTTGGCGCTGATGGGGGTGCTCATCGTGCGGGTGCGCCGCCAGCTGCTCAACCCGCTCAACCTGCTGCGCGACTGGGCTACGCGCATCCGCCATGGCGATCTGTCGGCGCGCGTGGCCCCGGAGGCGCGCATTTATCTTGGCGACCTTGTTAATGATATCAATCATTTGGGAGATTCTCTTCAGACGCTTTCGCAGAACATGGAGCAGGAGGTGCAGAAGCAGACCGTGCGCCTCGCCCAGAAGACCAACTCGCTGCAGGTGCTCTACGATGTGGCCGCCAGCCTCAATGCTTCGCGCGATCTGAAGGACCTGCTGACCCGCTTCCTCCACACCATGCGTGACATCGTCAACGCCAAGGCGGGCACGGTGCGCCTGCTCAACAACAAAGGGCAGATGGAGCTGGTAGCGAGTATCGGCCTCGACGACGCGGTCATCGAGCAGGAGCGCTTGGTGCCGGTGCAGCGCTGCATGTGTGGCAACGCCGTCACCGAGGGCGAGGTGCTGTTCCAGCAGGATCTGCGCCCCTGCCAGCAGTTCGTCGGCCGCCCCATGCTCGACAACCCGAAACTGGAGATGATCGCCGTACCTCTGCAGTACCGGGGCAACAACCTGGGGGTCTACAACCTGTTTGTGGAGCGCACCAACCTCGATTCGCGCGAGGAGGTGAAGGCGCTCTTCACCAGCATCGGCCGCCATCTGGGCATGGCCATCGACAAGGCGCGTCTCGACGACGAGGCGAAGCGCCTCTCCATCATGAAAGAGCGCAATGCCCTCGCCCACGAGCTGCACGACTCGCTGGCCCAGACCCTCGCCAGCCTGCGTTTCCAGGTGAGCATGCTCGACGAGGCGATCGACCAGCAGGGGGCCGACGTTACCCACGAGGATATCCAGCAGATCAAGCAGGGGCTCGACGACGCCTACACCGAGCTGCGCGAGCTGCTCGCCCACTTCCGCGCCCCGGTCGGCACCGCCGGCTTCCTGCCGGCGCTGGAGGATCTGATCAGCAACTTCCGCAAGCAGACCGGCATGAATGTCTTTCTGCAGAAGGAGTGGGACAGCACCCGCCTCTCTGCCCACCACGAGACCCAGGTGCTGCGCATCATCCAGGAGGCGCTGGCCAACATCCGCAAACACAGTAAGGCCCACAACGTGCGTGTCATGCTGCGCAGCGACGAGGAAGACAACTACATGGCCCTCATCGAAGATGACGGCATCGGCCTGGAGGATGTGGTGATCGAAGGCCATCCCGGCGAACACCTTGGCCTCTCCATCATGCGTGAACGCACCCGTTATCTGGGGGGCGATCTGCGTATCGAGAGCGAGGCTGGCGAAGGGACCCGCATCCAGCTCACCTTCCGCAATCCGGGTATCGGAGAGCAGAAGGAACCCCAACACTTCGCCCTGATCTGAGCTGAGCCAAAGCATGCGCGTACTCCTGGTCGACGACCACACCCTCTTCCGCAGCGGCCTCGAGACGCTGCTGGAGCGTCACGGCATCGAGGTGATCGGTACCGCTGGCAACGGCCGTGAAGGATTCATGATGGCGCGCGAGCTCGCTCCCGACGTGGTGCTGCTCGACATGCGCATGCCGGAGATGAGCGGACTGGAGGTGTTGAGCGGCCTGCGTGCGGTGGGCTGCCGCATGTCGATCGTGATGCTTACCACCAGTAACGAGGAGCAGGATCTGGTGGAGTGTCTGCGCAATGGCGCCAACGGCTATCTGCTCAAGGACATGGAGCCCTCCGAGCTGGTCAATGCGCTGCGTGACATCGTCAACGGCAAGACCGTGGTAGCGCCTGAATTGGCCGGTGTGCTGGCGCGCGTGGTGCAGGGTGATGTGGAAGAGCAGCCGATGGGCACCCTCTCCCCGTTCGCTGAACTCACGCCACGCGAGATGGAGATCCTCTGCCTGCTCGCCGAAGGGCAGAGCAACAAGGTGATCGCGCGCAATCTCGGCATCTCCGACGGCACCGTCAAGCTCCACGTCAAGGCGATCCTGCGCAAGCTGGATGTCCATTCGCGCGTCGAAGCGGCGGTTCGCGCGGTAGAGGAGAATCTATGCCAGAAGTTGGGGTGATCTGTGCGCTAGTAGCGCGTAGCCATAGATCCCCTTCCCTATAATGGGCCAGTCAGCTCGTAGAGACTGCCAAATCACATCGACAACACAGACCATGACCCGAATCAGCCGACCGCTCCGTCTCCCGCAGCTCCTTCTCCTGTTGCTTACCTCTCTCTTCGCCTCCAGCGCTCTACAGGCTGCGCCGGCGTGGTACGAAATTGAGATCATTGTCTTCGCCCATGCGCGCGAGAGTTATCGCGATAGCGAGTACTGGAAACAGGATCTGCCTCAGCCCCAGTTCGACAGTGCACGGATCCTGACACCGCCGGGTTCGGCGGGCGGTGGCTTTCAGGCGCTGGATCCCAGCCGTTATCGCCTGCAAGGGGAGTGGAACCGCCTGCAAAACTCCAGCGAGTATCGTCCATTGCTGCACACGGCGTGGCGACAACCGGGACTCTCTCGTGAACAGGCGGTGGGGGTATTGGTGGAGTCGGGTGCGGCCTCGGCCACCCTGGGGGGCGCCAAGCCGCTGAGCGGCGTGATCAAGGTAGGGCTGTCTCGCTATCTGCATCTGGACGCCAACCTCCTCTATCGCTTGCCGCGCAAAGCCGGCGCAGAAGGTAAAGAGAACGAGGTGCCCTTCGACACCTTCCAGTTGAGTGAATCGCGCCGCATGCGCAGCAAAGAGATCCACTATCTGGATCACCCGATGTTTGGGGTGATCGCCCTCATCACCCCGCTGTAGAAAACCCCTGCGACTAGAGGTGCGGCAGCACCTCTTCCAGCAGCTGCCGCACCTTGGCCATCCCACCCATGAGGTGGTGCTCAATCTCCGCCATGGTGATCTCCCCTTCGCCCCGCCCGGCCGCCCGATTGGCCACCACCGCGCAACAGGCGTAACAGAGCTCCAGCTCCCGCGCCAGGGCAGCCTCCGGCATGCCGGTCATGCCGACCAGATGACAGCCGTCGCGCTCCAGCCGATTGATCTCGGCCGTCGTCTCCAGGCGCGGTCCCTGGGTTGCGGCATAACACCCCTCGCCGATGGCGTCGAGACCGACGCTACGCGCTGCAGTGATGAGCTGCTGACGTATCACCTCGCAGTAGGGATGGGTAAAGTCGATATGGGTGACGTGGTTCAAACCCTCTTCAAAGTAGGTGTTGGTGCGCCCCCAGGTGTAATCGATGATCTGGTCGGGGATCACCAGGCGGCCGGGTATCATGTCGGCGCGAATCCCGCCCACGGCATTGACCGCGACCACCTTGTCGGCGCCGCACTCCTTGAGTGCCCAGATATTGGCGCGGTAGTTCACCTTGTGGGGCGGAATGGTGTGGCCCGAACCATGACGCGGCAGGAACACCACCTCAACCCCCGCCAATTCGCCATAGACCAAAGGTCCGGAGGGTTCACCATAGGGGGTATGCATCACTTCGCGTCGGGTGATATGGAGATTCTTGAGCGAGGTAAGTCCCGTACCGCCGATGATGGCCAGTTGTACCACTGATTGTTTCCTCCTAGAGTCCTTTGACGGCGAAGATGCCCGGGGCGTTGCGCAGATACTCTTTGTAGTCCATGCCGAATCCGAAGATGTAACGGTCAGCGACCTCAAGACCGACAAAATCGGCCTTCAAGCCATTTTTGCGTTGATGTTTTTTCTCCACCAGCACGGCGCTTAGAACCTTGTGTGCCCCCTGTTTGCGGCAATCATCGAGGATCGCTGCGAGGGTCACCCCCTCATCGAGGATGTCGTCCACCACCAGCACCGTGCGATCGCGCAGCCGCGTACGCGGCCGGGCCAGCCAGTTCAGCCCCCCGCCGGCAGTGGCGCCACAATAACGGGTCGCATGTACGTAATCGAGTTCGAGGGGAAAGTCGAGGTGGGTAAGGAGAATCCCCGCAGGTATCAGCGCGCCGCTCATCACGCATAACACCAGCGGATTCTCCCCCTGCAAGGCTGCCGTGATTTCTCCGGCCATGCGCTTGATGGCCGTCTCCACCTCAGTGCGATCATGCAGGCATTCGGCTTCCTTGTAGACGCGCTGCGCCTCTTCCGCTGTTATTGCCATGGTCTTTTGCCGGCCTCTTGATTGATTAATCTCACGATGCCATCCGATCACCATCGGATGGGCAAGGCATTGCCACCAGCCCATCCAGCACGTGAATATTTTACAGATCGAGCGCCAGTGTCTGTGAAGGGGTGATCTGCTCCACGGCGGCCACTGCTTGTTGCCAGGCGGGCGAGTCGTGCAGCTCTTCCCACGTGACAGGGTGAAGTCCGTGCATGCGTGCCAGTCGCGCCTGACTCACCGGTTCCGGCAGGTGATGCAAACCTCGCAGGATCTGCCATGCCGCGGGGCGGTTGTTGCAGATCAGCACCATGTCGCAACCGGCCGAAAGCGCCGCCTCGGCGCGGGCCACGTAATCACCGGCGACGCTCGCCCCCTCCATGTTGAGGTCATCACTGAAGATCACCCCCTGGAAACCAAGCCGGTTGCGCAATATCTCCTTGAGCCAGAACGGGGAAAATCCCGCCGGCTTGGCGTCGACACGCGAGTAGATGACGTGGGCCGGCATGATGGCCGCGAGACCGTTGGGGATCAGCCGCTCATAGGGCACTACATCCTGCTGCAGAATATCCGCGAGAGGTCGATCGTCTTCGGGGATGGCCAGATGGGAGTCGGCCTCTGCATAACCGTGGCCGGGAAAATGTTTGCCGGTGGCGGCCATGCCGGCACGACGCATCCCCAGCATATAGGCGCCGGCCAGCTCCGCCGCGGCGGCCGCTTGAGTGTGGAAGGCGCGATTGCCGATCACGCCGCTGCGACCGAGGTCGAGATCGAGCACCGGGGCGAAACTGAAATCCACCCCCACCGCGCGCAATTCGCTGGCCATCACCCAGCCGGCCTGTTCGGCCAAGTGACGAGCACGCTTCTTGTCGTGATCGTAGAGCTCCCCCAACAGCCGCACCGCCGGCAGCGCAGCAAAGCCGCTGCGAAAGCGCTGTACGCGACCACCCTCATGGTCGACCGCCACCAGCAGGTGTGGATCGCGTACCGCATGGATCTCGTCGATGAGTGCCTTGACCTGCTGTGGCGATTGATAATTGCGGCTGAAGAGGATCACCGCCCCCACCTGGGGGTGGCACAACAGCTCGCGCTCTTCGTCATCGAGTGATGTGCCCTGCACATCGACCATTACCGGACCCAGTGACATCGATAAGCCTCACTCAGGATGAAAATTTGTTAATGGCATCAGACAAGAGTTCCTCATGATTCGCGCGCCACTGCTCGCCAATCAGAACCGGCGTCCCCACCGGGGCACTCTCGAACAATTTAACCAGATCGGTATTGCGCATCCGGATGCAGCCGTGCGAGGCAGGGGTGCCCATCGCTTCCTCGTCGGGGGTGCCATGGATGTAGATATAGCGGCGCATGGTATCGACCTGGCCGAGGCGATTCCTGCCCGGCTCAAGCCCACTCAGCCAGAGAATGCGGGTCAGGATCCAGTCGCGGCCTGGGTTGGCTTCGCGCAGTTGTGGGGTATAGATCTCGCCGGTGAGACGGCGTCCCTTGAACACGGTATTGAGCGGCGCGCCGGCACCGATCTTGGCGCGGATCGTATGCCAGCCGCGCGGTGTCTGCTCGCTGCCGCGGCACTCACCCGCCCCTTTGGCCGCGGTCGAGACCAGCACCTCCATGACCAGGTTACCCTGCTCATAAAGGCGCAGCCGTTGTGCAGCGATGCTCACCTCAATGAACCGCTCCATCAGCGTGTCCACTCCCGGTAGGGGTGCTTGACCAGTGACACGTTGTAATAACGGGGATCGTCCGAGACCTCCTCCCCAAGCCACTCTGGAGACTCGAATGGCTCGTGTTCGTCGGCCAACTCGATCTCGGCCACCACCAGCCCGCTATTCTCCCCTTCGAAGCAATCGATCTCCCAAAGATGGGCGCCATGACGCAGGGTATACCGGGTTTTTTCGATAAGCGGTTTTTCGCACAGGGTGTCGAGCAGTTCGTTCGCCTCATCCAATGGAATGGGATATTCGTACTCCTGACGGCGCACCCCAAGGGTTGCCCCCTTGATATTGAGGTTGGCACGATCGCCTTCGATACGCACCCGCACCGATGCCTGGCGAGAGCCGATCAGGTAACCCTGACGAAAATGCACTCCGCCGTCGGCGCTGTTGCGCCAGCGCTCGTTGCGCACCAGAAACTTTCGTTCGATCTCGACTGCCACGATGTCACAGTGTCGTTAATAAGGTAGGCATAGTATGACATGGGCAGCAGGTTGTGTATCCCGACGTGCTCCCCCGGAATCCCCAATGTGTTGTAGCGCGCCGAGATGGCAAAGCCTGCGATCAGTTGCCGATGCGGTGTTGGTGCGTGTAAAGAGGCTGAGTCAATCCCGTTCTCCTGCGCAGTGTGGAGTTCTACCAGGTGACCGCCGGTAGCGGCGTGATGTGGCTAGGCGAAGAGCGTTTTGTCATCACTGCCGGCGACACTATCGCCATTCCTACCGGCGTGGCTCATGCGGTGGAAAATAAGGGCGGCGGGCCACCGGTACTGCTCTGCTGCTGTGCGCCCCTCTATTCCCACGCGATACCGAGCTGCTGGAGGAGTTCTCCAGCAGCTGAAGTGTGGTGATTGCGGTGGCGCGGGATTAGTAGAGCACCTCGGCCGAAACAATCTCGCTCATATCGATCGGGAAGGAGATATAACCTCTCCCCCCGGAAGTAGAGTGCACTCGCATGGTGAGCGTACCGCCATCGGCGCTCTCGATCACCCCATCACGCTGTACTCCCCGTTCGGTTTTCACCCGCGCCTGATAACCCACATAACGCTTCAGCTGCGAGGCCGCGGTGGCACGATAGCGGGCGGGGACAGGGATATTGGTCTGGGATTCGCTGGCACTACCGCCCTCTTCTGCACCCTCTGCAGAGGCCTGTGTCGTTACGCGCTTGCCCCACTCAAACTTGCTGAAATCGACCGCATGCTTGTCGAGAGTAACCTGCAGCCCCAGCAGATCGATCGCATCCTTCACCGGATAGGCACCGATGGTCTCCAGATCGACGCCTGTCTTGGGTTCGATCAGGAGGGTCATGCGGCCATTACCCTGCATGAACTGTTTGTAGGCATCAAGGGTTTCGGGCGGGAGGGTCGCCCCTATCTCGCGCGACAGCAGGTCGATGTGGCGGGCCAAGTAAGTCTCCTCGTTGGCCTGCAACTGGGCGGCACAGAAGCGGTTGCGCTGTGTTGCATAACCGGCATCGACCACTTCGAGACGCATGGAGTTGATGACAGGTTTGATCTCCTTGCCCTGCAGCACGTCGGAGGGTGCGACACGCATTTGTGCCTTCATGTTCATTCCCTGCATACCCTTGAGGCGCACGGCCATGTCCATATTGAGCAGATTCTTGACCTTCTCGTAGTCGTAACTCATCTCGACATCTATCTCCATGGTCGAATACCCCATGCGCGTCAGCTCTTCCAAGCCGATAGACTCAATCGACCCGCAACCGAGGGAATCGGTTTTGATAATATCGAAACCGCTTTTATTGCTCTGCTCAAGCATCGCCTGTTGCTGCATCTGGCTCAGGGAGATGAGCAGTGGACTGTTGAGATCGAGGTTTACGCCGGTGATGGCGAAGTGCATCCGATTCGCCATCTCCTTCTTGCCACTCTTGTAGAGCTGAATGATGTTACCGAACGACAGGCGGACCGACTGAATCTTGAACTCATCGGGGCTCATCTTGGGACGGATCACAATGCCATCGAGCCCTACCGTGCCATCAAGGAGCGGCGAGACATAGACGGAGGAGTAGGTAATGTCGGCGAAAGGGGCCGCCTGCTGAATGGCGGCATCGACTTCATGCTTAACCTTATACCATGTCCCCCCCCGCACGCCGCCATAACCGACTGCTGCGATGATGGCGAGTACTACAATGAGCTTGATGATGCTACGCATGGTTTGTCCTTAATACTTGTTCTGTGTAATTTCGAAATGGTATACCACGATGCCTTGCGGGGTTATACCCCGTATGAGGCCCTCACCTCAAGGTGTGTTGGCCCTCAGCGCTTGCCTCGTTTAAAGAGTGCGATCGACTCCACATGCGCGGTATGCGGGAACATGTCCATCACCCCGGCCTGCTCCAGCCGGTAACCGTACTGGTTGACCAGGATGCCGGCATCACGCGCCAGCGTCGCCGGGTCGCAGGAGACGTAGACGATGCGTCCCACACCGAGTGCAGCGATGTGTGACAGCGTCTCCATCGCACCGGTGCGCGGCGGATCGAGTAGCACCTTGTCGAAGCCGCCCTGCCACCACGGCGCCTTCTCCAATTCTCCCGCCAGATCGGCGGCATGAAAATGGACGTTAGTCAGGCCATTGTGAGCAGCATTTTCCTGGGCGCGCTTCACCAGCTCGGGACTCCCCTCCACTCCCACTACCTCGCGCACGGTGCGCGCCAGCGGCAGGGTGAAATTACCCAAGCCGCAAAACAGGTCGAGCACCCGTTCTTCCGCTTTCAGCGCCATCATCTCCAGGGCGCGATCCACCATCTGGCGGTTGATGTCGGCGTTGACCTGGGTGAAGTCGGTGGGCAGGAAATGGAAGTCGACGTCGTACTTGTCCAGCCGATAGACCAGATCGATCTGTGCGGGCCAGAGCGGCGCCACCGTCTCCGGTCCGCCCGGCTGCAGAAAGAAGCGCATCTCGTTCGCCTTGGCGAAGTCGATCAGCCTCTTCTGGTCGCTATCGTCGAGCGGATCGAGATTGCGGAACACCAGCGCGGTCTGTGTGTCATCCACTGCCACCTCGATCTGTGCGATGCGATCGTAGGCCTTGAGGCTGTGCACCAGCAGCGCCAGCTCCTCGATACGTTCGCCGACGCTGGGATGCAACACCTCGCAGCGGCTTACATCGGCGAGATAGGGCTTGTGGCGCTCGCGAAAGCCGATCAGCAGCTTCTCTTTCTTGATAACATAGCGCACGCCAAGGCGCGCCTTGCGTCGGTAGCCCCAGTGTGGGCCAGTGAGCGGCGGCAGGATTTTTTCGGGTGACACCTTGCCGATGCGCGCGAAGTTCTCCAGCAGCACATGCTGCTTGGCGGTGATCTGGTGTTCCGGAGCCATGTGCTGCAGCACGCAGCCGCCGCACACGCCGAAGTGTTTACAGCGCGGCTCGACCCGCTCCGGCGAGGCCAGATGCACCTCCTGCACCACGCCGAGGTCGTAACTTTTGTGCTGCTCCAGCGGGATGAAGGTCACCTCTTCACCGGGCAGCGCCCCTTCGATGAACACCGTCTTTTCGCCGATGCGCGAGACACCGCGCCCGTCGTGGGTAATGCCGGTAATGGTGGCGCGGATCGGTTCGCCCGGCGCCTGCTTGCGTCTTCTTCTCTTCGACATAGGTTCTGATGTGTAGGCGGCCCTACGCGGGCCAGTGGCTGAGGAATTCGTTGAAGTGGGGTCGGTTCTCGCTACGCAGATAGTCGCGCACCCGCTGCAGTTCGCCCTGATACTCCTGCGTGGAGAGACGCCCGCGCATCAGCTCATAGCGTTGATAGACCAGATAGGTGTTGAGCACATCGGTCTCGCAGTAGTTGCGGATACCGGCGATGTTGCCGTCCAGGTAGTTGTCCCACACCAGTGCGCCGCTCATTCCCATCTTGCCGGGAAAGCCGAGCAGTGTGGCGATCTCATCCAGCGGCGCTACGGCGCGTGTCTGATAGCCGGAGAGCACGTCCATCAGGTCGGTATGACGCTGGTGATAGCGGCTCAGGTAGTTGTTCCAGCGGAAGCTCTGATCCTCCTCGCCGTTCTCCCAGTAGCGCGGCGCGGCGATGCCGTGCACCAGTGCGCGGTAGTGCAACACCGGCAGATCAAAGCCGCCGCCGTTCCAGGAGACCAGGGTCGGGGTGAAGCGATCGAGGCCATCGAAAAAGCGCTGGATCAGCTCGCTCTCCGGTGCCTCGGGCTCCCCCAGCGACCAGACCTTGAAGGTGTCGCGGCTGCGCAGCACCACCGAGATGGCGACGATGCGCTGCAGATGGTGGCGCAGGAATTCAGTGCCCGTCTCCTGACGCCGCTTGTGAAACATGACGCTCGCCACCTCCCTGTCACCCAGCCCCTCCAGACCGTAGAGACGCCGCCCCCCCTCCACATCGGGGATCGTTTCGATATCGAAGACCATCACGCTCATGCGATCACTCCGCCGGGAAGACGCCGGTGGAGAGATAGCGGTCGCCGCGGTCGCAGATGATCGCCACGATGACGCCGTTCTCCACCTCGCGGGCCACGCGCAGTGCCGCGGCCACCGCGCCGCCCGAGGAGATGCCGCAGAAGATCCCTTCGCGGGCGGCGAGTTCGCGGGTCACCTCCTCCGCCTCCTCCTGGCCGATGTCGATGATGGTGTCGACACGCGAAGCCTCGAAGATGGTCGGCAGGTACTCCTTAGGCCAGCGGCGGATACCGGGGATACTCGCCCCCTCCTGCGGCTGCACCCCGACGATCTGTACCGCCTGGTTCTGTTCCTTCAGATAGCGCGAGGTGCCCATGATGGTGCCGGTGGTGCCCATGGCGCTGACGAAGTGGGTAACGGTGCCGTGGGTGTCGCGCCAGATCTCCGGGCCGGTCCCCTCGTAGTGGGCGAGTGGATTGTCGGGGTTGGAGAACTGGTCGAGCACCTTGCCCTGGCCCTCCGCCTGCATCTGCAGCGCCAGGTCGCGCGCCCCCTCCATCCCCTGTTCACGGGTGACCAGGATGAGATCGGCGCCGAACGCCTTCATCACCTGGCGCCGCTCGATGCTCAGGTTCTCGGGCATGATGAGCACCATGCGGTAGCCGCGGATGGCAGCCGCCATCGCCAGGGCGATGCCGGTGTTGCCGCTGGTCGCCTCGATCAGGGTATCCCCGGGCTTGATCTCGCCGCGCGCCTCGGCCCGGGCGATCATGCTCATGGCTGGACGGTCTTTGACCGACCCGGCAGGGTTATTTCCTTCAAGCTTTACAAGCACTTGGCTGGAGATAGCACCGGGAAGGCGCTGCAGACGCACCAGCGGCGTGTTGCCGACGAACGATTCGATGGTGGGAAAGGCCATGACCACACCCTTTGCTAGGTTGAACTAAAACGAGGCGGCTAGTATAAAGGATCGAAACGCTCGATGTTGTTCGCAGCGGCGTGATGATGAAGACTCAGACTCAAGCCCACCATCATCGGCGTCATCGAAAGTTCAACACACCAGTCGTCTTTCATTAACTTCGCGTACAGGGGAAGGAGACCCGTATGAATACTTCCATTCCGGTATTTGATAAAGAGTTGGCCTTGCAACGAGCCGGTGGTAACCAGGAACTGGCCGAGGAGCTGTTGGGGATGTTGTTGCGCGAACTGCCCGCCACACGCCAACGTATCGATGCCGCTTTCACCAGCGGCGATACCACCATGCTGCTCGAGGCCATCCACAAACTTAACGGTGCAGCCACCTATTGCGGCGTCCCCGCCCTCAAGGCCGCAGCCCATCAGTGCGAAACCACCCTTAAACAGGGTGAACACCGCCTCTACATCTCCCTCCATGGCGAACTCCTTAATGAGATCGATCGCGTTCTGAACGGTGTTGGGAACAACCATTTCAACTAATCCCTGCCCAGTACAACTCCGCTAGTACTTGCTACCTCCCCTTCCTTTCTTTATGCTCCGCCAATGGCTGACCGGACGGTCAGCCCTTAACCCAAGTTTTTCCAATCACCACAATCACGGTCATGTCTCGCTATACCATCCCAGCCGCCGGTAAATCATCACAAATCCTTGATGCGGCCGAGCGGATGTTTGGTGCGCACGGTTTTGAAGGGGTTTCGATGAGCGCCCTCGCCACAGAGGCGGGGGTGAGCAAGGCTAATATCTTTCATCACTTCCGGTCGAAGGAAGAGCTCTACATGACGGTGCTGCACCGCGCCCGCAAGCGTTTCGTCAGCCAATTGCTCTCCCTCACCGACAACCATGACGATCCCCAGGCAAGGATCCACGCGCTGACACACGCCTATCTCCGTCAGATGCTGGAGAACGAGCCGCTGGTGCGGCTGCTCATGCGTGAGTTGATGGAAAAGAGGCGGCCCGGCAAGGTCCTCTCGGAACGCCTCTTCGCCGACAATTTTTCAGAGTTGGTTGGTTTGCTGCGCGAGGCACAGGAGCGTGGTGAACTACGCGCCGGTTTCGATCCCGGCATGGCAATGCTGATCATTGCCGCGATCAGCATCATCTATATCCAGGGCAGCGATTTCCTGCGCCACTTGCCAAGCATGGCCTGGATCGAAAATCCCGACTTATTCTCCGATGCCTTATGGGAGATCCTCTGGCACGGAATAGCCCCACCCACCCCAACAAAAACTACCAACGGAAACTAGCCATGAAGAGCCGCTCCGCTTCCATTTTTGTTCTTTTGTTGCTTGCCTCGCCACTACTCAACGGATGTAAGGACCAAGAGTCCGCCGCCGCCGAGGCCAAACCGGTACGCGCCCTTCCAGTCAGCGTCACCGCTGTGCGCACAGAGATGGTGGAGGAGCTGGAACTCAGCGATGGACGTATCGACAGTGTGCGTGCCCCCACCCTCAATGCCGAAGTAGCCGGGCGCGTGGTGCGCATCCATGCCGATCGCGGCATGGTGGTGAAAGCCGGCGCCGTGCTGGCTGAGCTCGACTCTGTTGATCTGAAATTGAGCGCCCAGGCGGCACGTGCCGATGCCGCGCGCCTCGAACCCATGGTGACAAATCAGAAGAATACGGTGAAGCGTTACCAGACCCTGCGCCAGGAGGGGCTCGTCTCCCAGGAGATGCTCGACAATGCCGAGGCACAGCTTGCCACGATGCAACAGCAGTTAAATGCGGCCCTCAATCAGGCCTCGCTGGCTGGCCGCAATATGAAAAAGGCCACCATTACCGCGCCGTTTGCCGGACAGATCGAGGAGCGGCTTATTTCCGAAGGAGATTTTCTGGAGCGCGGCAAACCACTGTTCCGACTCGTCGCCACCGATCAGCTCCAGGCACGCCTCCCCTTCCCCGAAACTGCATTGCAGCGCATTCGGCCCGGCCAACCGGTGCGCCTGACCGTGGCAGGTTCCGAGGGAGAACCGCTCAATAGCGTTATCTCCTTCGTCTCTCCCCACGTCGATGCCGCCAATAACGCCTTTTATGCCACCGCCGACCTCAGCAATCCGGGCAACTGGCATCCCGGCGCCAGCGTCAATGCCGAAGTGGTGATCGAGACGCGCGCCAACGCGCTGCTCGTGCCTCAGGTGAGCGTAGTACGTCGTCCTGCCGGTGATGTGATCTACGTCATCAAGGGGGAGCAGGTGGAGCAACGCGTGGTGGAAACGGGTGTGACGCAGAATGGCTGGGTGGAGATCCGCAAAGGAGTCGCGGCAACGGACAAGGTGGTGGTTGATGGCGCCAATTATCTAACCGACAAGGCTGTTATCAAAGTGCAGGAAGAGCGTTCATGACCCTGCCCGAGCTCTCCATCCGCCGCCATGTGCTGGCCTATATGTTCAGCGCAGTCATTGTGCTGTTCGGCCTAATCGCCTACTCGCGTATCGGTGTCGATCGGTTTCCAAATGTGGAATTTCCGATGCTTACCGTCACTACAGCAATGCCCGGTGCCAGTCCCGAGGTGATCGATCAGAGTATCACCAATGTCCTGGAGGCAAGCCTTAATGGCGTGCCCGGGATCAACCACATCTCCTCCACCTCGTCACCGGGTGCCGCGGTGATCATCATCATGTTCGAGGTGGAAAAAGATATCGACGTTGCCTTCAACGAAGTACAGGCCAAGCTCGGACAGGTGGCACGTCTGCTGCCCGACGACGCGCTCACCCCTGTGGTAGCCAAGGCCGACATTGGTGCGGCTCCGATCATGTGGCTGGCGTTGCAAGGGGATCGCACCCAGCAAGACCTCAACCGTTACGCCAACAACATCATCAAGAAACGGCTGGAAAACATCAGCGGCGTTGGCGGGGTACTGCTCGGCGGCAAGCGCGATCGCAACATCCGTGTCGAGCTCGACCTGTCACGCCTCAATGCCAGTGGGCTCACCACCCAGGATTTGCTGCGCGCTTTCGCCAGCGAACATATCCAGATGCCTGGTGGCTTTATGGTGGAGGGACCGCGCGAAAACCTCATCAACCTCGATCTGGAGTTTCATAGCGTCGAGGCGCTGGGCCGAATGGTGGTTGGCTATCGCAAGGGGCATCCGATCCGCCTGCAAGACGTCGCCACTCTTCGCGATGACCTCGCCGACTATCGCCAGTTGGCCCGCTTTGATGGCCAGCCGACCGTGGGCATCGGCATCATCAAGATCAGCAACGCCAATACCGTCGCCATCGTGAACCGGGTGCAAGAGGTGTTAGACAGCGAGATCGTGCCGCAACTTCCTGCCGGGATGAAGGTCAGCGTCGCTTCCAACCAGGCCACGATGATCCAGGAGATGGTTTTCGCGCTACAGGAGCATCTGCTCTCGGGTACACTGCTCGCGGCACTTATCGTCTGGCTGTTCCTGAAGAACTTGCGTTCGACGATGATTATCGCCATTGCCATTCCTATTTCGCTGCTCGGTGCCGTCGCCGCCATGTATTTCGTCGGCTACACCTTCAACTCAATGACGCTGCTCGCCCTGCTACTGCTCATCGGCGTGGTCGTCGATGACGCCATCGTGGTGCTGGAGAATGTCTATCGCCATCGCGAAAAGCTCGATCCCAATCCGCTCAGCGCTGCACTAAACGGCACCAATGAAGTGGTCTTCGCGGTCTTCGCGGCAAGTCTGACCCTCGTCTCGATTTTTGCACCGGTGATTTTCCTCGGCGGTATCGTCGGCCGCTTCCTGCAATCGTTCGCCGTCGTCGTGACGGTGGGGGTATTGGTGTCACTCTTCGTCTCCATGACCCTGACGCCGATGCTCTGCTCCCGCTATCTGCAAGTGCAGCATGAGCATGGCCGCTTCTATCGCGCCCTGGAGAATATCTTTCTGGCGATGGAGAGCGGCTACCGGCGACTGATTGGCTATGCCCTGCTTCACCGCTGGAAGATCGTCCTCTTTACCCTCGCCACGGTACTCTCCAGCGGCCTCTTCTTTTCGCTGGTAGGTAAGGCGTTCGTCCCTCCCGAGGACGAGGGGCGCTTCATGGTCATCTTCAAAACCCCTTTGGGCAGCAGTATCGACTACACCAATGAACGGCTCGCCGCAGTTGAAAAGGTGTTGGCCAGTCACAAGGAGGTCGCCAGCTATTTTTCCGCTATCGGTCTTGGTCAGCAGGGCCAGGTCAATCAGGGAACGTCCTTCGTCAATCTGGTGCCGCGTGCGGAGCGTGACCTGAAACAGTACGATCTGATGCCCATCGTGCAGAAGGAGCTGGCTCAGCTCCCTGGCGTGATTGCCATCGCTGCGCAAGCCTCCATCGTCGGCGGTCAGCGCGGTGAGCCGCTGCAATTTATCTTGCGCGGACAAAATCTCGATCAGCTGGGAGAGGTGGCAAGGAAATTCAAGGAGCGCCTCGATACCATGCCTGAGCTTGGCAACGTCGACATGGACCTGCAACTGGATCTACCACAGCTCGATATCGAGCTGGATCGTACTCGTGCCGCTGCCCTTGGCCTCTCTGCCGTCGATATCGGCATGGCCATCAATGTGCTCGGTGGTGGTTATGACGTAGCCAAATATAACGATCAGCCTGGCGATGGCGAGCGCTACAACATCCGCCTCAAGGCGGCGGATGGTCAGCTGCAAAATCCGGCCGATCTGCGCCGCATCTATCTGCGTTCGCAGAGCGGGCAACTGGTCCGGCTTGACTCGGTGATGAAAGCCGACAGTACCCTTGGCCCCGCCGTCATCGGCCGCTTCGATCTCCAGTACTCTGCCATCTACTACAGCACGCCAACTGTTCCCCTCGGTGCGGCTGTCGAAAAACTGTTTGCAGCCGCGGCCGAGAGCGTTCCCCCCGGATTCAATGTGCGACTTTCGGGACAGGCCGAAGAGTTCAAGAAGATGGTTGGCTACATGGCCTTCGCCTTCGGCATGGCCATCGTGCTGGTCTATATGGTGCTCGCCAGCCAGTTCAACTCGTTCTTGCAACCCCTGGTGATCATGGCGGCGCAGCCTCTCGCCATCATAGGTGGTGTCATCTCGCTCTGGCTGAGTGGCAATACACTCAACATCTATTCGATGATTGGCATGGTGCTGCTCATTGGCCTGGTAGCGAAAAATTCGATCCTGCTGGTCGACCTCACCAACCAATATCGCCGCGAGGGTATGGCGATCAACGAAGCATTACGCGAGGCATGCCCGATCCGGCTACGCCCGGTGCTCATGACCTCCTTCACGGTTATTCTCGCCCTACTCCCCGCCGCACTCGGCTTCGGTGCGGGTTCTGACACCAATGGTCCTCTCGCCGTCGCCATCATCGGGGGCATGTTTAGTTCTACGCTACTGACGCTCGTCGTGGTACCTGCCATCTACTCGCTAGTTGAGGGCAAAATGGAGCGGCGGCGCGCCAAACGCCAGACGGCCATTAAATAGTGCAATAGGAAATGGGAACGCGCATGCTAGGCATGCGCGGCCACTCAGTCATTCGACGATGCTTCGAATCGCGTTACTAACTTTAATTGATTAGTGAGAAGTGCTGAAGCAGCTTTCTGATTTAGCATTGCTGCAGTTTGAAGTATTTGGTCGGGGCGAGAGGATTTGAACCTCCGACCACTTGCACCCCATGCAAGTGCGCTACCAGGCTGCGCTACGCCCCGATGATGATTGGCTGGACTGGCCACCCAACGTAATGAGCGGCGCATATTACACTAGTTTTTCTTGAAGTGGAATAACACCGCGATGCTTTCTATTTGAGAATATCGAGGATCTCTTCCAGTTCGCTGCGCAGCTGGCGAATGATCAGTTTGCTCTGATTGACATCCTGTTTTGCATCCTCGCTCTCCAGCTGATGGCGGGCACCGCTGATGGTGAACCCCTGCTCATAGAGCAGTCCGCGGATCTGGCGGATAACGAGCACATCCTGACGCTGGTAGTAGCGGCGATTACCGCGGCGCTTCACCGGCTTCAGCTGGGGGAACTCCTGCTCCCAGTAACGCAACACGTGCGGTTTGACATCGCACAGGTCGCTTACCTCGCCGATGGTGAAGTAGCGCTTGCCTGGGATTGGGGGAAGTTCATTATTCTGGCTGGGTTCCAGCATACGCTTCTACTCGTGCCTTGAGTTTCTGTCCTGGTCTGAAGGTTACCACGCGACGGGCCGTGATCGGAATCTCCTCACCGGTCTTGGGATTACGGCCGGGACGCTGGCTCTTGTCGCGCAAATCGAAATTACCAAAACCGGATAGCTTAATCTGGTGCCCCTCTTCGAGGGCATTGCGGATTTCGTCAAAGAAGAGTTCCACCAACTCTTTAGCTTCGCGTTTGTTGAGTCCCAGCTCTTCGAACAACTTTTCTGCGATAGTCGCCTTGGTCAAAGCCATCTCAATCTCTCAATGTCGCACCGAGCCCGGTGTTGAGCGCCTTTAGAATTCCCTGGATGGCGCCCTCCACATCTTCCTCCGTAAGAGTGCGTGATTGCTCCTGCAAGGTCAAGCCCAAAGCGATACTTTTTCTTCCGGAATCAATATGTTCGCCTTGATAAACATCAAATAACTTTAACTCACGCAGGAAGCCGGGGGCCGCATTACGGACAGTTTCCATGATTTGCGCAGCAGTGACAGAAGACTCCACCACCAATGCAAGATCACGTCGAATTGTCGGAAATTTCGACAATTCACTGAATTTCGGCAATATTCCCTGCTGAATAGCAGCAAGCTCAACCTCAAAAACCAGCACATTTCCACTAATATCCAAGGTACGAAGCACCTCTGGATGGAGTGCGCCAATCCAACCACACGGCTGGCCATCGCGCAGCAGCCGGGCACTCTGGCCAGGATGAAGGGCGGGATGAGCGTCCGCGATAAAGGTAAACGCCGCAGGATTAGCGGAAAGCGCCAGCAGTGCCTCCAGATCGCTCTTCACATCGAAAAAGTCGACAGCCTGTTCACGGACACCCCACTGCTCCGGCAGGGCGCCACCAAAGACCAGCCCGCCCATCACTATTTCCTGTCTTATTTCAGTGCCTTGCATCACAAACTTAAGGCCTTGCTCGAAGATGCGCACCCGCTCCTGCTGGCGGTTGACGTTATGCAACAGGGTTTGAACCAGGCCGGGCCACAGGCTGGTACGCATCACCGACATCTCGGCGGAGATGGGGTTGGCCAGCGCAATAGGCTCATGCTGTGGGTCGAGCAGCCGTTGCAGGCGCGGTTCGATGAAGCTGTAGGTGATGGTCTCCTGATAGCCGCGCTCCACCAGGGCCAGACGCAGCCGCTGGCGGCTCACCGCCGTCTCGGGGCGGGCCTGCATCGCCAGGCTGCCGACTGGATGGGTGCTGGGAATGCGGTTGTAGCCATAGACCCGCGCCACCTCCTCCACCAGATCCTCCTCGATGGTGATGTCGAAGCGGAACGACGGCGGCACCACCTGCCACCCCTCGCCATTCCCCACAATCTGCATGCCAAGACGCTCGAGGATATCGGCCACTTCAGTGCGGGCGATCTCGATACCCAGGATGCGGGCAATTCGGCCATGGCGCAGGGTGATTCGCGGGCGCTGTGGTAGGTTGCTACTGTTGCTTACCTCAATAACGGGCCCAGCCTCACCACCAGCGATCGCCTTGATCAGCGCGGTGGCGCGCTCAATGGCGCGGCGTGCCATTTCGGGATCGACACCACGCTCGAAGCGGTGCGACGAGTCGGTATGGAGACCATAGCGGCGCGCCCGGCCTGCGAGGCTCAGCGGCGCGAAAAAGGCGCTCTCCAGGAAGATGTCGCGGGTGGTATCGCCCACCGCAGAGTCACGACCGCCCATCACGCCGGCCAATGCCAGCGGGCCGTTCTGATCGGCGATCACCAGTGTGTCGTCATCAAGGGTAATTTCGCTGTCATTGAGCAGAGCGATCTTTTCGCCGGCCTTGGCACGGCGCACCACGATGTCGCCCTTGAGCTTAGCCAGATCGAAGGCGTGCATCGGCTGCCCCAGCTCCAGCAGCACGTAGTTGGTGACATCGACGATAGGGCCGAGACTGCGAATATCGCTGCGGCGCAGCCGCTCCTTCATCCACGCAGGGGTTTCCGCCTTTACATTAACGCCACGAATCACACGGCCCAGATAACGGGGACAATCTGCCAGGGCCTGCACACTGACTGGGAAGGTGTCAGCATTATCGGCAGCGACCGCATCGATGGCTGGGCCCTTCACTTTCAGCTTGTTGAGCACGCCCACTTCACGCGCGATGCCGGCAATGCTCAGGCAGTCGCTGCGGTTGGGGGTGATCCCCAATTCGAAGGTCATGTCATCCAGTTGGAGATAGTCACGGATGGAGACACCCACCGGGCTATCGAGGGGTAACTCCAGCAACCCTTCGGAGACCTCGGCCAACCCCAGCTCCTTGGCTGAACAGAGCATGCCGAACGATTCGACGCCGCGCAGCTTGGCCTTCTTGATCTTGAAGTCACCGGGCAGTTCGGCACCGACTACCGCCGCCGGCACATGCAGCCCGGCGCGCACGTTGCTGGCGCCGCAGACGATGGTGAGTAGTTCACTGCCGCCGACGTTGACCTGGCAGACGCGCAGCTTGTCAGCATCGGGATGCTGCACCACGCTGACCACCTCGCCCACCACTATGCCGGAGAATGCTGGAGCCACCGGCGCCATCGCATCCACTTCCAGACCGGCCATGGTCAGCTGGGCGGAGAGCTCCTCGCTGGAGATCGCCGGATTAACCCACTCACGCAACCACTGTTCGCTGAATTTCATCGTTGCTGTTCCCGAATATCCGCTGTGTAGGTAGCGCTTCTAGCGCCTTCCATGAATCTGGTTATTTGAACTGCTGCAGGAAGCGCAGATCGTTCTCGAAAAAGAGGCGCAGGTCGTTGACGCCATAGCGCAACATGGCAAGACGCTCCACACCTAGGCCGAAGGCAAAGCCGGTATAGCAATCGCTGTCGATGCCGACGTTCTTCAGCACCTGCGGATGGACCATGCCGCAGCCACCCACCTCCAGCCAGCCGGTGTGTTTGCAGGAGCGGCAGCCGGCGCCGTGACACTGCACGCACTGCACGTCCATCTCGGCCGACGGTTCAGTAAAGGGGAAATAGGAGGGGCGCAGGCGCACCTTGAAATCGCCTTCAAAGAAGTTGCTGAGGAAGTCGTTGAGGATGCCCTTGAGATCAGCAAAGGTGACCTGCTCGTCTACCAGCAGCCCTTCCACCTGATGGAACATCGGCGAGTGGGTCTGATCGTAGTCGCAACGGTAGACACGCCCCTGTGCGATGATGCGCAACGGTGGCTGGCGTTGCTCCATCACGCGGATCTGCACCGGTGAAGTGTGGGTGCGCAGCAGTGTGTTGGCATCGAAATAGAAGGTATCGTGCATGGCACGCGCCGGATGGGTCTCCGGAATATTGAGCGCCTCGAAGTTGTGGAAGTCGTCTTCGATCTCGGGGCCTTCGGCCATTTCGAAACCAAGCTGGGTGAAGAGTGCCTCGATGCGCTCCAGGGTGC
>DASWUD010000195.1:0-4138 GCA_036401755.1 Gammaproteobacteria bacterium
GACGAACGCGGTTCGCGCGAATACAACCTGGCACTGGGCGAGCGCCGCTCGCGCGCCATCGAACAGGTGATGACGCTGCAGGGGGCGCAGAAGCGGCAGCTGCAGGTGGTCAGTTTTGGCGAAGAGCGTCCGGCAGCGATGGGGCACGACGATGAAGCGTGGCGCCAGAACCGTCGTGTCGAACTGGTCTACAACGGTCGCTGATGATGGCGCGCCGTTCGAGTTTGCCGATTGCCCTGCTGACGGCAGGGTGCGGCGGCCTGTGGGCCCTCTCTGCCGCAGCGCAGGACGAGAAGGCACTGGCCGCCGCCACCGCGCAGCTTGAGGCGCGCGTAGAGCGTCTTGAGCAGAGGATGGAGAGCCAGCAGTCGCTGCTCGAAATGCTCGATCGCATCGATACCCTCCAGGAGGAGAATCGCCAGTTGCGCGGCGATCTCGAAGAGCAGAGCCACCTGCTCAATGAGCTTAAGCAGCGGCAGGAAGATCACTACAGCGATCTCGACCGGCGCCTCTCCGAGATCGAACGGCTCGGTACGTCGGCACCAGCGCAAGGCGGTGCGGCACAGGCGCCCGCCGAACCGGCACCAACACCCGCCGAGCGCGATGCCTATCAAAAAGCCTTCGACCTGTTACGTGAGCTTCGTTACGAGCAGGCCATCGATGGCTTCCGCGCCTTCCTCAAGAGTTACCCCACCGGCCGCTATGCGTCGAGTGCCCAATACTGGCTCGGCGAGGCCTACTATGCACGGCGCGAGTTCGCCAAGGCGATCACCGAATATCAGACGCTGCTGCAGCGCTATCCCACCAGCACCAAGGCCCCCGAGGCGCTGCTCAAGATCGGCTACAGCTACAGCGTGCTGAACAAAAAGGATGAGGCGCGCCACACCTTCGAGGAGCTGGTGAAGCTCTACCCACAAAGCCCCGAGGCGCAACAGGGTGAGGCGGGATTGAGGAAACTGAATGGAGAGGCGGCCAACGGCCGCTGAGATACTGTTTGAACGCTTCATCCATCGCCACGCAGGCAGAACCGCAACTGCGCATCAGCGAAATCTTCATCTCCCTGCAGGGCGAGGCCGATGCGGCGGGGTGGCCCACGGTCTTCATCCGCCTCACCGGCTGTCCCTTGCGTTGCACCTATTGCGATACCAGCTACGCCTTCAGCGGCGGCACCACGCGCCCCTTCAGTGAAATTCTCCACACGGTGGCCGAGTTTGGCGTGAAGCATGTCTGCGTTACCGGCGGCGAACCGCTGGCGCAGAAGGGGTGTCTGGAACTGCTTGCTCGCCTCTGTGATCTCGGCTATTTGGTGTCGCTGGAGACCAGCGGTGCCCTCGACGTGGCGCTGGTGGACAAGCGCGTGGTCAAGGTGGTCGACATCAAGACCCCCGCCTCGGGCGAGGCGGCGCGCAATCGTTATGAAAACATCGACTATCTGCTGCCGACCGATCAGGTAAAGCTGGTGATCGCCAGCCGCGACGACTACGACTGGGCCAAGGCGGTGGTGGCGCGCTACAAGCTCACCGAACGCTGTACCGTACTCTTCTCGCCGGTGCAGGGCCAGCTGGCGCCGCGCCAACTGGCCGACTGGATCGTCGAAGAGCGGTTGCCGGTGCGCTTCCAGATCCAGCTGCACAAATATCTCTGGGGCGACGAGCCCGGGCGCTAGCACTTTGCTGAAAAACTTTTGGGTGGCGCCATCCTGCACTCAGCCAGCGTAGCAACTGCGTGGCGTCGACAACCCCGGATTCCGCTGCGCTGCATCGGGCTACATGAGGCAATAGCCTCTTGCGCAAGTGACACCGAACAACGGAATATTCCCATCCCTCTTTGCATCTTACGGCGGGGCATTCAATGAATGACAGAAAGGCAGTGGTGCTGGTGTCGGGCGGGCTCGACTCGGCCACTACCCTGGCGATGGCGCGGCAGCAGGGCTTCACCTGTTATGCCATGAGCTTTGACTACGGCCAGCGCCACCGCTGCGAACTGGCGGCGGCGGCGCGGGTCTCGACCATGCTCGGGGCGCGAGAACACCGCGTCATCACCCTCGACCTGCGCCAGTTCGGCGGCTCGGCACTGACCGACGATGCCATCGCTGTACCGGAGCAGCCGGGGGAGGGGATCCCGCTCACCTACGTGCCAGCGCGCAACACCATCTTCCTGTCGTTTGCGCTGGCGTGGAGCGAGGTGCTCGGCGCGCGTGACATCTTCATCGGCGTCAACGCGGTCGACTACTCGGGCTACCCCGACTGCCGGCCCGAGTTCATCCGCGCCTATGAGCAGATGGCCAATCTGGCGACGCGGGCCGGCGTGGAGGGGCGTCCCTTCACCATCCACGCACCGCTCATCACCCTGAGCAAGGCTGAGATCATCCGCCAGGGCGTCGCCCTCGGGGTCGATTACGGCCAGACCATCTCCTGCTACAACCCCGATAGCGAGGGGAGGGCCTGTGGCCGCTGCGACTCCTGCCGTCTGCGCGCGGCCGGTTTCGCCCAGGCTGGCGTGGCTGATCCCACCCGCTATCAGAGGTAGAATGACCCACGCGATACAACAGTAAAAAAACGAGATCGTCCGGAGGGAACCGCATAATTGGCCGGAGGCCAGCATCAACCTTAGGAGGATATATGGTTTTTGAAAGCTTCAGCGAAGCGCAATCCCTGTTGTTGTGGGCCGCCTTCGCCATCGCCCTGGTGATGGGCGCGGTGGTCAACAAGACCAACTTCTGCACCATGGGCGCGGTCTCCGACTGGGTCAACATGGGCGACACCGGCCGCCTGCGTGCCTGGCTGTTCGCCATCGCCGTGGCGCTGCTCGGCGTCACGCTGCTGGAGAAGCTGGGCATGGTCAACGTCAGCCAGAGCTTTCCCCCCTACCGTGGCGGCTCCCTCGCCTGGGTCGAACATCTGCTCGGCGGAGTGCTGTTCGGCGTCGGCATGACCCTCGCCAGCGGCTGCGGCAACAAGACCCTGATCCGTATCGGCGGCGGCAACTTCAAGTCGATCCTGGTGCTGGCCATCATCGCCACCATCGCCTACTTCATGACCAACCCCCTGCCCGGCTCCGACAACACCCTCTACTCGTTGCTGTTCTACGGCTGGACCAACCCGCTCGCCATCAACATGGGCACTGCCCAGGACCTCGGCAGCGTACTCGGTGGTGACAACGCCGACACCGCGCGCCTCGTCATCGGTGTGGTGCTGGCCCTCGGCCTCATCGCCTTCGCTTTCAAGTCGGCCAGCTTCCGCGGCAGCTTCGACCACATCCTCGGCGGGCTGGTGGTCGGCCTCGCGGTGGTCGCGCTCTGGTATGTGAGCAGCAACGTCGCCGTCACCATCCCCGATGAAGAGACCACCTACACCCTCAGCCAATACTACGGCGAATGGGACATGCTGGCCGAATCAGAAGAGGGCAAACCCGCCGCCGGCGCGCCGCTCGCTGCCCAGTCCTTCACCTTCATCAACCCCATGGGCCAGACCCTCGGCTACGTCGCCGGTGGTTTTAGCGCCTCGCTGCTCACCGTCGGCATCATGGCCTTGTTCGGCGTCATTGCCGGCTCGCTGCTCTGGTCTATCCTTAGCCGCAGCTTCCGCATCGAATGGTTCAGCTCGGTGGGCGACTTCGTCAACCACACCATCGGCGCGATCCTGATGGGCTTCGGCGGCGTCCTCGCCATGGGCTGCACCATCGGCCAGGGCATTACCGGCGTCTCCACCCTCGCCATCGGCTCCATCATCACCTTCGCCGCCATCGTCACCGGCAGCGCCCTGACCATGAAGCTCCAGTACCGTTTGGCCTAGGCGACAGGCAAAGCTGTACCACGTAACCCCCTACCGGACTTGCCATTTCCGGCAAGTTCGGTACAATCGCACGCTCTTTTGGGTCGGTAGCTCAGTCGGTAGAGCAGCGGACTTTTAATCCGTTGGTCGCGAGTTCGAGTCTCGCCCGACCCACCATATAAATCAGTGGCTTACCCCTCATCGGACCGATACGATGAGGGACCATTGTCCACAAAAAGACCACTTTTTAGTGGATTCAGCTTTAACACCTCCTCCAGATGATCAGATGCAAGATGAGCGTAACGCATTGTTACGGTCAGGCTTGAGTGACCAAGCACTCTTTGCAACGTGATGATGTTTCCACC
>DASWUD010000196.1:0-6498 GCA_036401755.1 Gammaproteobacteria bacterium
ATGCGGGTAAGAAAGCCGAGCGCCAGCCGCAGGGGATTGAGCATGGAATTACAACCTGCCGTCGTGGAAAACAAGGCGCGGCAGGGCCTCCTCACCCAGGCCATCGATCTGGATGCGGGTGATGGCGGCATTGCCCACCTGGATACGGAACAGTCGTTCGAGCGGCATGTCGAGGACGTGGCGGATCACCATGCGGATCTGCCCGGCATGGCCGACGATGAGCAGATGCTTGCCGGCATGCTGCGCGAGCAGCTCATTCCACGCCGCCACCACGCGCTCGCGAAACTGTTCGAGCGGTTCGGCGCCCGGCGGGGTGTGGTGGAGAGGGTCACTCCAGAAATGGGCCAGCAACTTGTCGTCCTGGGCCAACAACTCCGTCGCGGTCTTCCCTTCCCAGGCGCCGAAGCCGATCTCCCTGAGGCGCGGCTCTGTCTGCAACGGCAGACCGTGCCGCTGCGCCAGCTCTTCGGCAAAGGCATGACAGCGGCGCAACGGCGAGGTGACGATCAGATCCCACGGGCAGTGCTCACCCACCGCCGCGCGCATCTGTTGCCACCCCTTCTCGCTCAGTGGGTCATCGAGCTGCCCGCGGTATTTGTGTCCCCCCACGGGTTCACCATGACGGATCATGTCGACGGTGGTGGTGATGAAGTCATTCATATCGATTGTGCGGCTCGGCACGACACCAGGGATTCACACACGTCTTTCTCCTTCTGGGTGTCCAGCGTAATAACTATTTAGACACACCGGCCTCGGCAAACGTCGCCATGCCGTTGTGCAGCGCGCAGGCGAGGCGCAGCAGCGGCACGGTGACGGCGGCACCGCTCGCTTCGCCAAGGCGCATGCCGAGATCGAGCAGCGGACGCCTGCCGAGCGCCTCGGTGACGTGGCGGTGACCCGGTTCTGCGGAGGCGTGGGAGAGCATCAGCCAGGGGGCGATGGTGGGGTTGATACGCACGGCCGCCAGTGCCGCCGTGGTGGTGATGAAACCATCGACCAGTACCGGCAGCCGCGCCTGAGCCGCCGCGATGTAGGCCCCCGCCAGCGCCGCGATCTCAAAACCGCCCAGGCGGCGCAACACCTCAAGCGGCTCATCCAGATGTGCGCCGTGCAGCGCGAGGGCGCGACCGATCACCTGCGCCTTGTGGCGCACGCCCGCGCTATCGAGACCGGTGCCAGGTCCGGTCAATTCGGCGGGCTGACGTGACAGATAGGCGCAGGCCAGGGCACTGGCGGCGGTGGTGTTGGCGATGCCCATCTCGCCACCGATGAAGAGCTGCGCACCGCGTTCCACGGCACGGGAGAGTGCCTGACGGCCCGCATCGAGGGCGATCGCCAGCTGCTTCGGCGTCATGGCGGGCTCGCAACAGAAGTTGGCAGTGCCGCTGCCGGCGCGGTGGGCAACCACCCCGGGCAGCGCCCCCACCTCGTACCGTGCGCCACTGTCAACCACTTCGAGCTGTGCGCCGAGTTCTCGGGCCAGTACGCTGATCGCCGCGCCACCGTGCGAGAAGTTCTTGATCATCTCCACGGTCACCGCTTGCGGAAAGGCCGACACCCCTTCCGCCGCCACACCATGGTCGGCGGCGAAAACGGTGATGGCGATCCGCTCCAACGTCGGCCGTTCACACCCCTGCAGCCCAGCCAGCTGGATCGCGGCCTCTTCCAGGCCGCCCAGCGAGCCGGGCGGCTTGGTCAGCTGCATCTGGCGGGCGCGCGCGGCGCTTGCGGCGTGCTCATCGGGAAGTGCGGCAGGTTGTGTTGTCCAGGTAGTTGCGCTCATCAGGTTCCTTTAAGGATCAGGGGCAGGCCGGCCGCGACAAGGGTGACACGCTCACAACATGCCGCCAGCTGTTGATGGAGCCGCCCCGCCTCGTCGGCGAAACGGCGTGACAGTTCGCCAAGGGGAACGATGCCGAGCCCCACCTCATTGCTCACCAGCACGATCTGGCCGGGGAGTGACGGCAGCAGTTCAAGTAACGCGCTTCGTTCGCGTTCCAGCAAAGAATCATCCTCGGCAAGCAGCAGATTGGTAAGCCAGAGGGTGAGGCAGTCGACGATAACAAATTGGTGGGGGCGCGCGCTCGACTGCAAAGCACTCGCCAGCTGGAGTGGCTCTTCGACGATGCGCCACGATGAGGGACGGCGTTGGCGGTGGTGGGCGATGCGAGCCGCCATCTCATCGTCACCCGCCGTGGCGGTAGCGAGGTAGGTGACCGGCAGGGCGCTCTCCTGGGCTCGCTGCTCGGCCAGCGCGCTCTTGCCGGAGCGCACACCGCCCAGGATCAGTTCGCGCATGGGGGCACGAACCTCGATATCACAAAGAAAGCGCGCATGGCGATCGGCGGAAAAAGTGATCAGCTAGCCCAGCCGCCCAGGGTGAGGAGCGCGAGGAGGGCCAGCAGCACCAGTACCATACGCCGCACCAGCGCCATGGTGTCGTTGATGCGTGCGGTTTCGCGCTCGGGGGCCACCTCCCGCTCCGCATTCTCCTCCACGTGGCCGAGGGCACCCAGACCGCTGGCCAGCAGCAGGGCACGATTGCTCTCGGGCCAGGGAGTGGTATCGTCGCGCCACCCTTGGATAGACTCGACGAAATTGCCACTCATGGCGTATCCCACGGCGCACAACCGCGCCGGCAGCCAGTCGAGCACCCCCAGCAAACGCGCTGCTGCATCGATCAGGCCGCCGCCGTGCTCCCGTTCGCTGTCATGCAGCAGCGTGGCAAGACGGTAGAGCAGCGCGCCGAAGGGACCGAGCACCGCAAACCAGAAAAATACCGCGACGAGACGGCGGTTGACCTCCGCCAGGATATTCTCCATGAGCATTTGGGTGAGGCGCCGCGAGCTGTCGGGGAGCTCCTTGCCGAGCAGTGCCTGGGCGTGCCACTGCGCGGCCTCCTCGTCATCGCGTTCACGCGCCGCGATGAAGGCGTCCACTTCTGCACCCAGATCCTTCGGCCCGATGGAGTAGAGCAGCACCAGCACGCCGACGAGAAAGGAGAGGGGCATCCAGAGATCGTCCAGCAGATGGAGCAGCAGCGAGAGTGCCAGCAGAGGCGGCAGCAGCAGGAGCACAACCCCCGCCGCCCCTCCCCAGGCCGACTCCTCCGGCAGTTGGCGCCGCAACCAGGCGGACCAGGCGGTGAACCAGCGGAAATTGCGCAGCCCCTCGAGTGAACCCAGTAGGCGCTCGAGGGTGAGAGAAAGGAGGATTGCGATCAGGGCCATGACGTGTAGTGTCGTTTTTGGCGCCCCAAGATGCAACCACCTAAGTAAGGTTCATCATCCCCTGCTCCAGCAGAGCATAGAGTTGCGGCCAAAGAAAATGCGGGCCCGGATCGGTTTTACGGCCCGGGGCGATGTCGCTGTGACCGGTGATGCGGCTGGCATCCAGCGTCGGGTAGGTACGCAGCAATGCGCCGATAACGGCCGCCAGTTGGTGGTATTGCGCCAGCTCGAAGGGGGTATCGTCACTCCCCTCCAGTTCAATGCCTATGGAGAAATCATTGCAGCGTTCGCGTCCTGCATAGTGCGATTTGCCCGCGTGCCAGGCACGCTTGCCAAATGGCACGTACTGCACAATTTCGCCATCACGCCGGAGCAGCAGGTGGGAGGAGACCTGCAGATGATGGATCTCGGCGAAATAGGGGTGGGCTGCCGGATCGAGGGTATTGGTGAACAGGGCGTCGATCCATGGACCACCAAACTGTCCCGGTGGCAGGCTGATGGCGTGGATGACGATCAGCTCCGGTACGCTGCCCGCAGGGCGTTCGTCGCAGTTGGGCGAGCTCACTTGGCGCGCCCCCACCAGCAGGCCGCTAGGGGCGTCAATCATCATGGCGCTTCCTGGCCGGGCGCGGCGAGCGCCGCATCGAGGGCCGCCCGCAGCCGTTGTGGTTGCGCCTCACTTTGCAGTTCGCAATGGTATTCACCGTCACGAAACAGAAACATCGCCGGCAGATGAAATACCTCGAACTCGCGTGTCAGTGCCAGATTGTCGCCGGCATCCACCTCGAACAGATGGAGATCGGCAAACAGCTTGCCGCTCCCTTCGAGCACCGCCTTGAGACGGCGACAGGCACTGCAGGCAGGGCCGGTGAAGATCACCAGTGCCGTGCCGGGGATCTCGGCCAACGTCTGGTGGAAGGAGAATTGATCGAGCTGTTTCAAGAGGTTCACACCCACTCATCAAATACCGCGGCATGGTGCCATCAAGCCTTCATGGCAGCAAGCCGGAAACAGGTATAATCGCGGGCAAAAGTACTCAAAGGGGTGGCAGGCATGGAGTTCATCAACAAACTGACCGAGTGGAGTGGCGCCCTGTCGGGATTTCTCTGGGGCAACGTCCTCACCCTGGCGGTCTTGCTCGGTGTCGGCTTCTACCTCACCGTGCGTATGGGGCTGATCCAGCTGCGCGGCTTCCGCCACGCGGTCGAGCTGGTCGGCGGCAAATACAGCAGCCACAAGGATGTCGGTGAGGTCTCTCACTTCCAGGCACTGGCTACCGCCCTCTCCGCCACCGTCGGCACCGGCAACATTGCCGGCGTCGCCACTGCCATCTCCCTGGGTGGGCCCGGTGCCCTGTTCTGGATGTGGGTCACCGCTTTCATCGGCATGGCCACCAAATTCACCGAATGCACCCTGGCCCTCAAATTCCGCGAAGTGGCGAAGGATGGCACCATTGCCGGCGGGCCGATGTATACGTTGCTGCATGGCCTCAAAATGCGCCGTACCGCCAAGCTGTTCGCCAGCTTCGCCCTTATCGCCTCGTTCGGCATCGGCAACATGGTACAGGCCAACTCCACCGTCGATGGTCTCGCCTATCTCTCGCCCGCCTTCCGCGAAAATGCCTGGCTGGTGGGGGTGGTGATGGCGATCCTGGTAGGACTGGTGATCCTCGGCGGCGTCAAGCGCATTGCCAATTTCGCCAGCGCCATTGTGCCGTTCATGGCCATCCTCTACATCTCTGCCTCGCTCATTGTGCTGCTCAACCATTTCAGCGCCATTCCCTCCGCCTTGTGGCTCATCCTCAACAGTGCCCTCAACCCATGGGCCATGGGAGGGGCGGCCGTGGGTGAGGCGATCCGCTGGGGGGTGGCGCGCGGCCTCTTCTCCAACGAGGCGGGGCTCGGCTCTTCCCCCATGGCCCACGCCGCCGCGCGCACCCATGAACCGGTGCGCGAGGGGCTGGTAGCAATGATGGAACCGTTCATCGACACGCTGGTGATCTGCACCATGACCGGCCTGGTGATCGTCGTTACCGGCGCCCACGCAGCCCATCCCGAAGATGCGGTGGGCGCCGCACTCACCGCCTTCGCCTTCGGTCAGGTGCTCGGCGACGCGGGCGCCATCGTGGTCGGCATCAGCCTGGCGCTGTTTGCCTTCTCCACCATCGTCTCCTGGTCCTATTATGGCGATCGGGCCGCCTATTTCCTGTTTGGTACGAATGCCGTGATGCGCTACCGGGTGGTCTACACTGGACTAGTGGTCTTCGGTGCGGCAGTACCGCTTAATTTGGTATGGAATATCGCCGATGTGACCAACCTGTTGATGGCACTCCCCAACCTGCTGGGGTTGGTGCTGCTCGCCACGCTGGTGAAGCATCTGAAGGATGACTATTTTTCACGGCCGCACCATCGCACCAAATAACTGTTTATCGAACCACCGACATACGGAGAACATGAATGGCAGAGCGCATGACCGATTCCGGCCTCAAGATCGATGACCTCGTCTCTGGTGATGGCGCCGAGGCCAAGGCGGGACAGCAGGTAACGGTGCACTACACCGGCTGGCTCACCAATGGCAACAAATTCGATTCCAGCAAAGATCGTAACGATCCGTTCAGCTTCAAACTCGGCGCCGGTCAGGTGATTCGTGGCTGGGACGAGGGGGTGGCCGGGATGAAAATCGGCGGCAAGCGCAAGCTGACCATTCCGCCGCAGCTTGGATACGGCGCGCGTGGTGCCGGTGGAGTGATACCGCCCAATGCCACGCTGGTCTTCGAAGTCGAACTGCTCGATGTGAAGTGATGGAAATCAGCCACGACGAGATCCGCGAAGAGGTCCTCCGTGCCCTCAACGAAGATATGGGCAGCGGTGACCTCACCGCCGCGCTGATCCCGGAGGAAGCACTCTCCGATGCAACGGTGATCACGCGCGAAGCTGCGGTGCTCTGCGGCACACGCTGGTTCGACATGGTGTTCGCCCTGCTCGATGCGCGCGTCACCGTAGAATGGCATGTGCATGACGGCGATGTTGTGGAGGCCAATCGCAGGCTCTGTACGCTGCGCGGCCCATCCCGCGCCCTGCTCACCGGTGAGCGCTGTGCCCTCAATTTTCTGCAGACACTTTCCGGTACCGCCACCGCCGTGTGGCATTACGTTGCCGCGGTCAAGGAGAGCGGTGTTGCCATCCTCGATACGCGCAAGACCATTCCCGGTCTGCGCCGCGCCCAGAAGTATGCGATAACCTGCGGCGGTGGCAGGAACCACCGCATC
>DASWUD010000197.1:0-9688 GCA_036401755.1 Gammaproteobacteria bacterium
AATTTGGACGCCGCGGCAAGCGGCGGCCCCGCAGGGGCGAGGCCCAGGGAGGGGCCTCGCAATCCTGGCACCCCTCCTTAGCTGGCTGGGGGAACTCGATGCACAGTTCGAGATGGCTCTTTGAATTTAGCATCTTCGAACACACAAAGATTTTTTGGGGTGTCGCCAAGCGGTAAGGCACCGGATTTTGATTCCGGCATACCCAGGTTCGAATCCTGGCACCCCAGCCAATTTCGATTAGATTTTTCCCGGGAACGCCGCGGCGTTCGGCAACAAGCAGCGAGGAGTAATCCTGTGTCGTCAGAGATGATGGTCTTTGCGGGTAATGCGAATCCGCAGCTGGCGCAGGATATCACCACCTACCTGGGCCTGCCGCTGGGTAAGGCGATCGTCGGCCGCTTCAGCGACGGCGAGATCATGATCGAGATTCTGGAGAACGTGCGCGGCAAGCACGTCTTCATCGTGCAACCCACCTGCGCCCCCACCAACGACAACCTGATGGAGCTGATGGTGATGGCCGACGCGCTGCGCCGCGCCTCTGCCGGCATCATCACCGCGGTCATCCCCTACTTTGGCTACGCCCGCCAGGACCGCCGCCCGCGCTCGGCGCGCGTGCCCATCACCGCCAAGGTGATCGCCAACATGCTCACCGGCGTCGGCATCAACAAGCTGCTCACCGTCGACCTGCACGCCGATCAGATCCAGGGCTTCTTTGATGTACCGGTGGACAACGTCTACGCCTCGCCGATCCTGCTCGGCGAGATCTGGCGCAACAAGGACCCCGGCCTAATGGTGGTGTCACCCGACGTGGGCGGCGTGGTGCGCGCCCGTGCGCTGGCGAAGCGCCTCGATGATGCGGACCTCGCCATCATCGACAAGCGTCGTCCCCGTGCCAATGTCGCCCAGGTGATGCACATCATCGGTGATGTGAAGGATCGCACCTGCGTCCTCATCGACGATCTGGTCGATACCGCCGGCACCCTGTGTCAGGCCGCCGCCGCGCTGAAGAAGCACGGCGCCGCCAAGGTGAAGGCCTACATCACCCACCCGGTGCTCTCCGGGCCGGCGATCAAGAACATCGAAAACTCGGAGCTGGACGAACTGGTGGTCACAGACACCATCCCGCTCAGCGCCGAGGCGAAGAATTGCAAACGCATTCGCCAGTTGTCGATTGCGGAGATGCTGGCGGAGACCATCCGCCGCATCCACAACGAAGAGTCGGTCAGCTCCCTCTATATGGACTGACCCGCCGCGCAAGCGGCAGATGAACTTGGGCAAGTGAGTGTTCGCTTGCCGAAGCAGTGCAGCGGATCTGGTCGCGGAACCGCTGCGATTTAAACCCTGATGGAGTAAATGCAATGAGCAATGTCGATTTCAACCTGAGCGCGGAACTCCGCAGCGACATGGGGAAGGGTGCGAGCCGCCGCCTGCGTCGCGAAGGCAAGGTTCCCGCAGTACTGTACGGCGCGGACAAGGAGGCTACCTCCCTGACCATCGACCATAACGACCTCTACAAGCACCTGCAGCACGAGGCCTTCTACTCGCACATCCTCACCCTGACCATCGCTGGCAAGGCAGAGAAAGCGGTATTGAAGGATCTGCAGCGCCATCCGGTGCGCCCGATCATCCTGCACGCCGATTTCCTGCGCATCAGCGCCAAGGACAAGATCCGCATGCACGTGCCCCTGCACTTCAAGGGCGAAGATGTCGCTCCGGGCGTAAAGGTGGGCAGCGGTGTCGTCACCCACAACATCACCCAGGTGGAAGTGAGCTGTCTGGGCAAGGACCTGCCCGAGTTCATCGAAGTCGATATCTCCGGTCTGGAACTGGATCAGGTGCTGCACCTCTCCGACCTCAAGCTGCCGAAGGGCGTCGAACTGGTCGAGCTGATGCACGGCGCCAGCCACGACCAGCCGGTGGTCGGTATCCACAAGACCCGCGGCAGCGCTGCAGCCGAGGGTGAAGAAGCCGCGGCCGAGTAATCCACTCTCCGTCCGCTTGCGGGAAAACCGGCGTTGGCGTCGCCTCTTGCTCTCATTGTCGGCCTGGGAAATCCGGGCCGCGAATATGAGCAGACGCGGCACAACGCCGGTTTTTGGTTTGTGGAGGCCCTCGCCCGCCAGTCAAACGCCAGCTTCAAGCCCGACAGCAAATTCTTCGGCGAAGTGGCGAAGATACGTCTCGGTAGCCACGAGGTGTGGCTGCTCAAGCCCGACACCTTCATGAACCGCAGTGGCCAGGCGATTGCGGCACTGGCGCGTTTCTACAAGATCAGTCTCGACCAGATCCTGGTGGCCCACGATGAACTGGACATTCTTCCCGGCGACATCCGCCTCAAGTTAGGCGGTGGCCACGGCGGCCACAACGGTCTGCGTGACACCATTACCCAGATGGGCGGCAACACCTTTCTGCGCTTGCGCATCGGCATCGGCCATCCAGGCCACAGCAGCCAGGTCACTGGCTTCGTGCTCGGCAAGGCGCCAAGCAGTGAACAGGTGCTGATCGATGAGGCGATCGAGCGCGCATTAAAGGTGATGCCCCTGACAGTAAGCGGGGAAGTGCAGAAGGCGATGAACGAGCTGCACAGCGGCAAATAGCGGTTACAAACGAGAGTCCTTCGCACCGGAGGACTCCCTTTTGCACCTGTAGACAGGAAAGAGAAAACCATGGGATTCAAATGCGGCATCGTCGGCCTGCCCAACGTCGGCAAGTCCACCCTCTTCAACGCGCTCACCAAGGCGGGCATCGAGGCGGCCAACTACCCGTTCTGCACCATCGAACCCAACGTTGGCATCGTGCCGGTGCCTGACGCGCGCATGGACAAGCTGGCGGAGATCGTCAAGCCGCAGCGCATGCTGCCCACCACCATGGAGTTCGTCGACATCGCCGGGCTGGTGGCCGGCGCCTCCAAGGGTGAAGGGCTCGGCAACAAGTTCCTGGCCAACATCCGCGAGACCGATGCCATCGCCCACGTGGTGCGCTGCTTCGTCGACGAAAACATCGTCCACGTGGCCGGCAAGATCGACCCGCTTGGCGACATCGAGGTAATCAACACCGAACTGGCGCTGGCCGACCTCGACAGCGTGGAGAAGGCCGCCCTCAAGGCCGCCAAGAACGCCAAGAGCGGCGACAAGGAGTCCAAGGCCAAGGCCGAGCTGCTGGAGAAGGTGCGCGTCCACCTCGACAGCGGCAAGCCGGTGCGCAGCATGGGGCTCGACGAAGAACAGCAGAGGCTGCTCTACGATCTGCACCTGCTCACCATCAAGCCGACCATGTACATCGCCAACGTCGCCGACAACGGTTTCACCAACAACCCCCACCTCGACGCGGTGATGAAGCTGGCTGAGGAAGAGAAGGCGGTGGTCGTGCCGGTCTGCGCCGCCATCGAATCGGAGCTGGTGGACCTCGATCCCGAGGAAGCCAAGGCGTTCCTCGACGAGATGGGTCTGGAAGAGCCCGGCCTCAACCGCGTGATCCGCGCGGGCTATAGCCTGCTCGGCCTGCAGACCTACTTCACCGCCGGGGTGAAGGAGGTGCGCGCCTGGACCATCCGCATCGGCGATACCGCCCCCAAGGCCGCTGGCGTCATCCACACCGACTTCGAAAAGGGCTTCATCCGCGCCGAGGTGATCGCCTACGAGGACTTCATCGCCTGCAAGGGCGAACAGGGCGCCAAGGAGGCCGGAAAGATGCGCCTGGAAGGCAAGGAGTACGTGGTACAGGATGGTGACGTCATGCACTTCCGCTTCAACGTCTAAACGAGGCTTTGCCTTGACAAAAGGGAAGCGGATCAGCAAAATGCCGCTTCCCTTTCGGGGCCTCGCCCCAAATCTCAATGGCTACGTAGCTCAGCTGGTTAGAGCACAGCACTCATAATGCTGGGGTCCCCTGTTCGATCCAGGGCGTAGCCACCATTTTCTCCCCATAAATCCACACTAAATTTCCTGTCACATTACTCAAGCAGTCCGTTTCGATGCCGTGTGCACGGCAAAACTGATCCTCAGAAATAAAACGGGGCCCGAAGGCCCCGTCCTGAACGTGCAGTACGCCGTGATCAACCAAATACGTCGGCGGTGATATTCTTGAACCAGGAGTGCGCGAAAAGCACTTCGCGCTTGCGCATTTCCATGGTGGTGTCGGCATAGCCCGGGGTCAGACCGCCGGCACCCTTCACGTCAGCGATCTTGCCATCTTCACCCAGACGGTAGACACCGGCGACGGAGATTGCGTCATCCGGGGTGATGATGCTGTAGCAGGTGTTGACGTAGGAGGGCTCCGGTGCGTCCATACCGTTCATCATCGCGACGATGGCTGAAGCGCAGACCTTCGCCTGCGAGTTGGCCGCATAGCCGGATTTCGGCATGGCGCCTGCGACACAGGCGTCACCAATGACGTGGATATCCTTTTGCTTGGTCGACTCAAAGGTCTTCTGATTGACCGGACACCAGTCTCCTTCGGTCAGGCCCGCGGCAAATGCAATCGCACCGGCCTTCTGCGGCGGAATGACATTGATGACGTCACCCTTGAAGCTCTCGACAGCCGCCTGAACAGTCATGGTGGCAGGATCGATGGCCTCCACCTTGCCGCCCTGCGCGCCTGATACCCAGGTGATCATGGAGTTTTCGGTTTCGTAGCCGTAGTACTTCTTCCAGCCCGCGATGAACAGCCCTTGCTTGGCAAAGGCGTCCTTCGGATCCAGGATGATGATCTTGGACTTTGGCTTATTGTTCTTGAGGTACCAGGCGATCTGCGAAGCACGCTCGTACGGCCCGGGGGGGCAGCGGTACGGGTTTGGTGGGGCCACCAGGACCACGGTGCCACCATCCTTCATCGATTCGATCTGCTTGCGCAGAAGAGCGGTTTGCGGGCCGGCCTTCCAGGCGTGCGGGATCTTTTCGGCGACTTCCTCGCTATAGCCGGGAATGGCCTCGTACTTGAGGGCGACGCCCGGGGAAACTACGGCATGATCGTATGGGAAGGTTTTGCCACCTGCGGTGGTGACCGTCTTGGCCACCGGGTCGATCGCCGTGACGGAATCGTTCACCACGTTGACGCCATGCTTGGCCAGACCGGTGTAACCGAACGCGATGGAGTCCAGGGTGCGCTCGCCTGAGAGCACTTCATTGCTCATGAAGCAGGTGAAGTACTCCTTGTTTGGCTCGATCAGGGTAACCTCGATGCCAGGGTCCATCATGCGGATATATTTGGCTGTGGTGCTGCCGCCGATACCACCGCCGACGACAACCACCTTGCCTTTCATCTTGGCCGGGGCACCCAGCACGAGTCCTGGAAAGCTGAGGGTCGCCAGAGCCGCTGCACCACCACCTACTTTAAGAAAATCGCGACGTGAAACTTTCATCTTTTTCTGCTCTCCGATTACTTCTGGCTGCCGTAGAAGTTGACGAGGGCCTGGTAGGCTTCGTCACCTTTTGCCTTGTGGACCTCTTCCATCTTGGCCTTCATCTTCTTCGGCATCTCGCGTTTGCCGCTGGTGAAGTCCTCAATAGTCCACTGTAGGTACGTCATCGGCTGACCGGCGAGAATGCCACCATCTTCCGAAACCCGCCCCCCCTTCTCATGGCACTTCTCGCAGCTCTTGCTGTGCAGTTTTTTGCCGACGCTTGCCAGCTTCGGGTCAGCCTGTTGCGGCAGCGGATGATACTTCTGGGCGGCAAAGTACTTGGCCATCGCCTTGATCTCGTCTTCCGTATAGCCCTTGGCGATACGGTTCATGATGGTGCCCTTGCGACTGCCATCCGCATACCCTTTCATCGTATCAATGAAATATTCACTGTTGATACCTGCAATTCCTGGAGTCGCAGGGCCATTGGTATTGCCATTGGCGCCATGGCAACCTGCACAGGTATTGCCGAGCATTTCGCCACTGGGTGTTGCCAGCACAGCTCCACTCAGTGCCAGACCACCCAGCACCAGCATACTTAGTACGGTTTTCTTGTTGTTCATAATCACCCCTGGGTCTACTTAACAGAGAGAACACATCCATATCCACCTAATGCCTACGTCCTTGCAGTTCAAGCACACGAAGTGCATGGTGTGCTTGTTAGATTTCGCATAATCCAATACAGGCTCGGCTTATGTGCCGGAAAGAAGTTGAAGGGTATGCCGCAACCGGGCCTACTCCTTGGTTGCCTCCGCCCCCCCCGACTTCTCAACGCCTGTGTCATCCATATCCGCCGTGCCATCAGCCGTTTCAGATAGCATCTCTTCAGGAGGAAATGCTTCGGTATGGGCAATACCCTTGTGACAATCGATGCAGGTCTTGCCCTCTTCCTGCGCCCGCGGGTGCTTCTTGCCAGCCAAGCGATCCTGCGCACTGAAGTCCATGTTGTCGAAGTTGTGGCAGGAGCGGCATTCGCGTGAATCGTTCGCCTTCATCTTCTCCCAAACACGCGAGGCCATCTCCCAGCGACGTGCCTCAAATTTTTCCTTGGTATCTATCGTACCGGCGAGCTCATGGTAGATATCTTTTACCGCGAAGACCTTGGCGTAGACCTTGGGGCCGAACTCCTTAGGCACGTGGCAATCCGAACAGATTGCACGTACGCCTGAGGCATTTTTGTAATGTACAGTCTCCTTGTACTCCTCATAATTGTTCGTCATGCTGTGACAGGAGGTACAGAACTCCAACCTGTTGGTATATACAAAGAAGCTGTTGACCCCCCCGAAGGCGGCAAACCCGGCAACAAAGATCGCAAGTGTAACTAGGAATTTTCTCGAACGAAAAAACAGGAACATTCTGCTCGTGCTAGAGTCCATTGCTTCCCCTGCTTAAACAAGCTAATAAATTGATGTATTACTTATTTCTAATGGAGTTTATTGTTTTTCAATCTGTAGGTTTTTTAACACGCTATGCGCGTGAGCGTCAATCTGAGCGGTTGCCGCATGTAACTGCTCTACGCAGTACAAACATCAACACTGTCTGGCCCGATAATTATTGGAGATCAACCGTATCACATACTTGGCAAAAATAGCACGTGCAGGATTTTGTGCTAATACTGTGACGCGTTGTTGGGCGTTGGTAGCAACAGAGGCGACAGCCGCCGCCTTCACTGCTGTAGCTCAGGGGCGGCCATCCAGGCAATTACTGCTGGCTGATGTAGAAGTGCACCAATGCGTCCATATCCTCAGCGCCAAGCGCTTCGATCTTTGGCTTCATCTTCTTGGGCATGGTGCGCTCGCCATTCTTGAACTGTTTCAAGCTGAGTTCGAGATATGACTTCCACTGGCCGGCGAGCCTTCCGGTATCATCTTCAGACTCGGTTCCCCCTTCGGAATGACACTTTTCGCAACTACGTTCATGCACCTGCTTACCATGCTTTGCTTTGGCGGCCTCAAAAGGCTGCTTGGCTGAAACAAACTTCTTGCCGGAGAAATAATCGGCCAACTCTTTGACATCTGCTTCACTCAACTCGCTTGCGATGCGGCACATATCTGTGCTTTGGCCTTTCTTCGGTCCCGATGGGATCTTGTGCTCGGGACAAGGGCGCTCCTTGTCCTTGTATGCCGCCATGTTGGTGATCATGTAGTCCTTCGGCAGACCACCGATGATCGGGAAATCATGCTCGGTACTGGCGCCATCTTTGCCGTGGCAGACAGCACATTGTTGTGCGATTTTTTGCGCATCAGCAGATGCATTGACCGACATCAGCAGTAGCGATGCGAGCATGAACAACGTGGCAGTGTTCTTTGAAACCATCAAGATTCCCCCTAATGCATTCTAAATTTATTACAGTTATTTTTGTCATGCCCGAGCCTTGTCCTGGTGTAGCGGGCAACACGCTGGAGCAAGACGGGACACAGAGCTTGGCAGGCTGGCTATACAAAAGTCAACAATCTAGTCCGTCTGTCCACCTAGGCATATCTGCAAAAAGGAATTGCGGAGCTAACTTTTTTAAAATTAGTTTTTCATTATATTCTTCATAAGCCCGTGCAGTTAGATCTCGTTGCGAGGCAACATCAACTTCATAGATGAGACAGCATCTCGGCGTTCTATCGCCAGTTCGCGACTGCGCGAGCAATGACTGAGAGTGAATACTTGACAAGTTTTCTCGATGTTACCCACAGCGTACGGCGTTTGTTCCTTCACCCCTTTTGCTGAATTGCAGGAGGGTAACACTATCAACGTGAAAAAGAGGATTAGATCCTGATGTGATAATGCAACTACCTGGCCGAGGTCATTTGCGCCAGGGCCTCCCTTACCATGGCCGCCTTCTCACTCTCCGGGGGCAACATGGGCAGGAGCTCTTCCAGCGTGGCTCTTGCTTCATCCCGCTGGCCCAGCAGGTCTTCGCCCATGGATTGGTACCAAAGCCAGCCGGGCTCGGCAGGATCGGTTTGGCGCAGTCGTGCGATGAGCTTGAGCGCCTCACGTACCTCCGTCTCCCCCCCAGTTTGCAACAACATCACTGCCACGTTACCGCTTACTTCACTGTTCTCGGGCTCAAGTTCGAGCACCTTGTTCCATGCCTTCAGCGCTTCGTTACTGCGTCCCAATGCCGTGTACGACCGCGCCATCATCATCTGCCCTTCGATGTCATTGGGGTTGGCAGCGAGACGCGCCTCCAATCGCTGGACCATGGCATCGGCATTTAGCTCTTGCGTTGGCTGGGCAGTCGCTGGAGCAACTTTCCAATAATGGTTGAACAGCAGCAGCGAGGTGGCACTAACCAACAGTAAGAGTGCTGCCGAGCCACCATGGTGCAAACCTGGGCGTGGTTTGACTGGAACGTAAGTGCGGACCTGTTCACTGCCATTGAGGACTACGGCGAGTTGCTGCTGGTATTCGGTCTCCAATTCTTGGAAATCTTCTTTCGCCACTTTGCCTTCGGCATAATGGAGGCGCAGAAGACGCAGATTGGCGAGCAACCGTTTCTTCTCCTCTTTGCGCTCCTGATCAGTCTCCTCCAATATCCCCTCCACACCTGCAGGCAGCGGCCGATCGCTGTGTCGCCATAGCGGCCAGATCAGGATCGCTGATGTGGGCACCAGCAGTGAAGATGCAACCAGCCACTCCATCATTCATCCTCCAGCCGGGCGAGTTCAGCCTCGATCTTTATTTTCTGCTCTTCACTCAATACCGCACCTTCCCTTTTAATCGCTGGCTTGCGCCACTGGTTAAGCTGCCGTCTCAACAGAACCCCCCCCGTGATGAGCAGTGCGAAAGGTCCCAGCCACAGCAGCCAGTTGAGACCGTGTTTGGGCGGTTCCATCAGAACAAAGTCACCATAGCGGCTTTCGAGATAGGCCTTGATCTGCTCCGGCGATTCACCTGCCTTAAGATGATCGCGCACATGGTCACGCATCTGCCTGGCCAGATCCGAATGCGATTCCCACACATTCTCGCCCTGGCATACCAGGCAGCGTAATTGCCGGGAGAGGTCGCGGGTCTTGGCTTCCAGCTCGTCCTCCTCAACCTGGGCGGCCAGGACGGAGAGATTGAAAAGCATCAACAACACGGTGATCAAACGCACGACTTGAGCTCCTTACCTTCCAACATGGGTTGGATCCATCGCTCCATCACCTTTTCCAGTTCGCTGCCCACCAGCGGACCGACCTGCTTGCAACTGATGACGCCCGTGCGATCGATGAGGAATGTTTCGGGCACGCCCGACACACCGTAACCAATACCGATCTCACCCTTCGGATCAAGCAGGTGAGGATAGTTGCT
>DASWUD010000198.1:0-5966 GCA_036401755.1 Gammaproteobacteria bacterium
GTGATCGTGCGCCGTGCCGGCGATGTCATCCCCGAAGTGGCCGGCGTGGTGTTGTCGAAACGGCCGCCCCATGCCAGGAAGGTGCACTATCCCGCCAAGTGCCCGGTGTGCGGCTCCGACGTGGAGCGTCTCGAAGATCAGGCCGCGGCGGTCTGTACCGGCGGCCTCTACTGCGCCGCACAGCGCAAGGAGGCGATCAAACACTTCGCCGGGCGCCGCGCCATGGATATCGACGGGCTAGGCGACAAGCTGGTGGAGCAGCTCGCCGATGAAGGGCTGATCCATGACGTGGGCGATCTCTACCGCCTCACCCACGCACAACTTGCCGGGCTGGAGCGCATGGGCGACAAGTCGGCCGCCAATCTGCTCGCGGCGATTGAGAAGAGTCGCCACACCACCCTGCCGCGTTTCCTCCTCGCCCTCGGCATCCCCGAAGTGGGCGAGGCCACCGCGCAAACCCTCGCGCGTCATTTCGGCGACCTCGACGCCATCATGGCGGTCGATGAAACGGCCCTGCAACAGGTGCAGGATGTGGGGCCGGTAGTGGCGCAAAGCATCCACACCTTCTTCCAGCAACCGCACAACCGCGAAGTGATCGCCAAACTGATCGCCGCCGGCATCTCCTGGCCGAAACAGGCGCGCACCATAGCGCATCAACCACTGGCCGGCAAAACCTTCGTCCTCACCGGTACCCTTGCCACCATGACCCGCGACGAAGCCAAAGCGAGACTCGAAGCCCTCGGTGCCAAGGTGAGCGGCAGTGTCTCGAAGAAGACCAGTTTCGTGGTCGCCGGTGAAGAGGCCGGTTCCAAGCTCGACAAAGCAAACGATCTGGGTATCGAGGTACTCGACGAAGCAGCTTTCCTGGCCATGCTGGACTCGCTGTAGCATTCTGCAAATCACTTCCGATGACATGGGCTCCCACGGAGCCCGTATTCATTTGTACTGTCATGCTCTCCCTTTCGTCACCAAAGTTCACTTGCCGCTGCTTATAGATCTTTCCTAATTCCGCAAGCCTGGTTATGGATGTTTCTGGTAGACAATAAAAACATCAGTCAGAGTTTCGGCAATCATCAGGAAAATTTTGAAAGTTCATTCACTGCCAATGATCCCTCCCTGGTGTGTTGACGATTTGCGTGGTTGCCGGCCTGATGGCTACAACGCAAAAAGTGGACTACTAATTTAGGGAACTCTGAACATAGCTGCGCAGGCGATCTGCTGCGTTGCACGGTGTTCGCACCCTCGCCTATCTAACTGATATGTCTCGGGTGCTGTGCTCCGTGCGCCTTGCATCTCATCCTGCTCGCTCACTTATTCAGAGGTTCCTTGTCACCAACAATCGATATCTCCTTCGCGCAAGAATCCCATGATGGTGCAGTGCCGTGGATGGAAAAGGTGTAACGCTGGTGGGGCTGTGGGTCCCGGTTGTAGCGTCTGCGGCGCAGGAGGAGCCGTTCGGACTCAACATGCACTATGGGGTGACGGCGGCGGCCCATCAGGTCTATCAGCTGCACATGCTGGTGTTCTGGGTGTGCGCAGTGATCGGTGCTGGTGTCTTTGCCGTGATGAGCTGGTCGCTGCTGCGTCATCGGCGGAGCCGCGGCGCACAGGCGGCGCGATTCGCCGGTAACACCCGGCTGGAGATTGTCTGGACCGTCATCCCGGCGCTGATCCTGATCGCTATCGCCGTTCCTGCAACCTCGGTATTGCTCGCCATCAACGCCTTGCCCACGCCGGATCTCACCGTGGATGTGCATGGCTCACAATGGCGATGGCACTACAGCTACACCGGCCACGAGCTCGCCTTCTTCAGCAATCTGGACAGCGCCAGCCGTGAGGCCAGCCGGCTGGGAGCGACACGCTTTCCCAGCGATGTCTCCTACTACCTGCGCGATGTGGATAACCCGCTGGTATTGCCGGTGGGCAAGCATGTGCGTCTGCGCCTCACCTCCGACGATGTCATCCACTCCTGGTGGGTGCCGGCCCTCGGGTTCAAGCGCGATGCGCTGCCGGGCTATGTCAACGAGGCGGATATCGTCATCGAGCGGCCGGGCCTCTATCGCGGCCAGTGCGCCGAGTTGTGCGGGGCCGGCCACGGCTTCATGCCGATCGTGGTGCAGGCGGTGAGCGCCGAGGAGTTTCAGAGCTGGCTGGCGCAGCGCAAACAGGCGCAGGCCGCGGAGCGCAGCGCCGCCGCTGCGCCATGGAGCATGGCGGTGGCGATGGCGGAGGGCAAGAAGGTGTTCGATTCGATCTGCGCGGCGTGTCATCAGGCCGATGGCAAGGGGATCCCCGGTGCCTTTCCGCCGCTCGATGGCAGTGCGGTGGTCAATGGCCCATTACAAGCGCATCTTCGCTTCGTGATCCACGGCAGTCCGCGCAATCCGGTAATGCGTCCCTTCGGCAAGGAGTTGGACGATCGCCAGCTGGCGGCGCTGCTCACCTACGAACGCAATGGCTGGAGCAACCATACCGGCGATCTGGTGACGCCGCAGCAGGTGGAGGCGGCGCGATGAGCGAGGCAACCATCATCCCCATCAAGGGGCGCAACAAGGCCGTGCGCGGCTGGCGGCGCTGGCTGTTCACCACCGACCACAAGGAGATCGGCACGCTCTACCTGCTGTTCAGCCTGAGCATGTTCTTTGCCGGCGGTATCCTCGCCATGCTGATCCGCGCCGAACTGTTCCAGCCCGGGCTGCAGCTGATGCAGCCGCTCTTCTACAACTCGCTGGTCACCATGCACGGCCTGACCATGATCTTCCTCGCCATCATGCCGGCGCTGGTGGGGCTGGCCAACTGGCAGATCCCGCTGATGATCGGTGCGCCCGACATGGCGCTGCCGCGCGTCAACAACTGGAGCTTCTGGCTGTTGCCGTTCGCCGCGCTGTTGCTGTGGAGCGGCTTTCTCATGCCGCAGGGCGCTCCCAACGCCGGCTGGACCTTCTATGCGCCGCTCTCCACCACCTACGGCCCGCCGTCGATCGACTTCATGATCTTCGCCATCCACATCATGGGCATCTCGTCGGTGATGGGGGCGATCAACATCATCGTCACCATCCTCAATCTGCGCGCGCCCGGCATGAAGCTCATCGACATGCCGCTGTTCGTCTGGACCTGGCTCATCACCGCCTTTCTGCTGGTGCTGGCGATGCCGGTGCTGGCTGGGGTGGCCACCATGGCACTGTTCGATCGTCACTTCGGCACCAGCTTCTTTGCCGCGGCCGGCGGCGGTGACCCGCTGCTGTTTCAGCATATCTTCTGGTTCTTCGGTCACCCCGAGGTCTACATCATGATCCTGCCGGCCTTCGGCGTGATCTCGGAGATCATCCCCACCTTCAGCCGCAAGCCGCTGTTCGGGCGCACCTCGATGATCTACGCGGTGAGTGCCATCGCCTTCATGTCGGTGATCGTCTGGGCGCACCACATGTTCGCGGTGGGGCTGCCGGTGACGGCGCAGCTCTTTTTCATGTACACCACCATGCTGATCGCCGTGCCCACTGGCATCAAGGTGTTCAACTGGACCGCCACGCTGTGGCGCGGCTCGCTCACCTTCGAGGCGCCGATGCTGTGGGCGCTCAGTTTCATCTTTCTCTTTACCGTCGGCGGCCTCTCCGGCCTGATGCTCGCCGACGTACCGGCCGACTACCAGTACCACGACACCTATTTTGTGGTGGCGCACATCCACTACGTGCTGGTCACCGGCTCGCTGTTCGGCATCATCGCCGCGGTCTACTACTGGCTGCCCAAGTGGACCGGTCACCGCTACAACGAACGCCTGGCGCAGTGGCACTTCTGGCTCTCGGCCATCTCGGTCAATCTCACCTTCTTCCCGATGCACTTCGCCGGGCTGGCGGGCATGCCGCGGCGCATACCCGACTACGCGCTGCAGTTCGCCGACTTCAACGCGATCTCCAGTATCGGCGGCATCGCCTTCGGACTGTCGCAGCTGCTGTTTCTCTGGCTGATCATCCAGACCCTGCGCGGCGGTGAGCCGGCGGGGGCGCGTCCCTGGGAGGGGGCGCATGGCCTGGAGTGGACGCTGCCCTCGCCATTGCCGCACCACACCTTCACCACGCCACCTTCGGCAGAGACGGTGCATGCCGAAGGACCGCACGCCCATGGCTAACGGCCGCTATTTCGTCGCGCCGCCCAGCCCGTGGCCGGTGGTCACGGCGCTGGGGCTGGCGCTGCTGCTTGCCGGTTTTGGCCTGCTGCTGCACGGCGGCAGCCTGGTGCCATCAATCCTCGGGGCGATCGTGCTGCTGCTGGCGGTGCAGCGCTGGTTTGCGGCGGTGATCCGGGAAAACCAGGCGGGCCTCTACGACGCGCAGGTCAACCGCTCGTTCCGCCTCGGCATGGCGTGGTTCATCTTCTCCGAAGTGATGCTGTTCGGCGCGCTGTTCGGCGCGCTCTTCTATGTGCGTGAACTGGCGGTGCCGTGGCTGGGCGGGGAGGGGGCCAAAGGGGCGGCGCATCTGTTGTGGCCCCACTTCGTCAACCACTGGCCGCTGCTGGAGATGCCGCGCAGCAGCGACTTCGATGTGCCGAACGCGGCGATGGGCCCGGTGGGCATCCCCGCTATCAATACCGCGGTGCTGTTGAGCAGTGCGCTCACCGTCACGCTGGCACACTGGGGACTGAAGCGCAAGGCACGCCGTGCGCTGGCGGGCTGGCTGCTCGTCACCATCCTGCTCGGCGTCACCTTTGTGGTGCTGCAGCTGCACGAATATGCCCACGCCTATCGTGAGCTGGGGCTGACCCTGCACTCGGGGATCTACGGCTCGACCTTCTACCTGCTCACCGGCTTTCACGGTCTGCACGTCTCGTTGGGCGTGATCATGCTGAGCGTGATCCTGGGGCGCGCCCTGAAAGGCCACTTCACCCCCACCGAACACTTCGGCTTCGAGGCGGTGTCGTGGTACTGGCACTTCGTCGATGTGATCTGGCTGGGGCTCTATCTGTTCGTCTACTGGTGGTAGGCCGAGGGTGCCGGGATGCGCAGAAAAGCGGGCGCGTGGGGCTGCACCAGGCCGAGAGCGAAGGCGAGCAGCAGCAACAGGAACAGGCCGATGGAGAGCAGGACGCGCCAGGTGAGGGCACGCACAGTGCGCCGGCTGGCGCTGCCGTCGCGTGTCAGAGTGAGTAGCGCAAAAGCGAGAGTGGCCACGATGGCGAGCAGGGCGAGGATGAGAAGGAGACGGAACAACATGACCAACAGTATAGGCAGGCGGCTGCGCTTTCGGCCTGCGCTGGCGCAGAGTATCGCCAGCGTCGTGCTGTTTTTGCTGTTGCTGTCGCTGGGGAACTGGCAACTGCACCGTGCCGGGGAGAAACAGGCGCTCTTTGCCGCCATTGATGCGGCGCTGCACGCCGCAGCCCAACCCGTCAGCGCGCTGCAGGCTTCGTCTCTGCCGCAACGCGCCTCTGCAGCGGGGCGTTACGAACAGCTTCCTTTCCTGCTGGACAACCGTGTGCGTAACGGACGCGCCGGTTACGAATTGTTGGCGCCGCTGCAGTTGGCCGATGGCCGTGCGGTGCTGGTGGTGTTGGGCTGGTTGCCGCAGGGTGAAGACCGCGCCCACCTCCCGTCCGTCACACTGCCCGCCGGCACGGTGCAGCTCGAAGGGTTGGCGCTGGCGCCAGCAGCGCCACCCTTCGCACTCTCCGAGCGCGAGGCCTTTGCCTCAGGCTGGCCCAAGGTGGTGCAGACCGCGGTGCCGGCACAATTGGCCCGCGTGCTCGGCCATTCACTGCTGCCGCTTGTGATCTATCCCGATGGTTCCGAGGCGGCCCTGCACGAGCTCGACGCACTGCACGCCTTCCCGCCGGCGCGCCATCGCGCCTATGCGGCGCAATGGTTTGTCATGGCCGGCGTGCTGTTGCTCCTCTATTTACGCCACGGTCTGCGCCGCGGAGCTGCATCATGAAGCGTGCGCTGATCCCCGTGAGTCTGGCCATGATCTTCG
>DASWUD010000199.1:0-4875 GCA_036401755.1 Gammaproteobacteria bacterium
TGGTCGCGTGGTCGACTTGTCACGCAAACGCGTACTTGTGGAAGGTGAGCGGCTCTTCGAGGCCGGCGATCAAGCGACCCATTTCTACTTGATCACCACAGGCCATATCAAGCTGACCCGCTTGGCACCGAATGGTAACGAAAAGGTGATTGAGCTGGTCGGCGCCGGCCATACCTTCGCCGAGGCATTGATGTTCGCCGATGCCCCCACCTATCCGGTCAGTGCCACGGCGATTGAACGCAGCGATTTGCTGGCCTTCGACAACAAGGCATTCATCGCCCTGTTGCGGGAATCGGTCGATACCTGTTTCCGCATGATGAGCGATATGAGTCAGCGACTGCGTCGCATGATCAAGGAGATCGATGACCTGACCCTGCAGACGGCCATCGGCCGGGTGGCCGGCTTTCTCTGTGCAAAGCATGCCATGGAAAAACAGGGTTGCATCGAATTCGATCTGGAGACGCCGAAGGGGATCATCGCTTCACGGCTGTCAGTCAAGCCGGAAACCTTCTCGCGCATCCTCGGCAACTTCACCAGCCAGGGATTGCTCAGCGTCAAGGGCAGCCATGTGACGATACTCGACCCGGAAGGGCTGCGCTCGCTGGCGCAGTCCTCGGGCATTTGCGGCCATTTCCCGGAGAGCAGGAAGGCCTAGCCACTGGTTGCGGTTTCTACTCCACCGTTACCGACTTGGCGAGGTTACGCGGCTGATCCACGTCGGTACCCTTGAGCACCGCGACGTGATAGGCGAGCAGTTGCAGAGGGATGGTGAAGGTTACCGGAGAGATATGACTGCCACCAGCGGGTACCGTCATCACATGCACCCGTTCGCTGGCGCTCATCGCTGCGTCGTGATCGGCAAAGACATAAAGCTCACCGCCACGGGCACGCACCTCTTCCAGATTCGATTTGAGCTTTTCCAGCAGCGCATCATTGGGTGCCACCGCAATCACCGGCATCGCTTCATCGACCAGCGCCAGCGGGCCGTGCTTCAGCTCACCGGCCGGGTAGGCCTCGGCATGGATGTAGGAGATCTCCTTGAGCTTGAGCGCTCCCTCCATAGCCACCGGATACTGCACGCCGCGACCCAGAAACAGTGCATGGTGTTTGTCAGTGAAGCGCTCGGCGAGTAAGCGAATGGCCGGGTCCAGTGTGAGCACCTGTTCGATATGGCGCGGCAAGCCCTCGAGTTGCTCGACGATGGCCGCCTCGCGCTCCTCGGTAATGCGGTGGCGCCTCCCCAGTACCGTTACCAATAACAGCAATGCGACCAGTTGGGTGGTAAAGGCCTTGGTGGAAGCGACGCCGATCTCCGGACCGGCACGGGTCATTAATGAAAGATCGGCCTCGCGCACCAGTGAGCTTTCGGGCACATTGCAAATGGCCAGGGTGGATTGAAAACCCAGCGCCTTGGCCGCGCGCAGTGCGGCGAGGGTATCGGCAGTCTCGCCCGATTGGGAGATGGCAACGAACAGCGCATCGCGATCGGCCACCGGATGGCGGTAGCGGAATTCGGAGGCTACCTCGACGCGGCACGGAATTCCGGCAACACCTTCGAACCAGTTGCGCGCCACCAATCCCGCATGGAACGAGGTGCCACAGGCGACGATCTGCACCGCCTTTACCTGATCAAAAAGTTTTGCCGCCGCCGGGCCGAATGCCGCTTCCAGCACACGTCTGCCGCTGATGCGCCCCTCCAGCGTTTCGGCGATGGCACGGGGTTGTTCATGGATCTCTTTGAGCATGTAGTGGCGATATTCACCACGCTCCACGGCATCGGCGGAGAGCTCCGATTCGCGCACTTGGCGTTGCACCTGTTTGCCGTGCGCGTCGTAGATCACCACACTATCGCGACGCACATCTGCCACATCACCCTCTTCGAGGAAGATGAAACGACGCGTTACCGGCAACAGCGCCGCCACATCGGAAGCGATAAAGTTTTCACCGATACCGACACCGATCACCAGCGGGCTCCCCTTGCGCGCCACTACCAGGCGGCCGACTTCGCGGGTACTGGTCACCGCCAGCGCATAGGCCCCTTCCAGCTTGGATAGTGTGGCCTGAACCGACTGCAGCAGATCGAGTCCATGAGTGTGTTGATCGTGCACCGCGTGCACAATCACCTCGGTGTCGGTCTGTGAGGTAAAGCGATAACCCTGCGCCAGTTGCTGTGCGCGCAGTGCTTCGTGATTTTCGATGATGCCGTTGTGCACCAGCGCGACGGTCTCATCACAAATATGCGGATGTGCATTCTTCTCCGATGGTTCCCCATGGGTTGCCCAGCGGGTGTGGGCGATGCCGGTATTACCTTTCAGCTGCTGAGCGCTCACTGCATCGGCCAGTACCTGCACCTTGCCCGGCAGACGTACACGATCCAGACAGCCGCCTTCCACGACAGCGACACCCGCCGAGTCATAGCCACGGTACTCCAGGCGGCGCAGTCCTTCGATCAGGATCGGCACCACATCGCGCTCAGCTACACCACCGACAATTCCGCACATATTTCAAAACTCCTTAAGCGTAAAGGCGCGAAGTTGGCAAAGGCCGCAGAGAAACTCATTAGTGATACTAATCATTTGCGAACTTTGCGTTCTTGGCGTCTTTGCGTTTAATGCTCAGACTTTCTTGGTTGGCCGTTTCCAGCCGTTAATGGTCACCTGCTTGCTGCGGCTCAAGGTAAGCTCTTCAGAGGGGGCATCTTTGGTGATGGTGGAGCCGGCACCAATCGTTGCACCATCTTTTACCGTCACTGGCGCGACCAGCTGCGTATCGGAACCGACAAAGACCCGATCACCGATAACGGTGCGGTGTTTGTTGGCGCCATCGTAATTGCAGGTGATGGTGCCGGCACCGATGTTCACGTCGCGTCCCATGGTGGTGTCGCCCACGTAACTTAGATGGTTGATCTTCGAACCCGTTCCGATCTGGCTGTTCTTGATCTCGACGAAGTTGCCCACGTGAGCTGATTCGCTCACTACCGTGCCGGGACGGATACGCGCGAAGGGACCGGCATGAGCACCGGCATGAATAATCGCCCCATCGATGTGGCTCATGGGCAGGATCTTCACGTCATCGCCGATCTCCACATCTTTCAATACGCAGTGGGCACCGACTACCACACGGTTGCCCAACTTCACGGTACCTTCCAGGATCACGCCGATATCGAGTGTCACATCCTGACCAGTGGTTACTTCACCACGGATCTCTACGCGCGATGGATCGCTGATAGTTACGCCCTGGCGCATCAACCGTTCCGCGCAGCGTTTTTGATAAACACGCTCCAGATGCGCCAGCTGCACCCGATCATTCACACCGAGGATTTCGTCGTTATCGCGGGCGATGACACCATTCACCTTCACGCCATCCGCCACTGCCATCGCGATGATGTCGGTCAGGTAGTACTCGCCCTGGGCATTGTCATTCTTCAACTGGCCGAGCCACTTTTTCAGACGTCGTGCGGGCAGCGCCATCATGCCACTGTTGATCTCGCGAATGGCGCGTTCGACTTCATTGGCATCCTTCTGCTCGACGATGCGCTGGATCGCATTGTCAGTATTGCGCACGATACGGCCATAGCCATGGGGATCAGGCAGTAGTGCAGTGAGCAGCCCCAGCTCGCCAGTGCGAGCGCTCGCTACCAACGGCTGCAAAGTTTCAAGGGTTGTGAGTGGCACATCGCCATAGAGGATCAATACAACCGCTGCATCGTCGATGTGATCAATCGCCTGCGACACCGCATGGCCGGTGCCAAGCTGCTGGCGCTGCTCGACCCAGTGCAGAGCGGGATCATTGATCGCCGCACGTACCTTGTCGCCGCCGTGCCCATAGACCACATGGATTTTCGCAGCGTCGAGTGCCTTGGCGGTTGTAATCACGTGCGCCAGCAAAGGCTTGGCGCCGATGGGGTGCACTACCTTGGGCAGTGCCGACTTCATGCGAGTCCCCTGGCCCGCCGCCAGGATGACGATATGGAGCGGATTGTGTACGTGCGTCATTGTGTCGATCAGTTAGTGAAATACCGGTGGCATGGCGTCACTCGACTCGCCCGTGCGCAGCTCTTCCGCCGTCGCTTCGCGAATCCCTTCCACCTTCACGTGAAAGGTGACGGTCTTGCCGGCGAAGGGGTGGTTGCCATCGAGGGTGACGGTGCCATTGTCCACATGGGTGACTACCATGGTGATGGTCTCATGCTCATCATTGACGAACTCGGCCTTGGCGCCCACTTCACGATACTCGGGCGGCACATTTTCGATCAGATCGGAGAAGGTCATTGCTGGGTCCCAACTGCCGAAACCCTCTTCGGGTGACAGCTCGACGCTGATTTCGTCACCGATTCCATGCCCTTCCAGGGCCCGCTCGATCTTGGGGAACAGCCCGGTTTCGCCGCCATGCAGGTAGCTGACTGGCACGTCGATCTGTTCGACGGTTTCACCCAGTTCGTTGGTGATGCTGTAAGTCAGGGTCACCACCCGGCCGCGCGCCACACTGTTTGTAGCCATTAATCCATACCCCCCAAAAGAAAAAAGGGCAGTGTATAGCACACCGCCCTTTTTTTCATTGCTGCAAGCGCGTTACGGCAATCAGGAACGGGTACCACCGGCCTGTTTGCGGATGCGCTGGATCGCCTGCAACTGGGCAATGGCTTCGGCAAGTTCTGCCTGGGCCTTGGCCAGATCGATTTCACCCGTGCGATCCTTGATCGCCTGTTCGGCACGAGCCTTCGCTTCAAGAGCGGCGGCTTCGTCCACGTCCTTGGCGCGCAGCGCGGTGTCGGCCAGCACCGTGACCCGGTGCGGCTGAACTTCGAGCATGCCGCCGGAGACGTAGTAGAACTCCGACTCGCCACCCTGCTTTACCACCCGGACTTCGCCGGGC
>DASWUD010000200.1:0-4562 GCA_036401755.1 Gammaproteobacteria bacterium
TTTTCTTTCTAATTTTCAATATATTGGCCGAACCAGAGCCTATCAGGCCGTCCCACGCTTTTCCTTTGTCGGACGGCCTCCCTGAAGCACAACAGGACATACTCATGACGAGCACCAGCAAGCGATTCAACGAGCAGATGCAGGCTTACGGCCAGTGGAAGGCGGACCTGAGCAAGGGGATCCAGTTCTACCAGAAGTGGCTCGATGCCAACAAACTCTGCAACCCCGAGGATGAACTGCGTATCTTCGAATGCCTGGAGATGCTCAAGTCCGACAAGCTGACCATCGCCTTCGTCGCCGAATTCGCGCGCGGCAAGACCGAGCTCATCAACGCCATCTTCTTCTCCGAATACGACCGGCGCCTGCTCCCCTCCGAAGCCGGGCGCACCACCATGTGCCCCACCGAGCTCTTTTACGACTCGAGCAGTGAAGAGGCCTATATTCGCCTGCTGCCCATCGAGACCCGCCTCAACGAGCCCAGCATCGCCGAATACAAGAATGAGCCGATCCACTGGACCAGCATCACCCTCGATCTTAAAAATCCGGAAAACATGGCCGAGGCGTTCCGCGAAATCGTCAAGGTCAAGCAGGTCAGCCCCGATGAAGCGCGCAAGCTTGGCCTGTTCAGCGATTCGGATAAACACCTGCTCAATCCCGACGGCTCCATCCCCAGCAAGATCGACGTGCCGATGTGGCGCCACGCGCTGATCAGCTTTCCCCACCCGCTGCTCAAGCAGGGGCTGGTGATCCTCGACACCCCGGGCCTCAACGCCCTGGGCAGCGAACCGGAGCTGACCCTCAACATGCTGCCCAACGCCCAGGCGGTGATGTTCATCCTCGCCGCCGACACCGGCGTCACCAAATCCGACCTGGACATGTGGCAGCAGAACGTCAAACAGGTGAGCGCCGGCAAGGAGAAGGGGTTGCTGGTGATCCTCAACAAGGTCGACACCCTGTGGGACGAGCTCAAGAGCCGCGAGCAGGTGGAGAAATCGATCGGCGAACAGTGCAAGCGCGCCGCCCAGACCCTCGGTGTCGATCCCGGCATCGTGGTACCGGTCTCGGCACAGAAGGGGCTGCTCGCCAAGATCCGCCACGACGAGGAGATGCTGGGGCGCAGCAACATCCTCACCATTGAGTCAATCCTCGCCACGGAGATCCTCCCCTATAAGCAGGAGCTGCTGCGTGACCACGTCAAGGGTGAAGTGGGCGGCATGATCAAGGAGTCGTTCGACATCCTCGCCTCGCGCTACAAATCGACCGCCGATCAGCTGCAGGAGCTGCGCGGCCTGACCGGCAAGAACAACGAAGTGATCGAACACCTGATGAAGAAGACCCGCGAGGAGCAGGTCGCCTATCACAAGAATGTGGAGAGCTTCCAGGCCAACAAGAAGCTCCTCGGTGATCAGGGCAAACAGTTGATGGAGCTGCTCGACCTTAGCCGCCTCGACGCGTTGGTCGCCAAATCCCGCGACAAGATGTCGGGCAGCTGGACCACCCACGGCCTGAAGGATGGCATGAAGATGTTCTTCGACGGCATCACCGGCATGCTGCACGAGGTCGCCGAATATTCGGAACAGATGAATCGCCTGGTTACCACGGTCTACCACAAATTCCATCAGGAGCACGGCGTTCCCGAGATCAAACCGGCCCTCTACAGCACTGCGGAGTACGTCAAGGATCTGCAGAAACTCTACGAGGAGGCCGAGGCGTTTCGTACCAGCCCGTTAACCACCATGATGGAGCAGTCCTACGTGGTGAAGAAGTTTTTCATCAGCCTGGTAAGCCACGCCCGCAACGTCTTCTTCAAGGCCCATCGTGATGCCGAAAGCTGGAACAAGGCGGTGATGTCCCCGCTGATCAAGCAGATCAAGGACCACAAGGATCAGATGGAGAAGCGCCTGGAGAACCTGCGCAAGATCAACGAATCGCGCGACACCCTGCAATCGCGCATCGAGGAGCTGGAGAAGAGCGCCATGGGGCTTAAGAAACAGGTTGAGGAAGTGCGTGTTATCCTCGGTCTGATCAACCGCCCCTTCGCCCCTACCGCCGCCGCGGCCGCGTGACAGTCAGCCGCGGAGCAACACTGCTCCGCGCCCTGGCTATCCCGCCACAGAAAGACCACGCAGCAGATTCACGCAACCGAGCAGAATCACCAGTACCCCGGCGCCACGACGCAGCCACGGCTGCTTCGTCCAGTGCGCCAGGCGAGTGGCGAACAGGCCGATGGCGAGCAGATTGGGCAATGTCCCCAGGCCAAAGCCCAGCAGCAGCCACGCCCCCTGTAGTGCGCTGCCACTGGCAACAGCCCAGATCAGCACACTGTAGACCAGCCCGCACGGCAGCCAGCCCCACACCAACCCCAACAGCAGCGCCTGGCGGAAACTGCGCACCGGCAGCAGCCGGCGCCCCAGCGGTTCGATGTGACGCCACAGGCGCCCACCCACCTGTTCCAGCCGCAACACGCCAAACCACCAGCCGCCCAGATAGAGACCAAGCACCACCATCATCACTCCCGAAGCGACCAGCAGCAGGCGCTGCGCCTCGTGGATGGCGATCCAGTGCGCAGCCACTGCCCCAATGCCGCCAAACAGCGCCCCGGCGACCACATAACTGAAGAGTCGCCCGCTGTTGTAGGCCAGTTGCCAGGGCAACAGCACGCGCCACCGACCGCGCGCCTCGACAGGCAGACCGAAGCTGAGCGTAGCCACGATACCGCCGCACATGCCGACACAGTGCACACCTCCGAGCAAACCGACCAGAAATGCGGCCAAGAAAGAGATATCAGCTGGCATGGGAACTAACCAAGGATCAGGGAGATTGAATTATATTACCCGTCATGTCAGTGCCGCCATGCCGCCCAAACCCATAGCAGCGTGGAGCCATGCCAGATTGCAAGTATAGCGCCAGCGACTTATTTGCTTCTCAAAAATCAACGTAAATCTGCGGCGCACCCAGTTCGCCAGACATCGTCATAGAGGGGTTCATGCGGTTAGGGCCAAGCGCGCCTGCTGCAATGTAAAACAGGCAGCCTAAGCCGCCTGCTTGTCGCGCTCAACCCGAAAGCACTTGAGCCACATAGCCAAGCAGAGCCCTATCGATAAAAGTTCCTTCCAGCAGTTGCGGCTCCGCTTGATGCGCTGCACGAATTTTCGCATGTGTCTGTGGATCGTCACCTGCGTAGGAGCGAAACAACTCCATCCATTGTGCAGCGAGCTGCCTCACCCTTGGATCGTCGGGAGCGGTGCCCTCTTCAAGGTGCTGACGAAACGCACCGATCAAAGGCGGCCATTCGGTTGTACGCTTGCCGTAGTTGTCGCGCATGAACTGGAACTCGTTGGGAGAGAGATACTTCTGGTAGATCGCCAACTTGGTTTCGGCGAAGGCCTGTTGGATATAGGCCATCATCTCCGGCGTGATGCCGGATTTCTCCTGCGCCGCAGGTTCCTGGTATTGCATGGCATTCAACTTCGTCAGCAATCGCGGGTCACCGTTGGTATCGCGCACCAACATGGCCATCCATTGCCTTGCCAACGCCTGTGCTTCTGAGCTTTGTGCAGGGAGCTTTGAATCCATCGTTGCCCGCACATTTTTTACCAACGAAGCCCACTCGGCAGCTATCGCCGTTTCGCTGCCATTCAATAAGGGAAATTTCTTCACTTCTTCCGCCGAAAAATATTTGTCGTACATGGTCATCATCTCCAGGGTGGTTAGCCAATCGGCCAACTCCGGCTCTTCCCCACGCTGCAACTGTTGATGCAGATCAGACAATTGGCAATGCAGTTTCTTGCCTTCTTCGATCTGCTGCTCCAGCAACTCGATCTGCTGCTCGACAATCGTTGCGAGGTTTTGCCCGGGGGCCGCCAGGAAAGCCCCGATATCGGCCAACGACAAACCAAAGCGCCGCAGCGCTTGTATCTGATGCAATCTGGCAACGTCGTCACGGTTATATAGCCGGTAGCCGCTATCGGACCGCGCAGAAGGTGTGAGTAACCCAATGGAGTCATAGTGGTGAAGGGTACGGACGGTCAGGCCACAGCGCTGGGCCAGCTCACCCACTTTTAACAACATCGAGTTACTCCTTACTTCTTACACCGTGGCAAGGCTAAAGCCTAACGTTGCGTGAGGGTCAAGCTATTAGTTATCTCGATTGTTTTGTCTAACGAGGCTCTAATTTAGATAACCAGTTATCTTGCATGGGATTTTCAACCCGAAACAACGCCCGGATAGGCGTGTTGCCGCTCTCCCCAGCATACGCCGCCATATCCTGCTCACTGGCAAAACAGACCTGACGGTTATTGCCCCGCTGGATGATATGTTGCGCTATCCCCACCGGGCCGATGCGTTGCAAACGCGCCATGGTTGCATCCTTGTAACCACATCGAAATCAATCAGCACTGCTTCAGGAAAGTCTCATCTGACCCTGACGGCTCCCCACAAAATTTCGATCCAAATCAAAGAGTTAGAGATTAAGGGGTAGACATGCATATCGAAAGATGATCTTTTTGTAATCGCCAAAAAACAAAAGGACTCTCGACATGCATGCTACCCACGTACTGGAT
>DASWUD010000201.1:0-2419 GCA_036401755.1 Gammaproteobacteria bacterium
CGATAACGGTGAGGGCGATGAGCGTCCAGGTGAAGAGTAGCGCGAAGAGCCCCGGCCAGCTTGCACCGAACTGCCAGATCACCAGGGCGCTCAGAAGGCCGGTAATAAACTCGATGAGCGGATAACGCAGCGGGATGTGCACGCCGCAGTGGCGGCATTTGCCCCGTTGCAGTAGATAACTCAGCAGTGGGATGTTTTCGAGTGCGCTGATGGGGTGTTTACAGGCCGGGCAGTGGGAGGCGGGGAAGGCCAGATTAAAGCGCTCACCGGGGGGCGCGTCCTGCTCCAGCAGCTCGGCGCATTGCACGCGCCACTCGCGGTTCATGATCAGTGGCAGGCGGTAGATGACGACGTTAAGGAAGCTCCCCACCATCAAGCCGACAACGAGCGTTATCACCACCGCCCAGAGCGGCTGGGCGGTGACCAGCGACAAGAGCTCCTGCATCAGACCACCTGGCCCATCTTGAAGATCGGCATGTACATGGCGATGACCAGACCGCCGATGACCACGCCGAGCACAGCCATGATGATCGGTTCGAGCAGGCTGCTCAGCGCATCGACCGCATTGTCCACCTCTTCCTCATAGAAGTCGGCTACCTTGGCGAGCATGGTGTCGAGGGAGCCGGCCTCTTCACCGATGGCCACCATCTGCGTGACCATGCTGGGGAACACGTTGGCTTGATTCATCGAGTCGGTCAGGGAGACACCAGTTGATACCGAGTCGCGCATCTTGAAGATCGCTTCACGATAGACCACGTTGCCCACCGCCTTGGCCACCGAATCCAGGGTCTCTACCAGTGGCACGCCGGCGGCGAACATGGTGGAGAGGGTACGGGCGTAGCGGGCTATGGCCGCCTTGTTAAGGATGTTGCCGATGATGGGTACTTTGAGGGAGAGTCGTTCCAGAGACTCTTGGAATTTCACCGACTTTTTCTTGGCGCTAATGAATGAGTAGCCGGCTGCGAACAGTCCACCGAAGATCGCCCACCAGTAGCTGACGAAGGCATCAGAAAGATTCATGACGAAAAGGGTCATCGCGGGCAGGTCAGCCCCGAACCCTTTGAAGAGCGAGGCGAACTGCGGAATGACGAAGATCATCAGGATGGCGGTAATGATGAAGGCGACGATGATGATGGCAGTGGGATAGAAAAGCGCCTTCTTCACCTTGGCCTTGATCGCCTCGGTCTTCTCCTTGTAGGTGGCGATCTTGCCGAGCAGTTCCTCGAGGATACCGGCTGCCTCGCCCGCCTCCACCAGGTTGCAGGTGAGGGCGTCGAAATACTGAGGGTGGTTGGAGAGGGCGCGAGCCAGCGGGGTGCCCGATTCGAGGTCGGCGCGTACTGCCCCCACCAGCTCGCGCATCGCCGGATTGTCGTGCCCCTTGCCGATGATCTCGAACGATTGCACCAGCGGCACCCCCGACGACATCATGGTAGCGAGCTGCCGGCTCAGGATGGCGATATCTTTGGGGGTGATCTTCCCTTTTCTCAGTGAGCCTTTTTTCTTGCCGATCTTGGCGACATTGATCCCCTGGCGGCGCAACTCCGCCTTGGCAAGGGCCTCGTTCGGGCTCTGCACATCACCCTTGATGCGGTTGCCGTTCTTGTCGGTTCCTTCCCAGGAGTAGGCAATCTTCTTAACGGCGGCTGCTTGTGCCATGGTTAATCCTTGGTTACGCGGTTGATCTCTTCAAGGCTGGTCAAGCCGTCCTTGACCTTTTTCAGGGCCGATTGTCGCAGATCCGGAATCCTCTCCTTGCGCGCCTGGTCGGCGATGTCGATGGCGTTACCGCCCTTCATGATGATGCGCGCAATCTCATCGGAGATGGGCATCACCTGGTAGATACCGACGCGCCCCTTGTAGCCGCCGCTGCACTGGTCGCAGCCGACCGCTTTGTAGATCTTCATTCCCGGCAGGTCGGCCTCGCTGAACCCCTCCATGAGCAGCGTCTCGCGCGGCACATCCTCGATGGTCTTGCAGTGGGAACAAAGCTTGCGCGCCAGGCGTTGCGCGATGATCAGGTTGACTGCGGTGGCGATATTGTAAGGGGCCACGCCGATGTTCATCAGACGGGAGAGGGTTTGCGGTGCGTCGTTGGTGTGGAGGGTGGAGAGCACCAGGTGGCCTGTCTGGGCCGCCTTGACGGCGATCTCGGCCGTTTCGATGTCGCGAATTTCACCCACCATGATGACGTCCGGGTCCTGGCGCAAAAAGGCCTTCAGCGCGGCACTGAAGGTGAGCCCTACCCGGTCGTTGACGTTGACCTGATTGATGCCGGGCAGGTTGATTTCCGCCGGGTCCTCGGCGGTGGAGATGTTGATGTCGGGGGTGTTAAGAATGTTGAGGCCGGTATAAAGCGAGACGGTCTTACCGCTACCGGTCGGACCGGTTACCAGGATCATCCCCTGGGGTTTGGCCA
>DASWUD010000202.1:0-2396 GCA_036401755.1 Gammaproteobacteria bacterium
GCATCTGGCTTTGCACGATACCCTGACCGGTCTTGCCAACCGCGAACAGCTGGCACGCGTCATTACCCAGGCGCTCGGCAATGACGCGCAACCATGTCAGGAGCTGGCACTCCTGCTCATCGGCCTGAACCGGTTCCGCGAGATCAACAATTCACTGGGACATAGCGTGGGTGACCATTTATTGATCGCCGTGGCCGAGCGCTTGACGACCTCCTTTTCCGGCACGGCCATATTTTCACGGCTCAATGGTGACGAGTTCGCGCTGTTATTGACCGGTGAGCAGTGCGCCAGCGCGGACCTGTTGGCCAACGAGCTCATCAAAACTCTCGAATCCCCCTTCGAGGTGGATAACCAGTCGCTCTATATCAGCGCCACCATCGGCATCGCCCTCTCGCCCGAACACGGTGCGACGCCCCAGGAGTTGTTGCAGAAGGCAGAGGTGGCGATGGATGTGGCCAAACGGCGCAAACTCCCGTTGACCCACTACAACAGTGAGCATGATCGCCATGCCAAACGCCGCCTCGCGCTGGCCAACACACTACGCCACGAACTGCATGCCCCGATAAACTCCTTGTCCCTGGCGTACCAACCACAAGTAGAGATCCGCACCGGAAGATTTTGCGGTATGGAGGCGTTGCTGCGCTGGGCGGTGCCCGGGGAAGGGATAGTGAGCCCTGAGGAGATCGTGCCCATTGCGGAAAATACCGGGCTCATCTACCACCTGACACCGTGGGTGCTGGAACGCGCCTTTGAGGAGTTTTCTTCCCTAAAAAATCTCCATCTGACCAAGCCGGTGCTGTCGGCCAACCTCTCCGCACTCAATCTGCACGACGCCGATTTTCCGCGTCGGCTGGAGCGGTTGATGGAGAAGTGGGCAATCGCACCCGCCTCGCTGCAACTGGAGATCACCGAGAGTGCGATGATGGCGGATCCCGCACGGGCCCAGCGCACCCTGGCGCAGATTCATGCCATGGGCGTGGAACTGGCCATTGACGATTTCGGCACGGGCTTCTCCTCACTCTCCTACCTGAAGCATCTGCCGGTAAGCAAGCTCAAGATCGACAAGAGCTTCGTCATGTCCATGCTGCGGGATGAGAATGACGCCGTGATTATCCGTTCCACCATCGACATGGCCCACAACATGGGGCTGTGGGTGGTGGCGGAAGGGGTGGAGAATCAGGAGACCTTCGATCTGCTGGAGATCCTCGATTGTGATATCGCGCAGGGCTATCTGATCAGCACACCGCTCGATATGCCCACGCTGGAGAAATGGATCGACACCCATGTGGCTCGCACCAGGCAGCGCCAGCCGTTTCTCGCCGAATGCTGACACGCTCGCACCACGCAACGCTCACTCACACCCCCTCGGCAAAGATGAACGGCAGCGCCGTACTTCCGCGATAGGCGACACCGTCGACGACACGGCGCGGGTCCACTGCGGCGCGCGCCCTGAGCAGCTCGGTGGCGATGCGCCGATCACGCAGATGGTAACGGGCATCGAGGCCGATCTCCCCCAATGCCGGACAGCGCTCCTCAAACACGTGGCGGTAGAGATCGCTCATCATGCCGTAACGTCCCGCCATCAGCATGTTGGTCGCCCCCTTGATGCGCACCACGGCCTGGTCATCCTCGGCATGAAGGCTGGTGACCAGCATCACCGCGATGGCGTGCAACACGTCGAAACGGACATGGGCGATGAACACCTCCAGATGGTGGCTGGTAAGTGGCACGCTATTCTGCCAGGCATAGCGGATCATGCCGCCGAGCAGCAGGGTGAAGAACTCCGGTACCCCCCACTCCATGCCGAGCCCGACCGAGGCCAGCGCCTCCTGGGTGGTGAAGGCCGGGTTGCCAGCCACCAGACGTTGAATCAGCACATTGTCAACCACGCCATGCAGCAGCGGTTGGTCCTGCTGCTCAAAGGGAATATTCAGCCCCTCGAACAGCTGGCGATACATAACCGGGTGGGTGGTGGTGGCGAACAGGCTGCCCATCGAGGGATAGTCCTCGACGCTGTGGCTGCCGACGCCGTACTCGTCGGCGATGAGCTGCGCCAGCACGATCTGGGTCAATTCCGAAACCCGCTCGTTGAGACAGCCGTACTCCATCGGCATCACGCCATTGAAACGCCCCAGCGCCAGCGCCACACACTGCCGAGTATTCTTTACCTGATTGAAATAGTGCAAGGCAAAACGTTGCAACTGCTCATGGGTGAACTGACCATTGAACATGCGCACGAAGAATGGGTGGCGCCACACCGGATGGCTCATCACATGCTCATGGAGATCGAGAAACATCTCCCGCAGCGCACCCTGCTGGAACAGCGCCACCGAACCGAAGCGGTTGCCCGGTTCGCGCTCGGCGATGGTGCGCAGCTCATCAAACATGCGAAACAA
>DASWUD010000203.1:0-7280 GCA_036401755.1 Gammaproteobacteria bacterium
GAATGGACGACTGTTCAAAGCCACCGATCTTTTTCAGTGCCCCGCCGATACCTTCAGGATTGCGGGTGAACTGCACCGCCGAGGCATCGGCGAGAAACTCGCGCTGGCGTGAGGCCGCGGCCTTGATCAGGTTGCCGAAGAAGACACCGATGTAGCCGATCACCAGCAGCGCCAAACCGAAGAAGACGATGCCGCCGCCATTTTTTGAGCGACTGCGCCCAGTATTTCGCAGAATAATGCGCCCGAGCAGTGCCAGCAGCAGGATACCGTGGAGGATACCGATGAGGCGCAGGTTGAGGCGCATGTCGCCGTTGAGGATGTGGCTGAACTCGTGGGCAATGACCCCCTGCAGCTCGTCACGCGAGAGCTGTTCGAGGGTGCCGCGCGTCACCGCCACCGCCGCCTGCTGGGTGGAAAAACCGGCGGCAAAGGCGTTGATGCCCGGTTCATCGTCGAGGATGAATACCTTGGGCGTTGCCACCCCCGAGGCGATCGCCATCTCATCGACCACGTTGAGCAGGCGTCTTTCGAGGAGGTCCTCGCTGGCGCGCGAGACACGCCGCCCGCCGAGCGCTTCGGCCACCGCCTCACCGCCGCCACTGGCCAGGGCACTGGTCTTGTAGAGACTGCCGCCTGCAATAAAGAGCGTTGTCACCGCCGAGATGATCAAAAACAGATCGGGGTCCCACAGCGACAACGTCTGCCGCTCACCGGAACCGATGAAAATTAGCATCACCGCAGCATAGACGGCGACGATGACGGTCACTACCGCCATGACGAAAAGTACGATCAGCCGGCGCGTCTGGCGCCGTGCCTGCTCCTGCGCGCCAAAGAAATCCATGATGGCCTAGAAGGAGACCTTCACCGCCTTGCGCGCCTCTTTGTCCTCCAGCTCCAGCAGTTGCGCCTCGCTAAAGGAGAAGGCGCCGGCGATGATGTTGCTGGGGAACGACTCGCGCTTGTTGTTGTAGTGCATCACGGCGTCGTTGTAGGCCTGGCGGGCAAAGGCGATCTTGTTTTCGGTGCTGGAGAGCTCCTCCTGCAACTGCGCCATGTTCTGGTTGGCCTTCAGATCGGGATAGGCCTCGGCGAGGGCGAAGAAGCGACTCATCATGCCACCGAGCGCCGCTTCGGCACCGCCCAGCTCACGCATCGCCTGAGCATTGGTCGGATCGGCCTCCACTGCACGCGCCGCAGTGACTGCCTGGTTGCGCGCCTGGATCACCGCCTCCAGCGTCTCGCGTTCGTGCTTCATGTACCCTTTGGCGGTCTCCACCAGATTGGGGATGAGGTCGTAACGGCGCTGCAGCTGCACATCGATCTGCGCGAAGGCGTTCTTGAAGGCGTTGCGTAGCGCCACCAGGCCGTTGTAGATGGCAACGATGTAAAAAATGACGACAACGACAATCCCGAGAAAGACCAACAGACCGATCATATGTGCACTCCTGTGAAAGGTAGACCAAACGTTGGCCTATTTAAGCACACAATCGTCGCCCTGAAACGCCCCTCGGTCACCGCCGTCTTGGCGGGCTACTCACAGGTAAAACCCGAGGCTATCAGGTTCTTCTTCAGCCGCTCCTGGAGGCGGGTGCACTCTGCCAGATCGCGGCTCTTGTTGGCCACCACGTGGTTCTGTCCGGCACTGTCATAGACCACCTGACAGCTGCCATCCTTCCCTTGTTCGGTGGCGATGGTGCGCACGTCGCCCTTTAACCAGCAGCGCAACGCCCCCTCGGGGAGAGGAGCGGGAGGCGCCGCCGGGTCTGCCGCTGGCGTGGCAGGCTCCTTCTCCGCCAACGCGATCACCTGTTCGGCCTCCTTGGTCAGGCTCGATGCCGCGGCGGCGGGAGCGACTGCCGCTGGTGGCGGGGCGGCCGGCTTCGGTTGATTGCAACTGCAGGCAACGAGCAAGCTCGCTACCGCCATGACCATCACCCTCTTCGTCAACATCATTTCCCCTCCCCCTGATGTGTATCTTTCTGCCGCGCGTAGTAGGCGGCAATCTCGCGGATCTCGATGCCGCTCAGCACGTCGGCCATGGCATTCATCGCGGAGTGTCGGCGCTCGTTGCTGGCGTAAGCCTTCATCGCCGCCACCAGATAGCGCTCCGACTGGCCGGCGATGCGCGGCTTGTCGAACTCGCTGCCAAAGCCGCCCCGGTCGTGACAGTGGTTACAGCGCTTCTCGATGACGACCTGCGCCTCCTCCGGCGCGTAGACGTTGGCCGGGCGCTGCGGCGTCTGCGTGGCAAAGAAGGCGGCGACGTCGCGGATCTCCTCCGGCGTCAGCTTCTCGGTGGCATTGAGCATTCCCTCGTGCTTGCGGATGCCGCGCGCATACTCGCGGGTGGCGCTGGCCAGGTACTGCGCATCCTGGCCTGCCAGCGATGGGTTGAGCGGCTCCTTGCTCACGCCGTTTTCGCCGTGGCAGGAGGTGCACCCCTCGGCCACCTTCTTGCCCTTGGCCACCTCGCCGCCCGGGGTGCGCTGCGCGTCCCGCCGTGGCTCGCGCGTGGCGTAGTAGAAGGCCACCTTCTCCGCCGCATCTTCGTCGAGGAAATCGATCATGGTGCGCATCATGGCGTTGTGGCGTGCACCGTTGCGGTAGGCGAGCGTGGCACCGGTGAGGTACTTGACGTGCAGCCCGGTGAGACTGGGGAAGCCGGGGCGCACGCTGTTGCCCTCGTGGCCGTGACAACCATCGCAGGCGGAGGCGATGCGCTCGCCGTCGCGGATCGGATCGAAACGACGCGAATGGCCGCCGGTGTAGAAGAGCGAGACGTTGGGGGTCTGCGCGGCATACCAGGCGCTAATGTCGGCCACCTCGCTGACGCCGACGCCGCGCATCGCCGTCTGCATCACGCTGCTCTTGCGCGTCCCGGCCAGATACTCCAGTTGCGCGATACGCAGGAACTCGGCGGGCTGGCCGGCCAGCGAGGGCACCGCCGGGTTGGGGCTGTTGCCGTCACGGCCGTGACAGCCGGCGCAACGCCACGACTTGGTCTGACCGCGCGCCGAATTGCCAAAGCTCGGCGGCGGTGCCTTCACCGGCTGCTGCGCTGCGTAGTAAGCCGCCAGGTCGTTGACGTTCACCCCTTTCAAGGAGGGTTTCAGCAGGTTCATGAAGCGGTTGTTGCGCGAGCCGCTGAAGTAGGCGTCGAGCGCCTTGAGGAAGTAGGCCGGCTGCATGCCCGGCAGATTGGGCACGTCGGCCTTACTGATCTTGTGCTGGCCGCCGTGGCAGGTGTCGCAGGAGGTGGCAGCTGCCTTGCCGCGCGCGATCGCCTCGCGGTTGTAGACCAGCGGCTGGTGGCGTGGGACGGCGCCGCCCTGCCATAAGGTCTTGAGCGAGGCGAAATAGGCTGAGACATCGCCCATCTGCTGCGGTTCGAGCTTCTCCATCCTGGCATGCAGCATGGTTGCGGTACGCGAACCGTTGTCATACGCCAGCATAGAGCGGATCAGATACTGCTGCGGCAGCCCGGCGATGAACGGCGCCCCCTCTTTCCCCTTGATGCCGTCGTAGCCGTGGCACTCGGCGCAGCTCTTCGCCAGTTGCTTGCCGACGGCAATATCGCCGATCACCTCATCGGCTTTGGCAGCCGTGCTCTGCTGCGGTGGCGCCTGCTCCTGCTCACCGCAGCCGCCCAGCAGCAGAGCCATGCCGAGCGCCGCCAGCCCATCGCGGGTCCACCTCACAATAGCGACCATCACCCGTCCTCCTTGTTATTCACTTGTCGACTGTTCAGAGAAGGTCAGGCGTTGGCGGGGCTCACGGCAATGCCCTTGACACTGCGTGTCTCGGCCTCCTCCTCCTCGGCCGGCAGACGGTAGAACCACATTTGGTAGACGGAGATGAAAAATTGCAGGGCGAAACTACCCCCCATCATCGCGCCGCTGATGATCACCACCCAGGCGAAGGGCTGGAACACCTTGGTGATGTACCAGGAGAGGATATCGGTAGCGATGGCGAAGAACGGCACCACGACGATCGCCACCTTCATCCACTCCCGGCGCAGATAGGCGTGGGAGAAGATGGTGCTGACGATGAAGAAGATGAAGGTGAGACCGAACAGGTGGATGTGGGAGACGCGCACCAGCGTGAAGATATTCATGCCGGTATCCTTCTCCGCCACATGCATCACCCCCTTGTAATCTTCCAGCGGCGGAATGTGGGGATTGCGGTTGTTGTGGCAGACGATGCAGCGCTTGTCGAAGATCGCCTTCATCGCGCCGTTGTACTTCTCCTCGGAGGCGCCTTCGCGGATCCAGCCGACGATCTTCATGTTCTCGTCGGCGGAGAGCATGCCGGACATCGGCCCCTTCAGCGCCGACTCCAGCTTGGTGCCGGCATTGGTGCCGCTGTAGGCGATGACGATGTCGTTGACCGAGAGCATCGGGTCGCCGTCGCGGTTGGCGTGGGACGCCACCACGTAGATCATGGCAAAGGCATAGCCCATCCCCAGCGTCAGCAGGGCGCCGGTGTAGACCACCTTCTGGACCAGTGGCAGATGGGTGAAATGGACAAAGAAGCGCCAGCTCGCTGACATGAGATCCCCCCTTGTTTACTGTGGTTGTATTTTTTTTCCACAGTCTATTGATGCCTTTTGCATGCTACAAGTGGCAGGGGTAGGACAACGGTTGTCAGCCGATTTAAGAAAACTTGAATTCAAGCATATGAAAAATATAAAGATTTATTGCTAACACCCCAGAGCGTGGTGCCACAGCCATAGAAAAATTTGATTAATCTATCAGCGTAGGGGGGCCGGCTGGCCGGTGGTGAGGAAGCGGCGGTAGTCTTCGAGCACTCGGGCGTGATCGAAGGCAAGCGGTCGGGGTAACAGGTCGGGATTAAAGATGGCGAGAGCGCGGGCGTCGTCGAGGGCCTGCGGGGTGCCGCTCGCCTCGCCCACATAGACAGCGGTAACGGTATGGCCACGCGGGTCGCGGGCCGGGTCGGAATAGATACCGAGCAGCGCGAGCAGGCGCACCGTGAGTCCGGTCTCCTCCTTGGCCTCGCGCACCGCCGCCTGTTCGAGCGACTCACCCACATCGACGAAGCCGCCGGGGATGGCGTGGCCGTAAGGGGGATTGGCGCGTTCGATGAGGATGATGGGACGCCCCGGCCGATCGGCCAGCTCGATGATTACATCGGCCGCCAGCAGCGGCGTCACCGGGCGTCCCATGGGTTCTTAGCCGTGGGGGTGCTGCGCCTGGTGCTCGGCCACCTGACGCTTCACATCCTCCATGTCGAGTTCACGTGCCTTGCCGATGAGCTGCTCGAACTGGCCGCCCATCAACGCACCGGGCTGGGCGTAGATGACGATCTGGTCGCGCATGATCATCAGGGTGGGGATGGAGCGGATCTGGAAGTGGGCGGCGAGCTCCTGTTCCACCTCGGTGTTGACTTTGCCGAAGACGATGTCGGGATGCTTTGCCGAGACCTCCTCGAAGATCGGGCCGAACTGCTTGCAGGGACCGCACCAGGGGGCCCAGAAGTCGATGATGACGAAGTTGTTGCTGCTGACGATTTCGTCGAAGTTGTCCTTGTTAAGATCAACGGCGGCCATGAGATGATTCTCCAAATTAAGTGAGTATCGCGAATAGATGGCGACACCCATGGAAAAAATAAAGGCAGGGTGGGTACGCCTGCCTCGTTGATGTTCGATGGGGATTACTATAACGGCTTTACCCGCCGCTAACCACCCTGCTAGCCGCCTTTACCGGTGAAGCGGATGATCTGGCGCCGCCCCTTCTTGTCGGGGCGGCGCGGCGGCGCAGCCTCCAACGTAGCCAGCAGACGCTGCTGCTCGGCGCGCTCTTGTCGCTGGTGGCGGCTCGCTTCGCTCTCCTCGTAGAGTCGCGCCGCCTCGCTCGCCGAGCCACGCCGCTCGGCAAGGCCGGTCACCGTCACCTCGAACTCCTCGCGGGCGCGGCGGATCTCCAGCCGGTCCCCCACCTGCACGGCGCGCGAGGGCTTGACCCGCGCGCCGTTGAGGTGCACATGGCCTCCGTTGATCGCCTCGGTAGCCTGGGCGCGTGTCTTGAAAAAACGCGCGGCCCATAGCCACTTGTCGAGGCGCACCTTTGCTTCGCTGCTCTCCACGTCAGGCCTGATCGCCGGGTTCTTCGACCACCCGCTCCTCCAGCATCTGCTGATAATAATCGAGGGGGATGAGGGCATTCTCTACCGACTCGCAGGCCGGACAGCGTTGCAGCAGCATCACCCCCAACGCCTCACCGTCCTCATAATTCTCACCTTCGATGTGGGTATATTCGATTGGCCCCTCGAAATTGCAATCGATACATACCCCCCAGACCCTGAACGTTCCCGTCACCCGTGCTACCTCGGCAGTTGTTTTCCCCAGACTGCCCGAATCCATTGCTTCTGCCAACCGGCTTGGCAGCAAGAACTAAGTTTATGAGCGAGACAGTGACTGTGTTATCATCTACAGCAAGAAAAAATGATTGATTTTTCTGCATTTAAACCCACCAAACCCGGACTTGCCTAATCGGATGAAGTCTCTGCCATTGACACAGCGAGCGCATGCCTGGCGGTCACAGCTCCCGCAATGGTGGCGCCGTGTCCGTGATTTTCGTCTGGCCAGTGTGCGTGAGCGGCTTCGCTGCTGCCTCAATGACTATCTCCCCCAGCACGTCCCCATTGCCGTCAAGCTCGGCGCCACCTTCACCCTGCTCATCTCCGGCGGCATGATCCTCATCGGCCTGCTGGTCGGTACCAACCAGTCGCAGCTGCTGGAAAAGCAGATGGAGCAGTTCGGCGCCACCCTTACCCACCAGTTGGCGGAATCCAGCCGGGAACCCCTGCTGGCGGTCGACCGGCTCGGCCTCGAACTGGTGCTCAACAGCCTCGCCAAGCAGCCTGACGTACTGGGTACCGCCGCCCTTTCCGAGGAGGGGGCGCTGCTGGTCTCCACCGGTCTGGTGCCCCCCCTCAATGTCCTGCGCTCCAACGGGGTCGGCATCGGCGCAGGCCATGCCGCCGACATCGACTGGAAAATCTACGAGGGACCACGTGCGGGGACCCGCCTGATCAGCTTTGTCCAACCGGTCAAATACGAGGATTTGACGGTGGGCTATACACTGATTACCTTCGATCAATCGCTGATGGGCGAAGCCCACCGCGACACCATCACCACCGTGATCGTCACCATCCTCCTGATGATCCTCATCGGCATCGCCGTCTCCGTGGTGCTGGCGCGCCGCCTCACCCGCCCCATCGACGATTTGATGGAGATGAGTCGCGAGATCCAGCTAGGC
>DASWUD010000204.1:0-2118 GCA_036401755.1 Gammaproteobacteria bacterium
CGCACCAGATATTCCGCGGCAAACATCAGGATGGTCAGGGGCAGATAGAGGACATTGGCAAAAAAGGCCCACGCTTCGATGGGGGCGAAGAGGAACAGGGCCACTGAGACCAGTGCGGTCGCCAGGAAAAACAGGGTCCAGGCCGCCGTGACCTTGCGGGTGTAGCGGATCTGCCCCGGTGTCAGCTCCTCGTGGACGATGGCGGCAAAGCGGGTGATGAGCGGGGTGTTTTGGCCGAACAACGTTATGCCAAAGAAGATGGCGAGTCCGGCGTTGATCCCGGCGTGCTGGAACAGATAGAACCACATGTAGTTCTCCACAATCCGCTTCCCAAGCAGCAGCCAGAGCGCGGCAATGGCGAGTGCACCCAGCCCCAGCATCCGATAACGGTAGGGGGAGCCCCACACCAGCAACACACTAATCACCACCACCGGCACCAGGGCCAGCAGCACGCTCAGCTGCGGATGCGCGGTGGAGACCGCGGCGTAATAGAACAGGGCATAGTAGCCCACGGTGAGCAGTGCCAGCAGTGCAAAACGGCCCAGTCGAACCATCGGGGCGAGACTCCGTGCGGAAGATAAATCGTGGCGCCATTCTAGCAAGGTATGGCCGGCTGACGGGCGCGACTCTGCCGCTTCGTGATGGGGCGCACCCTGCGGGGGCCAAATGGTCGCACAAAAGCGTGGGTATTTAGCCCGCCCCGCCCACCTTTTTCTCCATGCGGGCCCCAGTGGCGCCCGGCTGTGCCCGTATAATCGCCCGATGCCTACCCACACCACCCATCCGCTCCGGCTGCTCAACACGGTCTTCGGTTACGAGCAGTTCCGCGGCCAGCAGGCCGCGATCATCGACCATCTGATCGCTGGCGGCGATGCGCTGGTGCTGATGCCCACCGGCGGCGGCAAGTCGCTCTGCTACCAGATCCCGGCGTTGGCTCGCGTGGGCACCGGTATCGTCATCTCGCCGCTCATCGCGTTGATGCAGGACCAGGTGACGGCGCTGCTGCAAAACGGCGTGCGCGCCGCCTATCTCAATTCGTCGCTGAACGCCGAGGCGGCACGCCGCGTCGAACAGCAGCTGCTGGCGGGCGAGCTCGACCTGCTCTACGTGGCGCCGGAGCGGCTGATGACCGAGCGCATGCTCGGGCTGCTGGAGCGTGCCACCGTCGCGCTGTTCGCCATCGACGAGGCGCATTGCGTGTCGCAGTGGGGTCACGACTTCCGCCCCGAATATATCCAGCTCTCCATCCTGCACCAGCGCTTTCCGCAGATCCCGCGCATCGCCCTCACCGCCACCGCAGATAGCCCGACGCGCCGCGAGATCATCGAACGGCTGGCGCTGCACGAGGCACGCCAGTTCGTCAGCAGCTTCGACCGCCCCAACATCCGCTACCGCATCAGCGAGAACGACGGCAGTGGCCGCGAGCGGTTGCTGCGCTTCATCCGCGATGAGCACGACGGCGAGGCGGGGGTGGTCTACTGCCTGTCGCGCAAGCGGGTCGACGAGGTGGCAGCGTGGCTGCAAGGCAAGGGGATCAAGGCACTGCCCTACCATGCCGGCATGGATGGCGCAGCACGCAGCGCCCATCAGCAACGCTTCCTGCGCGAGGAGGGGATCGTGATGGTGGCGACCATCGCCTTCGGCATGGGTATCGACAAGCCCGATGTACGTTTCGTCGCCCACCTCAATCTACCCAAGAGTTTGGAGGCCTACTATCAGGAGACCGGCCGCGCGGGACGCGACGGCCTGCCCGCCGACGCCTGGATGCTCTACGGCCTGCAGGATGTGATCACCCTGCGCCAGATGCAGGAGTCCTCCGAGGCCGACGAGCTGCACAAGCGCATCGAACGGCAGAAGCTCGATGCCATGCTCGGTCTGTGCGAACTGACCAGCTGCCGCCGCCAGGCGCTGCTGCCCTACTTCGGCGACGAGCTGGCCGCGCCGTGCGGCAACTGCGACAACTGTCTGGAGCCGCCGCAAAGCTGGGATGCCACCGTGGCGGCGCAGAAGGCACTGTCGTGCGTGCACCGCACCGGCCAGCGCTTCGGCGTCAACTACCTCATCGACGTGCTGCACGGCAAGGCGAACGAACGCATCAAACAGTTCGGTCACGATCAA
>DASWUD010000205.1:0-8539 GCA_036401755.1 Gammaproteobacteria bacterium
TCTCGGTGACGGGATGCTCCACCTGCACGCGGGTGTTCATCTCGATGAAGTAGAACTCGCCGTTTTCGTAGAGAAACTCGAAGGTGCCGGCACCGCGATAACCGATCTCGCGGCAGGCGGCGGCGCAACGCTCGCCGATGCGGTTGCGCTGCTCCTGGGTGATGCCGGGGGCTGGCGCCTCCTCGATCACCTTCTGGTGGCGGCGCTGCATGGAGCAGTCGCGCTCGCCGAGGAAGATGGCGTTGCCGTGGGTGTCGGCCAGCACCTGGATCTCGATGTGGCGCGGATTCTCCAGGAACTTCTCCATGTAGACCTGATCGTTGTTGAAGGCGGCGAGCGCCTCCGCCTTGGTCAGGGAGATGGAGTTGAGCAGGGCCCCTTCGCTGTGCACCACGCGCATGCCGCGGCCGCCACCGCCACCGGAGGCCTTGATGATCACCGGATAGCCGATCTGGCGGGCGATGCGCAGGTTTTCGTCACCATCCTCGCCGAGCGGGCCGCCCGAGCCGGGCACGCAGGGGACGCCGGCCGCCTTCATGGCGTTGATGGCGGAGACCTTGTCGCCCATCAGACGGATGGTGTCGGCGCGCGGACCGATGAAGACGAAGCCGCTCTGCTCGACGCGCTCAGCGAAGTCGGCGTTTTCCGAGAGGAAGCCGTAGCCGGGGTGGATCGCCTCGGCGTCGGTCACTTCGGCGGCGCTGATCAGCGCCGGAATGTTGAGGTAGCTCTCCTTGGAGGGGGCGGGGCCGATACAGACCGATTCGTCCGCGAGCTTCACGTGCTTGAGATCACGGTCGGCGGTGGAGTGTACCGCCACAGTCTTGATACCCAACTCGCGGCAGGCGCGCAGGATGCGCAGGGCAATCTCGCCGCGGTTGGCAATTACGATCTTGTTGAACATAGGGATCCCGTTCTGCGTCTGGCGCGTCGCTTACTCGATGATGAAGAGGGGCTGGCCGAACTCCACCGGCTGGCCATTTTCCACCAGGACCGCCTTGATGGTGCCGGCCTTGTCGGCCTCAATCTGGTTCATGATCTTCATCGCCTCGATGATGCAGAGGGTGTCACCCTCCTTCACCGCACTGCCCACCTCGACGAACGCTTTGGCGGTGGGTGACGAGGAGCGGTAGAAGGTTCCGACAATGGGCGAGGTGACGGCATGGCCGCTCGGCTGGGCCGGGGCGGCGGGGGCAGCCGCCGGCGTGGCGGCGGGCGCAGCGGCGGCTGCCGGTGCGGCAGCCATGGGCTGCATCATCGGTGCCGCGTTGACATAGGTGGCCCCCGAGCCGTGACGGCTGATGCGCACCGTCTCTTCGCCTTCGCGGATTTCGAGTTCGGCGATGCCGGACTCTTCCAGCAGTTCGATGAGCTTCTTTACCTTGCGAATATCCATAGTCATAACCCGTTGTGTTGTTATACGGATAGGCGGCGCAGTGCCGCCTCCAACGCCAGCTCGTAACCCACGGCCCCCAGGCCGCTGATCACGCCGCTGGCGATATCAGAAAAGTAAGAGTGGCGGCGAAACGGTTCGCGGGCATGCACGTTGGAGAGGTGCACCTCGATAAACGGGATCGCCACCGCTGAGAGCGCGTCGCGCAGCGCCACACTGGTATGGGTGAAGGCGGCCGGATTGATGATGATGAAATCGATCTTTTCGGCGTGGGCCTCATGCACCCGTTCTACCAGCTCATGTTCGGCATTGCTCTGGAAGTTCTCCAGCTGATGGCCGGCCGCGTGGGCGCGCTCTGTGAGTCTGCGGTTGATGCTTGCCAGATCGTCATGGCCATAGTGGCCGGGCTCGCGGATACCCAGCAGGTTGAGGTTGGGACCATTGAGTACCAGCAGTCTGGCCATTGTTGTTGTCGTTCCCTAGTCTCTGGCGCGAAATGCGCGATAACTGCGCCTATTTGACCGGAACTCCGCTGATTGTTCATTTTTTTCGGGAGCACCGGAGGAAGTGGGCGCATTGTGCACCAAGCTTCTGCCGTTGTCCAGAAACCCGAGGTTGCTGTCAGATAGGCGCGAAATGATGACGATTTATCCAATTTTTTCCCAGAGAACCCCCTCACAATTCGCGCGATGGAGGATTGCTAGCGGGCCAGTGCCTCGCGGGCGTGACGGGCAAACTCCGGGGCGGGCACGAAGCCGACCAGGTGGAAAGCGCTGCGTTCCAGGCCGTGGCGGTCGAAAAAGAGGATGGCAGGCGGCCCGAACAGACGGTAACGCTTGAGCAGCGCCTGATCCTCGTCGCTGTTTTCGGTGACATCGACCTGCAGCAGTACTGCATCGGCGAGGGCTGCCTGTACCGCAGGATCCGAAAAGGTGTACTTCTCGAACTCCTTGCAGGAGACACACCAGTCGGCATAGAAATCGATCATCACCGGCTTGCCCTGGGAAGTAGCAGCGGCGATGGCGGCATCCAGCTCCGCCGTGCTGGCGACGCGTTTGAAGGCCGGCTCTCCCGGCGTTGCCGTACTGGCAACGGCTCCCGCGCTGCCAAAGCGGAGCGGCTGAAGCGGATCGCTGCCGCCGCTGGCCGCGCCGATAAGCAGCAACACGCCCCAGACCAGCAGCACCAGCCCCAGCCCTTTCCACAGTCTGCGCCAGCCGTTGGCGGCCGCATCCAGTGTGTCGAGGCCACCCATGTAGATGGCCGAGATGACCAGCAGCAGCCCCCACAGCACCATGGTCACGGCACCCGGCAGGATCCGCTCCAGCATCCAGATGGCGACGGCGAGCAGCAGTACACCGAACACCGCCTTCACCGCATTCATCCAGCCGCCGGCGCGCGGCAGCAGCTTGCCGGCCGAGGTGCCGATAGCGAGCAGCGGCGCCCCCATGCCGAGGCTGAGGAAGAAAAGTGCCAGGCCGCCGAGTACCGCATCGCCGGTCTGGCCGATATAGACCAGCGCCCCCATCAGCGGCGGGGCGACGCAGGGGCCGACGATGAGTGCCGAGAGCAGTCCCATGATGGCGACGCCGAGCAGGCTGCCACCCTGCTGTTTGTTGCTGATCTCCGAGAGCTTGGTCTGCAGGGCGCTGGGCAGCTGCAGTTCATAGAAACCGAACATGGAGAGTGCCAGCAGTACGAACAGGGCGCTGAAGGTGCCGAGTACCCACGGGTTCTGGAAGGCGGCCTGCAGATTGGCGCCGAACAGCCCGGCGATGACCCCCGCCACGGTATAGGTAAGGGCCATCGCCAGCACATAGACCAGTGACAGGGTGAAGGCCTTGCGGGTGGTGATCTGGTCGCCATGGCCGACGATGATGCTCGACAGGATGGGGATCATAGGGAAGACGCACGGGGTGGAGGCGAGCAGCAGGCCGAGACCGAAGAAGAGCAGCAGGGTAGTGAGGGTATTGCCACTCTTCAACGAGGCGGCGAGGCTATCCTGCTCCGATTGGGGGGCGCTGCTGGCAGGTACGCCCTCCACTGCCGCGGTCCCGGCAGCAGGCAGATCGACCGCGATGCGTTTCTTGATGGGCGGGTAACAGACGCCGGCCTCGGCGCACCCCTGATAACCGAGTTGCAGGGTAATGGCGGTGGGTGTGGCGGCACTGCGAATCAGCGGCAGGCGAACCTCGATGGCGTTGTGGAACACCTGGATGCGACCAAAAAACTCATCCTCCTTCTCTTCGCCCTGGGGGATTTCAGGGGAGCCGAGAGTGACGCCGTCGCTATCCAGCAGTTCAAACTTGAGCTTGTCGCGGTAGAGGTAATAGCCAGGGGCGATCACCCAGTCGACCCGGAGGGTCTGACCATCGAGGGCGATGGCGCTGGCCTGGAATGCCTGGTCCGCCTCCAGCAGCTCATCCTGGGCCGAGCCGAAGGGTTGGATGGTGGCGGGGGTACCGAAGCCGGGCAGCGGTTGTACCAGGGGTTTCACCTCCGGCAGCGTTACCTCGCGACTCTGCTTATGCGGCGGATAGCAGACCCCCGCGTCGGCACACCCTTGGGAGGTGGCGGTGATGGTGATAGCGCCCGTACCGGCGGGACGCTCGATCGGGAGCTCCACATCGATAGTGCCGCGGTAGATCTCCACATCGCCGAAAAACTCGTCCTTCTTCACCTTGCCCTTGGGCAGGCGTGGCTCACCCAGCGTCACTCCCGCCGTGTCACTCTTGAATTTGATTTTGTTGCGATAGAGGTAATAGCCGTCGGCAATGACCCAGCGGGCGCGCACGGTGTTGCCATCGATGGGGCTCACTTCCAGGCGAAAGGCCTGATCGGGTTCAAGCAGTTCTTCGTCGGCCAAGGCCGCCTGCGTGGCAAACAGGGCAAGAAAGGCAAGCAGAAGGTGGCGCAGTTGAATCATTGATGGGTGTCCAGTTGGCTGTCTATCCAGGCCAGATAGGGGAGGTGGCCGGCATTGACTGCGACCGCAATTACCTCCGGTAGTTCATAGGGATGGCGCGCGAGGATCGCCTCTTTGAGGGATTCAAAGCACGTGGAGCTGCTCTTGATCACCAGCAGCAGTTCTGTCTCTTTCAGCACCTCGCCCTTCCAGCGATAGACCGAGCGGATGCCCGGCACGATGTTGACGCAGGCGGCCAGACGCGACTCAACCAGTTGGACGGCGAGGGCATCGGCGCTCTCCTGATCGGGACAGGTGGTGAGGACAATCTGGTGGGTCATGGCAGCACGATACCGGAAGCTGTTCCGCAGGGTAAAGGGGCTTATTGCCCATAAACGGTGCGACATAATGTCCGGTCTTCCCAAAGGGCTGAATGTCTTCACTTCTCAGGGGGAATGAGGCCCGCTTTATTCCATTTTGGGTCCTGCCTGTGGACTTGAGGGGTATACTGTCCTTTTCGCAGCGAGCCCTCCTATGCTTCCTTTCCGCATACCCCTGTTTCTAATCCTGTTGTTTCCCATTGCGGAGATCTTTGCCTTTGTCGAGATCGGCGGGCTGATCGGCGGCTGGCAGACAGTGCTGTGGGTGATCCTTGCCGCGATGGCGGGTGGGATGCTGTTACGGCTCCATGGCATCGCCACGATGCGGCGGGTGCAGTCGGCGATGATGCGCGGCGAGTTGCCGGCTCGGGCGATGTTCGATGGGGCACTGCTCTTTTTCGCCGCCATCCTGCTCATCATCCCGGGCTTCATCAGTGATGCTATCGCACTGCTGCTGTTGCTACCCCCGACCCGGTGGCTCCTGCTGCGCATGATGATGCGCCGTGTCATGCCGTTTCCCCCGGGGCACGAGCCCAATTTTCGCCGCCCCGATACCATCGAAGGGGAGTATCGGCGCGAGGATGAGCAGGAAGAGAAGAGCTATCTGGACAAGAAATGAGATTGCTCATCTGAATCGAACGGGCCTGGGTTGGCCTTGGGCTTTTTGCGCCACAGTTGGGTGGGATTGCCTCCTGGCAATTAGGGCAGTTTGCCCTTTCAGCGGTGGGGCTTGAGTGCCATTGCGCCGTCACCGAGCAGGAACAGGACGAGCAAGCCGACCGCCCAGAAGGCGGGGTACTCCCAGCCGCCGCCCGGGTTGGTGAAGAGCCAGCCATTGGCGCCATGGACGAAGACGATGGTGCCGATTATCTCCCCAGCCAAGGGGAGCGCCACAAACGAGGGATAGATCCCGAGGATCAGGGCAATGCCACCCAGCAGCTCGAACACAATGATGGCGTAGGCGGCAATCGCCGGCAGGCCGAGTGAGGCGAAGTAGCCGACAAAGCCAGGGATGCCAAAGACGAACAATTTCAGATAGACATGGGCCAGGAACATCAACCCCAAGCTGATACGCAGCAGGAGTGCAGCGTAGGGGGCGGTGGCTGTTTTGATCATGATGACCTCCCTGGAAAATGGCGGTAGGCGAAGCGAGCGCAGATGAGCTCGCTGGCAAACCCGCACCAGTTCGTTCACGCCGTATCTATTGGGATTCAGACGGGTAATGGATTGATTACTTCAAGAGTATAGGCTGGGCGCAATGATTAGCCACTGTCACATGACCAGGCTTCCGCGTGCTGTTAAGCACACATCCCTACTGATTGTCGCAGTACATCCCCTCCCGAAGGTGCAGCGCGCGCGGTGCCCCTCATGAGATTTAACACATAAAAAGCCGAGGAATTCTTACGTTGAAATGGTGTCCAGGCCGGATGGCGGGTGCCCCGATAACCCCTACAGTTGGCACGCCGACAGTTGTCGGGAAATACCACTAATTGGAGGGATTAATATGAAAGCTAAATTGGCACTGTTCTTTCTCGGTGCGCTGATGTTTTCAACCACAAATTTCGCTCAGTCAGCGACCGAGGAGGGGCAGCCGGGGAGTGCGGCGCCTTCTACTCAGACAACGTCTGACCAAGCCGAATCGGATTGCTCACATAGCTGAGTTCTCCTCAGAGAGGATGCCAGCCAGCGCGCGCATCCTCTCTCATCTGCGTGCTTTCCCTTCCCCTACTCTTGACAGATTCACCCCCGCCCCCATAATTGGCACTCACGTAAGGCGAGTGCTAACAGCGCTTACGATCAGGACGCGGGAGGCGTCGCCTCCCCGACCTGCTCCTGCAATCAACCTTCATCTAAAGAAGAGGAACGAGAGAATGAAGATTCGTCCGTTGCATGACCGTGTGCTGATTCGTCGCATGGAAGAGGAAACCAAGTCGGCGGGTGGCATCGTGTTGCCCGGCAGCGCCGCCGAGAAGCCCAACGCGGGCATGGTGCTGGCCACCGGCAAGGGCAAGATCCTGGAAAACGGCGAGGTGCGCCCGATGGATGTGAAGGTGGGCGACAAGGTCCTGTTCGGCCAGTACAGCGGCACCACCGTCAAGGTGGATGGCGAAGAGCTGCTGATGATGCGCGAAGAGGACATCATGGCGGTCGTCGAGGGCTAAGGCCCGTCCCGCTTTGTTTATCGCATCCGATACGAATTTGAAGAGGAATTAGGAATGAGCGCAAAAGATGTGAAGTTTGGTGATGACGCCCGTCAGCTGATGCTGCGCGGGGTCAATATCCTGGCCAACGCTGTGAAGACCACCCTCGGGCCCAAGGGCCGCAACGTGGTGCTGGAAAAGAGCTTCGGTGCCCCCACCATCACCAAGGATGGCGTCTCCGTCGCCAAGGAGATCGAGCTGGAGAACAAGTTCGAGAACATGGGCGCGCAGATGGTGAAGGAAGTCTCCTCGCAGACCTCCGACGTGGCCGGTGACGGCACCACCACTGCCACCGTGCTGGCCCAGTCGATCGTCAACGAAGGCCTCAAGGCCGTCGCCGCCGGCATGAATCCGATGGACCTGAAGCGCGGCATCGACAAGGCGGTCTCCGCCGCCGTCGAGGAGCTGAAGAAGATCTCCAAGCCCTGCTCCGACACCAAGTCGATCGCCCAGGTCGGCACCATCTCCGCCAACGCCGACGAGGCGATCGGCAAGATCATCGCTGACGCGATGGACAAGGTGGGCAAGGAGGGTGTCATCACCGTGGAAGACGGCTCCGGTCTCGAAAACGAGCTGGACGTGGTGGAAGGCATGCAGTTCGACCGCGGCTACCTCTCCCCCTACTTCGTCAACAACCAGCAGACCATGAGCGCCGAGCTCGACAACCCGTTCATCCTGCTGTGCGACAAGAAGATCTCCAACATCCGCGAACTGCTGCCGGTGCTGGAAGGCGTGGCCAAGTCCGGCAAGCCGCTGCTGATGATCGCCGAGGATGTGGAAGGCGAAGCGCTCGCCACCCTGGTGGTCAACACCATCCGCGGCATCGTCAAGGTCGCTGCCGTCAAGGCGCCGGGCTTCGGTGACCGCCGCAAGGCGATGCTGCAGGACATCGCTGTCCTCACCGGCGGCCAGGTGATCGCCGAAGAGGTCGGTCTCTCTCTGGAGAAGGCGACCCTCAACGAGCTGGGCACCGCCAAGAAGATTGTCGTCGGCAAGGAGAACACCACCATCATCGACGGCGCCGGCAATCCCAAGGATATCGAGGCGCGCGTCGCCCAGATCCGCGCCCAGATCGAAGAGTCCACCTCCGATTACGACAAGGAGAAGCTGCAGGAGCGCGTCGCCAAGCTCGCCGGCGGTGTAGCCGTGATCAAGGTCGGCGCCGCCACCGAAGTGGAAATGAAAGAGAAGAAGGACCGCGTCGACGACGCCCTGCATGCCACCCGCGCGGCAGTGGAAGAGGGCGTGGTGCCCGGCGGCGGTACCGCGCTGGTACGCGCCCTGATGGCCATCAAGGATCTCAAGGGTGCCAACCACGACCAGGACATCGGCGTCAACATCGCGCGCCGCGCCATGGAAGAGCCGCTGCGCCAGATCGTCGCCAACGCCGGTGACGAACCCTCCGTCGTCCTCGCCAAGGTGAAGGAAGGCAAGGGTAACTTCGGCTACAACGCTGCTACCGGCGAGTACGGCGACATGATCGAGATGGGTATCCTCGACCCGACCAAGGTGACCCGTTCCGCGCTGCAGAACGCCGCTTCCGTGGCCGGTCTGATGATCACCACCGAAGCGATGGTCGCCGAACTGCCGAAGGCCGAGCCTGCGGGCGGCGGTGCCGGCGGCATGGGCGGCATGGGCGACATGGGCATGATGTAAGCCT
>DASWUD010000206.1:0-4319 GCA_036401755.1 Gammaproteobacteria bacterium
AGAACGGCTAGGAACGGAGAAAAACGGACCAGCGCTTTGGATTCAAAATCCGCCGGTAGCGATATCGTGTCGGTTCGAGTCCGACCCTCGGCACCACTACTATTAGTACTTCTACCACCGCGTGCGGGAACCTTGCCCGGACAGTAGGGGCCTCACACAACCCACCTCAAGCGTCATCCTCTTCCACCTTCGATCTGCATTAGGATGGAGCCGTGACAGATATATCGCTCCACACGTCAACCTCATCACCGCAACAAGAGCGCAGGCGATTTAATTTTTACCCGGACATTATTGACCTCTTTATTTTACCCGGGTATTATGTGCCCACAGTCATTTACCATGGCTTTCGATAGTCGATAACTAAACAGGGATGCTTGATGATGACAAACCACAATAACCCCTTCCTCATAGAGAGTATTCCGCGCCTCTATCTGCGAACCGCCCTGCCGATCATCGTCGTATTCCTCGTAAACGGGGTCTACAACCTGGTGAATGCATTCTTCGTCGGGCGCTACCTCGGTGAAGCCGCCCTGTCGGCCATAACACTGGTATTCCCCGCGCAGATGCTGATCTTCGCTTTCGCGACGCTCTTCTCCAGTGGCATGGCATCCATACTCGCCCGGCGTATCGGCGCACGCGATTTGGTTGGAGCGAACCGTCTCTTTTCCAATGTTCATATTCTGGTCTTGTCGCTATTTGGCCTACTCGGCCTTGTCTATGCCCTCGTCGGTCACCATGCACTCCACTACCTGATCGGCGATCTTCCGGAGATCACCGCCCTGGGAGAGGCTTACATCTCCATATTGGTCTACTGTTCGCCCATCCTCGGGATTCTGGTCCTTAATACCGACGCACTCCGCTCCGAGGGCCGGGTGAAATTCATGAGCTCGGTAATGCTCCTCTCGGCACTGCTGAACACCCTGCTCGATACCCTCTTTATCGCCAAGTGGGGACTGGGCATCGCGGCAGCGGCGTACGCCACCGTACTGGCGCAGGTGGTTTCACTGGGCCTCATCACCACCTATCGGATGCGTGGAAAAGCGCTGTTATCGCTGAATTTTGCCGACATCCGATCGCTGCCGCGCCACCTAGCCGAGGTATTCCCCCTCGGCATCCCCATGAGCCTTTCCCATATCGGAGTGGCACTTGCCGTCGGCGTGGTAAACCACGCCCTGATGGTGTGGTCACTGGATAACTACCAGACCCTGGCAGGGGCCTATGGCATCGTATTGCGATTGATGACATTCGCCATTCTGCCACTCATCGGGATTAGCGTGTCGCTGCAGACCATCCTTGGGAACAACTATGGAGCGAAACTCCACGAGCGGGTCGATGCCACCTTCCGATTCGGTCTGCAGCTCGTCTTTATTTACTGTGTGGTGCTCGAAGTCATTATCTTGTTGGGCTCGGGCGCCATCGCCTCACTCTTTGTGACCGAAGGCACCATGGCCACCGAGGCAACGCGGATCGCACGATTCGTGGTGGCCGCGTTTGTCCTGTTCGGCCCGGTGTTGATCGTATCGAGCTACTTCCAGGCCATCGGGCAGGCGAAACAGGCCATCGTCCTCAGTCTGGCGAAGAACTATCTCTTTCTCTGGCCACTGGTGATGGCGCTGCCATTACTGGAGGGAGAGCCGGGTATCTGGATGTCGTTCCCAGCGGCGGACGTAATGGCAGGCGCACTCGCCTTGCTGGTATTCAGAAGATACAGCAGTCGGACTGGGGTGAGTTCGAGCATCCCCGCGGCCCAGTAAACAAAAAATTCCGCTGACATGAGGCTGGCGGCCCAGCCTCACACATGTCTTATTGCCGGCACTCAGCAATCGGCATCGTCACTCGCTCATTGCCCGACTCAAGTTATGGAGTTTTCCAGTTAACTTGCTCGGTGCCGGCATCTTGAACCCGGCTAACTTCCCCTAACACAAAGCGGCATCAACTTATAACGGAGCAAGGCGTACACAAAATCCACATACCCCTCTGAATGGTCTACAATGCGCGCGGCCACTAGACGGAGGATGTCATGCTTAATGTCTATATCTTCGAAAACGGCCGCCCCGTCGCGGTCGAGACACCTCAGACCCCTACCTGTCTGACGGGGGCCACGTGGTTCGACCTGCTCGACCCCACCGAAGATGAACGTGCCGTGGTCACCGCCTGCTATCGCCAGGAGCTGCCGGATACCGAGGATGTCGAGGAGATCGAGGCCAGCTCCCGCTCCTACGAGGATGAGGCCGGGCTGCACATCCACTCCCTGTTTTTGCATGACGTCGAAGGCCGCGCCCGCAACACCAACGTGGCCTTCACGCTCAGCGGCGAACGCCTCTTCACCCTGCGCGAGCGTGAGATCCCCGCCTTTCGCCTGCTGCGCATGCGTGCCCGCCACGACCGCACCATCGCCAGCGACCCGGTCTGTACCATCCTCAGTCTGTTCGAGATCAAGATCGATGACCTCGCCGATACCATCGAAGAGATCTATACCGGCCTTGAGGAGGTGAGCGCCATGGTGCTGGAGATCTCCGAAGTGGATATGGAGGATGCCCTCGATGCCCTGGCCCACCACGAGGATACCAGCGGCAAGGTACGTCTCTGCCTGATGGATACCCAGCGTGCCTTGAGTTTTTTGATACGCCGCGGCCGCCTCAACCCCGAGCAGGCCGAGAGGGCACGTGAACTGCTGCGTGATATCGATTCACTGCTGCCGCACAACAGTTTTGTGTTCGACAAGATCAACTTCCTCATGGATGCAGCCCAAGGCTTCATCAACATCGAGCAGAACAAGATCATCAAGATTTTCTCCATCGCCGCAGTGGTGTTCCTGCCGCCGACCATGATTGCCAGCATTTATGGGATGAATTTTGATCTAATCCCCGAACTGCACTGGAAGCTGGGCTACCCGTGGGCGCTCGGGTTGATGCTGCTCGCGGGCATCGCGCCCTACTGGTACTTCAAGCGGCGCGGCTGGCTGTAACCTGTTCCGGGGTCTTGGCGCCTTGGCACTGTTTCAGGATCAAGAGTTCACCGGCCAACCATCTGGCGCGCCTGATGGATGATGTTCTCCACGCTAAAGCCGAGGTGGGCAAAATTTTCTTTTCCCGGAGCACTGGCACCGAAACGATCGATGCCGATCACCACCCCTGACTCCCCCACCCATTGGCACCAACCCAGGGTGGCACCCGCCTCCACCGCCAGACGCCCCTTCACCTGTGGCGGCAACACCGTAGCCTGATAGCTTGCCGGTTGGACGGCAAACAGCTCCCAGCTGGGCATGCTCACCACCCGCGCGTCGATCTGGTGGTCGCTGTAGAGTTGCTGCTGTGCCGCCAGTGCCAGGTGTACCTCCGAGCCGCTGGCAATGAGGATGAGCTCGGGCACCGCCCCCTCTTCGGCCCGCAATACATACGCCCCCTTCAACACCCCTTCGGCACCCGCCAGTTGGCTGCGATCGAGCACCGGCAGTTTCTGCCGACTGACGATCAGCATGGTCGGTCCCGTGACACGGGCCAGGGCCACCTGCCAGGCGTAGACACACTCATTGGCATCGGCCGGACGGATCAGGCAGAGGTTGGGCATGGCGCGAAACGAGGCGAGATGCTCGATGGGCTGGTGGGTGGGGCCATCCTCGCCCAAGCCAATGGAGTCATGGGAGAGCACGTAGATCACCGGCACCCCCATCATGGCGGCGAGGCGGATGGCCGGGCGGGCATAATCGGTGAAGATGAAGAAGGTCGAGGCGAACGGGCGCAGGCCGCCGTGACGCGCCAGCCCGGTGGTGGCGGCACACATCACATGTTCGCGCACCCCCCAGTGGATGTTGCGGCTCCCATAGTGCCCCTTGGCGAAATCGCCCCCTGCTTTGATCACCGTCTTGGTAGAGGCGGCGAGATCGGCGGCCCCACCCAGCAGCCAGGGGATCCTGGCGGCAAAGTGGTTGAGCACCTCGGCGGCGGCAGAACGGGTGGCCAGCGGGCCATCAGCGCCGGCAAAGCTCGGCAGCTCCTCGTTCCATGCTGCCGGCAGTCCGCCGCTCAATGCGAGCGCCAGCTGTTCAGCCAACTGCGGATAGTCGCGCTGATAGCTCTCGAACCGCATGCGCCAGTCATGCTCCCGCTGCACACCGGTTTCCACCGCCCGGCGCATGTGGTCGAGCACCCTCTGCGGTACCAGAAACGCTTTATCCGCGGGCCAGTGGAGGGCGACCTTGGTAGCACGCACCTCCTCCTCGCCCAGAGGGGCGCCGTGAGCCGCTGCGGTATCGTGGGCATGGGGGGCGCCATCGGCTATGTGCGAGCGCAGGATGATGAGCGAGGGACGCTCGCGCT
>DASWUD010000207.1:0-4944 GCA_036401755.1 Gammaproteobacteria bacterium
TCTTCAATGCCCGCTACATCCTGGCCGACGAGGCCACCGCGACCGACGACGAGTTCCTCGGCATCGAATCGGTGGTCGGCCACGAGTACTTCCACAACTGGTCGGGCAACCGCGTCACCTGCCGCGACTGGTTTCAGCTCAGCCTCAAGGAGGGCTTCACCGTCTTTCGCGATCAGCAGTTCACGGGCGAGATGAATTCGGCGGCGGTGAAGCGCATCGACGATGTGACGCTGCTGCGCACCCGCCAATTTGCCGAGGATGCCGGCCCCATGGCCCATCCGGTGCGCCCCGCCTCCTATGTGGAGATCAACAATTTCTACACCCTCACCGTCTACGAGAAGGGGGCCGAGCTGATCCACATGCTGCACACCCTGCTCGGGCCCGAGGGCTTTCGCCGCGGCAGCGATCTCTACTTCGCGCGCCACGACGGCCAGGCAGTAACCACCGACGATTTCGTGGCGGCAATGGCCGATGCCAACTCCGTCGACCTGACCCAGTTCAAGCACTGGTACTCCCAGGCGGGTACACCGCAGCTCTCGGTCGCCACTCACTACGACAGCGCGGCACAGCGCTACACCCTGAGCTTCGCCCAGTCCACGCCGCCCACCCCGGGTGAGCCGCAGAAACAGCCGTTGGTGATCCCGGTGGTGATGGCGTTGCTCGATCCAGCAGGCAAGGAGATGGCGCTGCACCTCGAAGGTGAGGTCGGGGGGGGCGAGCAGCAGCGGGTGTTGCAGGTGAAACAGGAGCGGCAGCAATTCGTCTTTACCAACGTGGCACGGTCGCCGGTGCCCTCACTGCTGCGCGGCTTTTCCGCGCCGGTGAAGCTGCAGCTCGATCTGGCGGATGGGCAGCTCGCCTTCCTGGCGGGGCACGATCGCGACCCCTTCAACCGCTGGGAGAGCGGCCAGCAGCTGGCGCTGCGGGTGATTTTGCGCACCATCGACACGGTCGAGCGCGGTGGCGAGTGCCGGCTCGATCCCATGCTGGCCGAGGCCTATGGCAACACGCTGGCCGACAGCTCACTGGATCGCGCCCTGCAGGCGGAGGCGTTGATCCTGCCGTCGGAGCACTACATCGCCGAGGCGATGGAGGAGGTGGAACCGCTGATGATTCACACGGTGCGCCAAGCGTTGCGTCAGCAACTGGCCACCACCCATCGCCACCACTGGCAACGTCTCTACCATGATCTCGCCGATGCGGGCCCTTATCGTTTCGATGCCGCCTCATGCGGGCGGCGCCGTCTGCGCAACCTGGCGCTCGCCTATCTGATGGAGTTGCACGATGCTGCGATTCAGCAACAGTGCCATGAGGCGTTTAAACGTGCCAACAACATGACCGATGCATTGGCGGCGTTGAACACCCTGCTGCACACCGGTGCCCCGCAGGCCGAAGAGGCAGTGGCCGATTTTTATCAACGCTGGCAGGGGGAGGTGTTGGTGATCGACAAGTGGTTCATGTTGCAGGCGACCAATCCGCAGCCGGGCGGCCTGGAGCGGGTGGAGGCCCTGACGCACCACCAGGATTTCTCGCTGAAAAATCCCAACCGCCTGCGCTCGCTCATCGCCACCTTCGCCCTGCGCAACTCTGCGCAGTTCCACCGCCGCGACGGCGCCGCCTACCGCTTCCTTGCCGACTACGTGATCGAACTCAACGCTATCAACCCGCAGGTGGCGGCACGCCTGCTCGAACCGCTCACCCACTGGCGCCGTTTCGATGAATTGCGTCAGAAGCAGATGGCCGAACAGCTGGAACGCATCCTCGCCAGTGGCAAGCTGTCGCGCGATGTCTTTGAGGTGGCCAGCAAGAGTCTTTGACTCACGGGAAGGTGAACCTCAAAACGTAACCCCGAATTCGGGCGTGAAGAATTCGAAGTGGTTCTTGCCGTGATTTTTCGCGTGGTACATGGCCATATCGGCCTGGGTGATCAGCTTGTCGCCACTATCGGCCAGGGAGGGGTAGAGACTGATCCCCAGGCTGGTGGTGATATGGGCACTGTGGCCGCCGATCAGATAGGGGCGGGCGACAGCTTCGACCAGTTTGGTGGCCGTGGTGGCGATGCCATCGCGGCTGCTCACGTCGGGCAGCACGATGGTGAATTCATCGCCGCCGTAGCGCGAGACCGTATCCGATTCGCGCAAATTTTCCTGTAGGCGCTTGGCCACCTGGCGCAGCAGCTCGTCGCCGGCAGCGTGCCCCAGCTGGTCGTTGACCGCCTTGAAGCCGTCGAGGTCGAGAAACAGCACCGCCACCTGCTTGCCCTCGCGGCGTGCCATGGCCATCGCCTGGTGCAGGCGATCGTGAAACAGGATGCGGTTGGGCAACTGGGTCAGCTGATCGAAATGGGCGAGATGGCGCAGCTGCTGTTCATTCTCCTTGGCACGGGTGATGTCGGAGAAGACGGCCACATAGTGGCTGGTATGGCCGCTGCTATCCTTGACGGCGGCAATGGAGAGCCACTCCAGGTAGACATCGCCGTTTTTGCGGCGGTTCCAGATCTCCCCCTCCCAATGCCCCGTCTCGAGCAGCTGGTGCCACATCTGCCGGTAGAACTCATCGTTCTGCCGGCCGGAATAGAGCAAGTTGGTGCGCTGGCCGACCACCTCCGCCTCGCGGTAGCCGGTGAGTCGGCTGAAGGCGTGGTTGACCCGCAGGATCTTGGCCTGCGGATCGGTGATGATGACCCCCTCACTGGCATTCTCGAACACCTTCAGCATGAGCGTGGACACCAGTCGCTGATTGTGTTTGAGGGTGATGCGCAACTGCTTGGCACCATCGCGCAGGGCGTTGCTGTGCACCACGAAGGCGTTGTATTCGGCGAGGCTGATGGCGTGGCGCTTGCTGTTTTTTATCAGTAGTTGCCTGGCGCTCTGATGGACGCGGCGGTGGACCTCGCCGATGGCAATGAAGACCGGATCGCTGCGCAGTTCGGGGGTCGCGACGTTATGGTACCAGCGCCCGAAGGGGCAGAGCTGCTCCGGGTGGCTGGCGATGTCGTTTTCCGCCGGCGGGGTGTGGAAGATCAGATCACGGTTGATGCGTGCAAACCATTTGAGGTGCTCCTCGATGGCGCTGTCCACCTCATGGAGATAGTGATCGATCTCGTTGGTGGTCAACTGCTGGAGAAGGGTGGGTTCCATTACGCACTTTCCGGGGCGGTGAGCTGCAGAGAGCGCCCCTCCTCGAGCAAGCGGGTCATTTCGCCGGGGGGCAGGGCCTTGCTGAAATAGTAGCCCTGGATCGTGTCGCAGTGGTGCAACTGGAGAAATTCGAGTTGCTGGCGGTTCTCCACTCCTTCTGCCACCACCTCGATGTCGAGGCTGATGCCGAGGGCGATGATGGTTTCGATGATGGCGTCCTCGTTACCGCCGCTGCCGATATCGCGAATGAATGATTTGTCCACCTTGAGGGTGTCGATGGGAAAGCGCTTCAGGTAGCCCAGGCTGGAGTAGCCGGTGCCGAAGTCGTCGATGGCGATGGAGACGCCGATCGCCTTGAGGCGATGGAGCGTTTCGATGGTCTGCTCGGCCTCCTGCATCAACATCGACTCGGTCAGCTCCAGTTCCAGCGCGTCACCGGGCAGGCCACTCTCCTCCAGCAGTTGCGCCACCCGGTCAACCAGCAGGACGTGGTGGAACTGATGGGGCGAAAGGTTGACGGAGAGGCGCAGCAGGTGCCCTGCTGCGCGCCACGCCCGTGCCTGGCGGCAGGCGGTCGCCAGCGCCCATTCACCCAGCGGAATGATGAGGCCGCTCTCTTCGGCAATGGGGATGAAGTCGGAAGGCGGGATCGCCCCCTGTTCCGGGTCGTTCCAACGCAACAGCGCTTCGGCGCCCACCACCGCGCCGTTGTCGAGACTGACGCGTGGCTGGTAGTGCAGTTCGAAGGCGAGGTTGTCGAGTGCCTTGCGCATCCGTCCTTCGATGGCCAGATGATAGGGCGCCTGGGCATTCATCTCGGCGGTGTAGAACTTGAAGTTGTTGCGCCCGCTCTCCTTGGCGCTGTACATGGCCGCGTCGGCATTCTTCATCAGAGTCACGCCGTCGCTGCCGTGGTCGGGAAAGAGGCTGATGCCGATACTGGGGGAGACCACCAGCTCATGCCCTTCGATGATGGCAGGGGTGGCGAACTGCTCGATGATCTTGCTGGCGACATTGGCGATGTGATCGGGCGTGTCGGTGTCGCTGATGAGCAGCACGAACTCATCGCCGCCAAAGCGCGACACGGTATCGCTCTGGCGCAGGATTTTGGCAAGCCGCCCCGAGACGCTCTTCAGCAGTTCGTCGCCGATGTGGTGGCCGAAGGTGTCGTTGATCACCTTGAAGCGATCGAGGTCGAGAAACATCACCGCCAACTGGCGGTGGCCGCGTTCCGCCAGCAGCAGTGACTGCTTGAGACGGTCCTGGAACAGCAGCCGGTTGGGCAGGCCGGTGAGTGCATCGTGATAGGCCTGGTGGCGGATGCGCTCCTCCTTCTCGTGCAGCTCGGTGATATCGGTGAAGACCGCCACATAGTTGAGCGGCGTGCCGTCGCGGCCGGGATTGACGGTGATGGTCAGGTACTGCAGATAGGCCGCGCCGCTCTTGCGCCGGTTCCAGATCTCGCCGTGCCACTCCCCATGGGTGTTCAGCGAGGCCCACATCGCCTCATAGAACTCTCGCGGTTGGTGGTGTGACTTGAGGATGCGCGGATTCTGGCCGAGTACCTCGTCGAGGGTGTAGCCGGTGATGGTGGTGAAGGCCGGATTGACGGTGAGAATGGTGCCTTTGCTATCGGTGACGAAGACCCCCTCCACCGTATTGCGGTAGACGATGTCGGCGAGCTGCAGCTGGCTTTGGGCGGCGATGCGCTCGGCGATCTCCTGCTCCAGCTGCTCGTTGGCCGCGAGCAGCTCGGCACTGCGCTCCGCCACCAGATCCTCCAGGTGGTCACGGTGGCGCTCCA
>DASWUD010000208.1:0-12751 GCA_036401755.1 Gammaproteobacteria bacterium
GAACCACTGCGCAAGCGCGGCCGCCTCTCTCCGCCCCTCACCGGGCGCGATACCACCATCGATTTCGCGCTAGTGACCCTGAGCTATGAGGGGATCGAAATCGATCCCGACGAGGACCACCCGTTTTATATCGCCCCGCATGGCCGCGTGGTGCGTATCCAGCGCGACCTCGACAGGGAGCAGAAATTGCTCGAAGCCTTGGCAAAGGAGAAGCTGCAGCCGTTAACGCGCAAGGTCATCGCCTCTCACCATCTGCCGCCGCACGCCCTCGGCTTCAAGCGCGAAGAGCAGTGGCGCACCTTCGTTACCCAGGGGGTGACGCGGCTGCGCGAGGCCGGCTGGCAGGTAGAGATGCCCACCGATTTTCGCCACTACATCGTGCGCGTCGATGCATGGGAGATGGCGATCCATGACGAGGAGAGTGGCTGGCTCGATCTCGACATGGGCATCATGGTGGAGGGAGAGCGGCTGGCGCTGGCGCCGCTGCTGCACACCCTGTTCGCCCACGACGAGCGCTGGCTCGACGTGAAGCGTCTCGCTACCATCGCCGACGGCGAGGAGATCCTCTTCCGCGCCCCCTCCGGGCTGCGCTTCACCCTCCCTGCCGGCCGCCTCAAGCCACTTGCCGCCACGCTGATCGATCTGTTCGACGGCCGCAGCGCGACCACCCTGCGCCTGCCGCGTCACGACGCCTTGCGCCTGGCGCGCCTCGCCGAGCAGGCGCGCTGCCGGATGCGCGGTGGCGAATCGGCGATGGAACTGGCCGAGCGGATCAAAAACGCCGGACAGGTGCAAGCGCTGGCGCAACCGGCAGACTTCGGCCTGCCGCTGCGCCCCTATCAGCTGGAGGGGCTGGCGTGGCTGCAGTACCTGCGCGAGCAGCAGCTGGGCGGCATCCTCGCCGACGACATGGGGCTCGGCAAGACGGCGCAGACCCTCGCCCACCTGCTGTGCGAAAAGCAGGCGGGCCGGCTCGATCGCCCCTCGCTCATCGTCATGCCCACCTCGCTGGTGTTCAACTGGCAGCGCGAGGCGCAGCGCTTTGCCCCCGCGCTGCGCGTGCTCACGCTGCACGGCAAGGAGCGCGGCGAGGCGTTTGCTTTGATCCCGCAGCACGACCTCTGCATCACCACCTATCCGCTGCTGTGGCGTGACGAGGCGCAGCTGCTCAAGCACGACTACCACTATGTGATCCTCGACGAGGCGCAGGCGGTGAAAAACGCCATGAGCCGCGCCGCCGCCGTGGTGCGCAAACTCACCACCCGCCACCACCTCTGCATCACCGGCACGCCGCTGGAAAACCACCTGGGCGAGCTCTGGTCGCAGTTCGATTTTTTGATGCCGGGCTTTCTCGGCGATAGCAAACAGTTCACCGCCACCTGGCGCACCCCCATCGAGAAGCAGGGCAACGCACTGCGCCGCGACATTCTCGCCCAGCGCGTCGCCCCCTTCATCCTGCGCCGCCGCAAGGAGGACGTGGCCAGCGAGCTGCCGCCCAAGAGCATCATCGTGCGCAGTGTGGAGCTCAGCGGCGCGCAGCGCGATCTCTACGAGACGGTGCGCAGTGCCATGGACGAGCGGGTGCGCGATGAGATCGCCGCACGCGGCTTTCAGCGCAGCCAGATCGTCATCCTCGACGCACTGCTCAAGCTCAGGCAGGTCTGCTGCGATCCACGCCTGCTGAAGAGCAACACGGCGGCGCGCGTCAAGGAGCGCGCCAAGCTGGAGCTGCTGATGGAGATGCTGCCCGAGCTGATCAGCGAAGGGCGACGCATCCTGCTCTTCTCCCAGTTCACCTCGATGCTCGGGCTGATCGAGGAGGAGCTGGAGGCGCAGGGCATCGACTACGTCAAACTCACCGGCGCCACGCGCAAGCGTGAAGAGGTGGTGGCGGCCTTTCAGACGGGCGCGGTGCCGGTGTTTCTGATCAGCCTCAAGGCGGGCGGCGTCGGCCTCAACCTCACCGCCGCCGATACGGTGATCCATTACGACCCGTGGTGGAATCCCGCCGCAGAGAATCAGGCCACCGATCGCGCCCACCGCATTGGCCAGCAGAAACGGGTGTTCGTCTACAAGCTGGTGGTGGCGGGCAGCATCGAGGAGAAGATCCTCGCCCTGCAGGAGCGCAAGGCGGAACTCGCCGCCGGCATCCTCGGTGAAGACAGCTCGGCGCTGGCCAAATTCTCCGAAAGCGACATCCACGCCCTGCTCGCACCACTTCCCTCGGAAAAAAAGCGAACTGATCGGCGTTAACGCCAGGATTTATTCGTGTCTGTTGCGGGAAAGGGCTATACAATACCAATGAAGGACTCGCTCTCTCCCGGGAAAATCGCAAGAAAATCATGGTCAGTCATCGCCGCCTCCTCGTTGTCATCGCGCTATTGCTTGCCTCCGGCGTGGCACTTGCCGCCTCGACGACAAAACAGCAACGCCAGCACTTTCTCGACGCACGCGCCGCGCTGGAGAAGGGTGATACCGCCCGCTTCGACAAACTCAGCGGCCAGCTGCGCGACTACCCGCTCTACCCCTACCTCCTCTACTGGCAGATGATGCGCGCGGAGAGCCTCGACAGCGAACGCGTGCGCGGCTTTCTCTCCCGCTATGGTGACGCCCCCTTCACCCAGCCGCTGCGTGAACAGTGGCTCGCCCAGCTCGCCGACCAGGAGCGCTGGGACGAATACCTGACCGACTATCGCCCCAGCAAGAAGAGCGAACTGCGCTGCCACTACCACTACGCGCAGCTGCAGGGCGGCAACGAGATATCGGCCTGGGCCGGCGCCCACACCCTGTGGCTGAGCGGCAGCCGCCAGGACAGCGCCTGCAACCGCCTCTTCGACGCCTGGGCCAAGGCGGGCGGACTCACCGCCAAGCTGCGCCGTGAACGTCTCGATCTGGCGCTGCAGGCCGGCAACATGGATCTGGCGAAGCAGCTTGCTGCCGCGCTGCCCGAGGCCGAGCAGCGCCGCGTCGCGCTGTGGCAGCAGGTGCGCAACAAGCCCGACACCCTCGCCAGCGACCCGACCCTGCAAAAAGACAACACCGAACACCGCGAGCTGGTCGTCTACGGCGTCACCCAGCTGGCGCGCAGCGATGCCAATGCGGCCGCCGACCTCTGGCAGCAGCTGGCGCCGCGCTACACCTTCAGCGACGCGCAACGTCACGCCGTTCTCAATGCCCTGGTGCTGTGGCTGGCGCTGCGCGCCGACCCCTCCGCCCTCGACTGGTTCAAGCAGCTGCCCGTCGAGGCACGCGAGGCCAGCAGCCGCCAGTGGGCGGTGCGCGTCGCCCTGCGTCACCAGCGTTGGGAAGAGGCCCTGGCCATTCTGCGCACCCTGCCCCCCAGCGAACGGCGCGACGAGGAGTGGCAATACTGGACCGCGCGCAGCCTGGAACAGAACGGCGACAAGGAGCTGGCCCGCTCGCTCTACTACGGCATCGCCAACAACCGCAGCTATTACGGTTTCCTCGCCGCCGACCACCTCGACGTGGGTTACAACCTGAGCCACCAGCCGGTCGCCGCCGACGCCACCACCCTCAGTGAGCTGGGTAAGATCCCCGCCGTGAGCCGCGCCTACGAACTGCTGCAACTGGACCTCACCCGCGAAGCGCGCCAGGAGTGGGACTACGCCACCGCCCGCATGGACGCCGCGCAACAACTCGCCGCCGGCAAGCTGGCCAGCCAGTGGAACTGGCACGATCGCGCCGCGCTCACCCTCGCCCGGGCCGACTACTACGACGATCTGGAGATCCGCTTCCCGCTCGCCTTCACCGACACGGTGTTCAAGGAGGCGAAGGCCAACACCCTCGACCCCGCCTGGGTGCTGGCGGTAGCGCGCCAGGAGAGCGTGATGAATCCCGAGGCCCGCTCCCCAGTGGGGGCACTCGGCCTGATGCAGCTGATGCCCGCCACCGGTCGCAAGATCGGCCAAAAACTAAAGAGCGCCATCAGCGATCTGCAACAGCTGCTCACCCCCGAAACCAACATCCGCTTCGGCAGCTACTACCTGCGCGAGCTCTCCGACCAGTTCGGCGATCACAAGGCGCTCGCCACCGCCGCCTACAACGCCGGCCCACACCGCGTGGCCAAATGGGCCCCGCCGCAGACCACCATGGATGCCGACATCTGGGTCGACAACATCCCCTTCAACGAAACGCGCACCTACGTGCGCCGCGTCCTCGCCTACAGCGTCTTCTACGACCAACGGCTGGAACAGCCGATCGTCCGCCTCAGCGACCGCATGCCGGTGGTGCAGCAGTAGCCAAGCCTGTCGACGCAGCAAGGGACTGCGGCTCAGAAAGAGGGTTAGGGACCACGAATGCGCGCGAATTTACAAACAACAGTATTGTTTTTCGTTGGCCTCACAGCCGCGCTCGGGCTTGCTGCATGGCAATACTCACTCGCTCCTCAAGGCGTGCTTTTGTACACACCGGTCGCGAATGACACAAACCCAAACTACACCTCATCCTCATTTTTGGGTTTCTTTCTTGGCGCGCTGGCCCTTTGTACGGTCAGCACTATCGTGGCTGCGCTTAGCTATCTGATTGGCAATTTATTCAAGAGAAAGACATTTATCGGTGTGGCCAAATCGAGCATGGCTCTTACAATTTGGTTTGGTCTCTTATGTTTCATGTCTGTGTTAACCGAGCGGTACTGGCCCTAACCCGCTGCTGCGTCATCCTGCCCTGGTAACTGCCGCCACGCCCTCTGCTCCTTGTCCCACTCGCACAACACCCGCGCATCCTCGCTGACAGGAAAGACCCGATCCAGCCAGTCGTAAAATTCTGGCGCCAGGGGGCGGGCAATATCCACCGCCGACGAAGAGCGCAGGTGCGCCATCACCCGAGCCCCCATCTTGTTCACCTTCGCCCAATCATTCACCCGCCACAACCAGTTGTGATCCTCCAGAGAATCCTCCGGAATAGTGGCCAGTGCCGACTCAAACTCCTCACGTGTAAAGTTCACCAGTCAGCTCCTTCTGTCAGGAAATAATCTCGCAATATTATGCGAACAAAAGACAACGCGCACAAAGCTCGTCCTCTCTATGCCTGGAGTGCCGTCCTTTGGAGAGCGCATTAACGAGGGTTGAGGGGATGGAAGGCGGGAGCAACAAAACTTCATGCAGAAGTTGTGTCATCACCGCCCGTAGACTGCACATCCCTCAAGCGAGATGACGCGCGGCGTGCTCGGTGAGAATTTTTTGATCGTAACGCGCAGGAAACACCGCCAGCAGCCAGTCATAAAACTGCGGTGCCAGCGAGCGCATATCGGCATAGCGACTCCAGCGGCGCAGATAAGCGGCCTGCAGTGCGCCCTGTTCGCAGACCTTCTGCCAACTGTTCACCCGCCACAGCCAGTTGTACTCCTCCAGAGACGCCTCCGGAATCGTAGCCAGTGCCGCCTCAAACTCTTCACGCGTAAAGTTCACCCTGCCCGCTCCTTCGTGCCGGGAACATTAATGGGGTTCATTATCCCCACTTTCACCGTGATTGATACCCGCAAATTCACCAGAAGCGGAAAGGTGTCGCAAAAAACGGCAGAAATAGCAGCCCTCGCCAAGAGCCCAAACCACGCCCATCCCCTGCACACTCTTGCCACCCTTGGCAAAAACCGCTCTGCATGTGCCGCTCATGCAAACCGTTTTGCGTCAAACCGTCGCACTCGGTCCTTCGACCGAGTGATGCGGCGGCCTGGAAATCATGAGTAATGGGGACTGCCGCAGTTAGCACCTTCGGTTCATCCCCGTGTGTGCGGGGAACACTCCAGATGAGCGACGGTGACGGATGTGGAATACGGTTCATCCCCACGTGTGTGGGGAACACTCAGTGTGGTGTTCAGCTCGCCGGTATCATTCGTACCGGCCTTGCCCCAGTAGCGGAATATCGGCGTGGTTGAATCGTTCACCGCTACGCCCCCAACTCCTCATTCACCGCCGCCAAATCAAATGCTTCTGGGTCGAACTCCTCGCCCAGCCATTCGCGGATATCTTGGTACTCTTCGTCCTTGGGGTTGGCGAGAATTGCGAGCATGCGTTCGTAGCCAGGAACGCCGCCGCAATCTTCGGGTGGGCAGGCGCGTGCGCCAGCGATGCAGCGTGGGTAGTGGGTGCCGGGTTCGGGGTCGAGGACTTCTTCGATTTTGAGTTCGTGCATCCAGCCATCACCGAAGTCGTATTCATATTTGATGACGTCGCCCTCTTGGGCGATCTTGTCGAGGCGGACGTTGCGTTCGTTGCGCAGGTCGCTGGGGATGTCGGGGTCGGGTTCGCCGTAGCTGATGCCGTTGGCTTCGAAGGCATGGAGGTGTTCGTCCCACCAGCCCATGGTGATTTGCAGTATGTGGTGCAACTGGCCGAGCTTGGTATCGCCGCGCAGCTGGAGGCGCCGCCAGATGGGCGGGTTGCTCCACTTCAGGGTGACTTTGATTTGGTAGATGTTTGCTGTTTTCAACGGGGTGACCTGCGCCGATCTCTTTTTCATGTTTAGTCCTGCCTTGTTGTATACCAGAGCGTGGGCTCACCCAGTGAGCCGAGCCAAATCAGTCCACCATTTATTCGTAGCGCGCCGCCGCCTCCTGCACTCGCCGGGCAACTGCCTGACGCAGGTGGTCCGGGGCCATAACCTCCACATCCGGTCCGTATTTGAGGATCTCCATCAGCAGTTCCCGCTCGTCTGAGTAGGGCACTTGCAGTTCGTATTCACCGTCCACCCATTGGCCGATCTGCTCGGGATGCCAGCTTTCGTCGGCCACCTAACGGGCGGCGTGGGCGGAGAAGCGCAGCACAGCCCACGCCTTGGCTTCGCCGGTGAAGATGCCAAAGCTGGCACCGATGAGGCGATCGATGGCGGTATCCGGCATGTTGCGTGCGGTAGTGGTGAGCACCTCGCGGGGGTGGATGCGATCAAGAGAAAAGGTGCGCAGATCGTTGGCCTGTTCGCACCAGGCGATCAGGTACCAGTTGTCGCGGTAGTGGAGCAGGCGCTGGGGATGCACGCGGCGCTGAGTGGCGTGGCCCTTTTGACGGCCGCGGTATTCCATCGACATTACCTGGCGATTCAATACTGCGCCGGCCACCGCGCCGAAGGTGTCTGGATCGACCGGGCGGCGCGCCACACTCTGTAGTTGCACCCGGCTGGTGACGGTGTCGGCGCTGTGGCCACCCTGCTCCAGCAATTTGCGGATGCGGCTGCGCAACGGGCCGATATAGGGCGAGAGCAGACCGGGCTGCACCGCTTCGAGCAGCTGTTCGCTGGCGAGCAAGGCATAGAGTTCGGAGTCGTTGAACCAGAGGCCGGGGAGTTCGAAGGATGGGGCATCAGGGTTGTAGCGATAGCCGCTACCGTCGCGGTCGCTGAGGATGGGCGCATCCATGAAGTCGCGCATGTAGGCAATATCGCGCTTCAGGGTAGCCGGCGATATTTCCAGCTTGTCGCAAAAGCGCTTGAAGGGAACACGTTTGCCCGGCTGTAGTTCGCGATGAATGCGAAAGATCCGCTCGGCGCGGTTCATGGCTGTGCTCTCCCTCAGTCGTTGTTCTGCTTTCGATTGTGCACTGGCCGGCGGGAATGGACAAACCGGCGAGGGTATCGGGTGAAGGGTGCGCACGCGTACCGAGACATTGGCCCGAAGCGCCATGGTGCGCGGTGCGCACCCTACCCGGGGCGGAGCGTTGGCTCTTCAATTTCGGCGCACCCGCGCAATCTGCCCGCACATCCGCTCGGCGCCGTCGAGGATGCGCAGGGTATGGCGTTGTAGTAGTGCCGGGGGGATGAAGTAGAGGTGGTTGCCCTGCACGGCTTTAAGGTGGGGCCAGCGGCGCCAGTCGTCGAGCCATTCGGGGTGTTCTTCGCCCATGCCGCTGGCGATGATCACCTGCGGGTCGGCGGCGAGTACTGCTTCGCGCGATACCTCTGCTGAGAGGGCGGGGAGTTGGGCGAAGACGTTGCTGCCACCGCACAGGGCGATCACGTCGCTGATGAGGTGTTGGCCGCTGACGGTCATCAACGGCTGATTCCACACTTCATAGAAAACGCTGACCGGTGGGCTGTTGCGATACTGGGCGCGCCGCATGTTGAGCCGCTGGCGCCAGGCGCGGGTGACGGGCTGTGTGGCCGCTTGCGTATCGGCGAGCACGGCGAGGGCGTCGATCTCGTCGGCGATGGTTTCGAGGTGGTGCGGTTCGCTGCGAAACAGCGGGATGCCGAGGCGCTGCAATTTTTCCAGGGCGGCGGCGTTGTTGCCGCTCTTCCAGCCGACCACCAGATCGGGGCGCAGTGCCACGATCGCTTCGAGGTCGAAGCGGTTGTAGCTGCCGACGCGCGGGATCGCCTTGGCCGGCTCCGGGTAGTCGCTGTAGTCGACTGCGCCGACGATGCGCGCGCCGGCCCCGGCGGAGAAGAGCATCTCGGTGGTGTGCGGGGCGAGGCTGATGATGCGTTGCGCCGGGGCGCGCAGCGTGACGCGCTGGCCGCTGCCGTCGCTGACGGTGAGCGGCGCGGCGCCGGCCCACAGCGACCAGCCGCTGATTATGAGTGCCATTACGAGGCGCAGCATGGCCGACTCTCCCTGTTATTGGTCAGTTCGCTGTTGATCTCGTGCAGCGCGGTGGCCAGGCGCTGCCACTCGGCTTCGCTGCCGGGCAGGCCGAAACGCACCGCCGGTGTTTCAAAGGGACGGGTGAGGATGGCGCGCTGCGCCAGCGCCTCGTGCCAGAGCAGTGCATCGTCGCGGCGTAGCCACTGAAACAGCGCACTGCCGCCGCTCGGCGCCAGGCCATGGTCGCGCAGCAGCTGTTGCAGGCGTGCCGCGGCGCGCGGCAGCGCGGCGCGCATGCGCTGCTGCCACTCCACATCGGCCAGGGCGAGCCGCGCCACCTCGCGCGACGGGCCGCTCACGCTCCACGGCCCGAGGCGCTGGCGCGCCGCTTCAAGCAGCGCCGGCCACGCCAGCAGAAAACCGACGCGCACCCCGGCCAGGCCGAAGAACTTGCCAAGCGAGCGCAGCACGATCAGCCCGTCGCGGCCGCAGTGCGGCGCCAGGCTCTGCGCCGGCGTGGCATCGATGAACGCCTCGTCGATCACCAGCCAGCCGCCGCGTGCGGCGAGGCGCGCCTGCCAGTCGCACAGCTGCGCCGGGGTGAAGCGCTCGCCGCTCGGATTGTTGGGGTTGAGCACCACCACCACCGCGAACTCGTCGAGGCGGGCGGCGATCGCGTCGCTCGCCAGCTCGTGCACTTGATGACCGGCCGCGCGCCAGGCGCGGGCGTGTTCGGCATAGGCGGGGGCGAGCAGTGCGACGCGGCAGGGCGGGCGCAGCTGTGGCAGCAGCTGGATGGCGGCCTGCGAACCGGCCACCGCCAGCAGCTGTGCGGTGCCGTAGTAGGCGGCGGCGGCCTGCTCCAGGCCATCGCCCTCTTCGGGCAGGCGCTGCCAGCACTCGGCCGGCAGGGCGGGCACCGGCCAGCCGTGCGGGTTGATGCCGGTGGAGAGGTCGAGCCACTGCTCGCGGGGAGTGGCGTAGCGTTGCGCCGCCGCGCGCAGGCGGCCGCCATGAAAGAGTTCAGCCGACAAGAAAACCTCCGATCAGAATGAGAGCGAGCCAGAGCAGCAGAGTGTATTGCACCAGGCGGATGGCGCGGCCGATGTCGGCCGCTTGCGGTGCCGGTCCCGCACCGATCCACGGTTTCTGCTTGAGGGCGCCGTGGTAGCAGGCGGGCCCGCCCAGGGTGAGCGCCAGCGCACCGGCGCCGGCGCTCATCACCGGGCCACCGTTGGGGCTCTCCAGTTGATGGGCCTGTTCACGCCAGCAGCGCAGGGCGCGCGGCGCATCGCCGAGCAGGGCATAGCTGAGGGCGGTGAGGCGCGCCGGCAGCCAGTTGAGCAGGTCATCGAGGCGCGCCGCCGCCCAGCCGAAGCGGTAGTAGCGTGGGGTGCGGTAGCCCCACATGGCATCGAGGGTGTTGACCAGCCGGTAGAGCACGGCGCCGGGCAGGCCGAGCAGCACAAACCAGAAGATGGCGCCGAAGATGGCGTCGTTGCCGTTCTCCAGCACCGATTCGCAGGCGGCGCGCGCCACCCCGGGCGCATCGAGCTGGGCGGCGTCGCGGCTCACCATCCAGCCCACCTTGGTCTGCGCAAGCAGGAGGTCGCCACTGGCGAGTGCCTGCGCTACCGCCTGGCCGTGCTGCGCCAGGCTGGTGGCGCCGAGGGTGAAGTAGAGCACCACCACCTGCAGGGGAAGGGCCGCGGTGCCAAATTGTTCCAGCAGCAGGGCCATCAGCACAAACGGCGTCACCGCCAGCAGCAGCGCGACGATGCCGCGACGGCGCGCATCGCCATGCAGGCGGGTTTCAAGCCAGAGGGCGAGACGGCCGAAGCCGGCCAGTGGATGGAAGCGGCGCGGGTCGCCCAGCAGGCGATCGAGCAGCAGTGCCGCCAGCAGTGTCAATGCGGTGATCATGGGGGCGGCAGTTTACCCGAAGCAGTGGCTGTGCGCCCCCACTCAAGACCGCTTACACCACCTCGTCGGGCAGCTCCTTGCCCAGCCTGCTGAGGGATTTGACGATCATCTGCGAGAGGTGGGCGTAGTCGTGGTGCAGCTTGTGCTCCGCCTCCTCCTGTTCCCCGCGATCGACCGAGTCGATGATCTCCGCCGCGCAGCGGTGGAAGTCGGCGTGTTGCACCTGCACCTGGCGGAACAGCGGCATCTCGCCATATTGCCCTTGATGGGTGTAGATCCATTTGCCCAGGGCGCAGAGGTCATCCCTACTTGCCGCGGATGCATCCAATCGCTCATTCGATTCGCCCTTGATATGTTTCTGCAGGCGCACCTTCCACGCCACGTGGGCGTTAATGGCTTCGAAGAAGTTCATGCCCCCCCCTTTTGAATTGTTTCTTTTTCTCGCACTGCCACTTTAACCATACTTTTTACCCCGTTGCAAACGGCGATAACACCACCATTTACAGGAATTACCCGACCATTTCGATATAATCAGGCCATGGACACGACCCCGCTTCAGCAAACCCTCCTTCGCATCGAAAACGATCCGCGCTCCGGCCAGTCGCTGCTGCTCTATGCCCTGGTCAAGACGCTGACGATTCCCCAGGCGGGCCACTCCTATCTGCTCACCAAGCTCAAGGAGATGACCCCCGACACCCGCCAGCTCGCCTACGGCCTGATGGAGTTGATGGCGCAGGGGTCGCTGGCCCGCAGCGAATGGGACAGCGCAGTGGAGCGCATGGACCGGGCGATTCGCGGCTGAGATGGGCTTCTGGAAGGATACTCCGCTGGGCGAGCTCAGCCCCGCCGAATGGGAGTCGCTGTGTGATGGCTGCGGCCGCTGCTGTCTGGTGAAGCTGGAGGACGAGGAGAGCGGTGAGCTCTGCTACACCGCCATCGCCTGCGGCGAGCTGGAACTGGAGAGCTGCCGCTGCCGCCACTACACCAGCCGCCGCGAGCGGGTAGCCGAATGCATCACCCTCAGCGCTGCGACGCTGGCCGACTATCCGTGGCTCCCCTCGACCTGCGCCTACCGGCTGCTGGCCGCGGGCCGGCCACTCCCCGCCTGGCACCCGCTGCTGAGCGGCAGCAGCGAATCGGTACACGCTGCCGGTATTTCCGTGCGCAACTTCGCCGTTTCACAACGCGACCTGGATGACGACCTCGACATGGATGAGTTCCTGCTCGACCATAATCCTTAGGCCATCACGGCGCGGAGCCGGCAACGTGGATAAACAGCAGCGCAAAATCATCACCTATACCGGTCTCATGCTGGTAGTTGTTGCCATGCTGACCGGACTTGCCACCTTCCTGGTGCTCTACGAGGCGGCCGAGCAGGTGCACAGCGAACGGCTTATCGCCACCGCCGACTCCACCGCGCGTCTCGTCTCCCTCTCCTTCGTTATCGCCGATCCCACGGGTGACGAGGGGAGCCGCGGCCATGCCCTGCTGCTGCGCCAGCTGCTCGACAGCCCCGAACTGCGTGAGGGGTTGGGTCGCGGTGGCGAAATCATCGTGGCGCGGCAGGGGCCGCAGGGCATCGAGCTCCTGGCCACCACCCGCGACTCCACCACCACCCCCTCTCCGCTGGCGATCAAGCCGGGCCACGAGCTCGCCATCCAGCGGGCACTGCAGGGCGAGAGCGGCGTGCTCTCCGACATCGACTACGCCGGCCGCCCGGTGCTCACCGCCTATCAACCGGTCGAGGGCGGCAACGCGGCGCTCGCGGTGCGTGTGGCGCTGGCCGAGATCCGCAAGCCCTTCGTCAGCGCCGCGCTCGGCTCGATGAGCATCCTCGCCGGGGTGCTGCTGATCGTGCCGCTGCTCTATGCCCGCCTCAGCGCGCCGCTGTTTCGCCGCCTGAGCGACGAGCAGAGCCGCTTTCGCGCCCTGGTGGAGTTGTCGCCCTACGGCGTGCTGGTGATCGACGCACAGACCGCCCGCGCAGTGACCTTCAACCGTGTCGCCCATGAACAGCTCGGCTACAGCGCCGAGGAGTTTGCCGCGCTGCGCATCAGCGACTATGAAGCGACGGAGTCGCCCGAACAGACGCGTGAGCGCATCAACAAGATCCTGGCCGAGGGATACGACGAATTCGACGCGCTGCACCGCACCAAGAGCGGTGAGCTGTGCCATGTGCACGTCCACGCCCGCGCCTTCCAGTACGAGGGGCGCACCGCTTTCCACACCATCTTCCGCGACATCACCGAACAGGTGGCGGCCGCCCGGGAGCTGGAGCGCCACCGTGACCACCTG
>DASWUD010000209.1:0-10458 GCA_036401755.1 Gammaproteobacteria bacterium
TGCAGGTGGTGACCCTCGATGCCGAGCAGCAGCTGGCACAAGTGCGCGCCCTCTCGGTCATGACTGTGCCGACCACGCTGTTGCAGGGGGCCGATGGCACCCTGGTGCAGATCAATAACGGCTTCATTGCCCTGGAACCGCTGGCGCGGCAGGTAGAGAGCCTGCTGGGAGTTAAGGCTGCGGCAGAAGCGTAGTGTTGTTCTGCAGGAGTTCGCCGCTTCTCAAGAGGCGAGCTCCTTGCGTGCATGGCCTGCCGCCGCCAGTCGCTGCAGATAGTCCGCCCAATACGCCTCATAGTTGGTGCCGAGCTCGTAGAGGTAGCGCCAGGTGTATAGACCGCTCTTGTGCCTGTCGTCGAAAAAGAGCTTGAGGGCGTAGCTGCCCACCTGCTGAATGTCGACGATGTTGACCTGCTCCTTGCCCACCTGCAGGGTCGGCGTCTTGTTGTGGTGACCCATCACCTCGGCGGAGGGTGAGTAGACGCGCAGGTATTCGCAGGGCAGCTCGAAGCGCGCGCCGTCGTCGAAAAGAATTTCCAACCTGTGCGATTTGCTGTGCAGCACGATATCCACGGGCAGTGGATGGTCCTGTTCGTTATTCATGCGCGTGGCTCCCGCTCTCAGTGACGTGGTGGGGTAGGCGTTTCATCCGTGGGCGGGGCAAAGGCGTGGCGCGCCTTGAGCTCTTCGGTGCGCGCCGCGCGAACCTCGAGCACCTCCAGCACCAGGCGCAGCGGCATGCCGGCCAGCGGGTGGTTGCCATCGACGGTGATGCGGCCGTCATTGATGCGCGTCACCACGAAATCGACCACGTGGCCATCGGGGGCATGCCCTTCGAGGCGCGCGCCGAGCTGCTGCGCCTCGGGTGGAAAGTGGTCGGCGGGGCCGGTGATCACCATGGCTGGATCGCGTGGGCCGTAGGCCTCTTCGGCGGTGAGCTGCAGTTCCACCTTGGCGCCCACCTGCTCCCCCTCCAGCGCCGCCTCCACCTTGGCAAAGGCGCCACCATAACCGCCGTGCAGGTAGTAAAGGTCGTCACGGAACTCGATGACGGCGTCGCTCTCTCCGTGAAATACGAGATATTTGAGGCGCACCACCCGATCCTTGGCGATGCGCAGGTAACCGGGCTGTTTGACGAAATGGAGGATCTGGCTGCTCATCGGGCGCTTCCGTGGGGGATTCTCCTTGAAATGCAGGCAAGGGTGCTATTTTTAAAGGGGTTCACGCGCGCCATTCTCTGTGTGGCGTACTTCCTTTACCATAGCCTCCCCCTCCGCCAATAACGAGATAACCCTTCAGTGCCCGATTTTTTTCCCGGCCAACGCTGGATCAGTGATACCGAAGCCGATTTGGGGCTCGGTACCGTCATGGCCGTCGACGGCCGCACCGTCACCGTGCTGTTTCTCGCCAGCGGCGAGACGCGCACCTACGCACGCGCCAGCGCCCCCTTGAGTCGCGTGCAGTTCCACAAGGGCGACGTGGTCGCCAGCCATGAGGGATGGGCGCTCACCGTGGAGCGGGTCGAAGAGCGTAACGGTCTGCTCACCTACTTCGGGCGCAACGACGAGGGCGCCACGGTAGCGCTGCCCGAGGGGGAGCTCGATAACTTTCTGCAATTCTCCAAGCCGCAGGAGCGGCTGTTCGCCAGCAAGATCGATGCGGACCGCTGGTTCTTCCTGCGCCACGAGACCCTCAACCATACCCATCGCCTGGCCCAGTCGCCGGTGGCCGGGCTGTGCGGTGCGCGCACCAGCCTCATCCCCCACCAGCTCTACATCGCCCACGAAGTGGCGGGCCGTCACGCACCGCGCGTGCTGCTCGCCGATGAGGTGGGGCTCGGCAAGACCATCGAGGCGGGGCTGATCCTGCATCAGCAACTCTTCACCGGCATGGCGCGCCGCGTGTTGGTGGTGGTGCCGGCGGCGCTGCTCTATCAATGGTTCGTGGAGATGTGGCGCCGCTTCAACCTGCGCTTTGCCCTGTTCGACGAGGAGCGCTGCAAGTCGCTGGAGGCGGAGGGGGGCAACCCCTTTCTTTCGGAACAGCTGGTGTTGTGCAGTCTCGGCTTTTTGCGCAACAACCCACAACGCCATCAACAGGCACTGCAGGGTGAGTGGGATCTGCTGGTGGTGGACGAGGCGCACCACCTCCACTGGTCGGAGCAGGAGAGCAGTCCCGAATATCGTCTGGTCGAGGAGCTGGCCGCCACCACGCGTGGCGTGCTGCTGCTCACCGCCACGCCGGAGCAGCTCGGCCCAGCGGCGCACTTTGCGCGGCTGCGCCTGCTCGATCCGCACCGCTTTCACGATCTGGCGCAGTTTCTCGCCGAGGCCGCCGAGTATGCCCCGGTGGCCGAGGCGGCCGCGCAGCTGGCCGAGGGCGCGCCACTTTCGGAGGTGGCCGTGTCCACGCTGCAGCGCGCCTTGCACGACAAGCGCAATCTGGCGCTGCTGGAGCAGATTGTCACCGCGCAGGGTGAGGTTGCGGAGCTCGCCGCCGTGCGCCGTCAGCTGCTCGATCAGCTCATCGATCGCCACGGTACCGGGCGGGTGCTGTTTCGCAATACGCGCAGTGCGATCAAGGGTTTCCCGCCGCGCCATCTCCATGCCCACCCACTACCGCTGCCCCCCACCTACAGCGAGGCGCTCGCGGCGATGCGCAGTGATGATGCGCTGCGCGAGCGGGTGAAGAGTGAGCTGGCGCTGCCCTGGCCGCGCAGTGCGCTGCTGCCGGAGCTGCTCTACCGCACCTTCACCACCGGCAGCGAAGCCAAGCCCTGGTGGCAGTTCGATCCGCGCGTGCAGTGGCTGGTGGCGACGCTGGAGCGGCTGCGCGACGAGAAGGTGCTGGTGATCTGCGCCCACCTCGAAACGGTGTTCGATCTGGAGCAGGCGCTGCGGGTGCGTTCCGGTGCGCAGACCGCCCTGTTCCATGAGGAGATGTCGATCCTGGAGCGCGATCGCGCGGCCGCCTGGTTTGCCGACGAAGAGTACGGCGCCCAGGTACTGCTCTGTTCCGAGATCGGCAGCGAGGGGCGCAACTTCCAGTTCGCCCACCATCTGATCCTGTTCGATCTGCCGCTCAATCCCGATCTGCTGGAGCAGCGCATCGGCCGCCTGGATCGGATCGGCCAGCGCCACGATATCCACATCCACGTCACCTACCTGCGCGAGTGCGCCCAGGAGCTGATGTTCCACTGGTATCACGAGGGGCTCGACGCCTTTACCCAGACCTGCCCGGTGGGCGCCGCCATCTTCGGCCAGCAGCGTGATGCACTGTTGCGCGCACTGGAACAGCAGCCGGGCAGCAGCGACCATGAACTCATTGCCGCGACCCATGCGCTCTATGTCGAATTGAGTGAGGCGCTGCAACAGGGGCGTGACCGGTTGCTGGAGATGAATTCGTTTCGCGAGGAGCGGGCGCGGGAGATCGTCGCGGCCATCGCGGCGCAGGAGAGCGGCAGCGTGCTGGCCGACTACATGGAACAGATCTTCGATCTGTTCGGTGTGGAGGTGGAGGAGCACGGCGCCAACAGCTGGCTGATCCGCCCCGGTAACCACATGGTGATGCCGAGCTTTCCCGAGCTGCCCGACGAGGGGTGTATCGCCACCTACGACCGCGCCACGGCGCTCGCCCACGAGGATATGCAGTTCCTCACCTGGGAGCATCCGATGGTGCAGGGGGCCATGGATCTGATCCTCAGCCAGGAGCTGGGCAACAGTGCCGCCACCATCGTCAAGCACCGCGCGCTGCGCCCCGCTACACTGCTGCTTGAGGCGCTGTATGTGTTGAGCGTCGCGGCGCCCAAGGAGAGTCGGGTGGAGCGCTTCTTTCCGCCCACCGTGATCCGCGTCATCGTCGATCATCAGCTCAACGAGCTGGGCCCCAAACTGGGCAAGGAGCAGCTGGCGGGCGAGTGCCTCACCTGCGATCGCGCTATGGCCGCCAAGGTGCTGCGCTCGCAGCGGCCGCTGCTGGAGAAGATGATCGCCCATAGCGAGGTGGTGGCGCTGAAGCCGCTCGCTGCGCTGGTGGAGTCGAGTTCGGCGCAGATGCTGCTCACCCTCAAGCTGGAGATCGATCGGCTGCGTGCCCTGCAGGAGGTCAACCCCGCGGTGCGTGACGACGAGATCGACTATCTCAAGGAGCGCGCGCTGGATCTCGATGGCTATATCCAGACCGCACAACTGCGCCTCGATGCGCTGCGGGTGATCATCGCCACCTGATCACCTCCCTCGCACCAGCGCAGACCACCACCCGAGCGAACGCCATGAGAAACGACAACAACAGTTCAGCGGCGCGCCTCACTGCCAATCTCGCTCAGGTGGTCGAGCTGCTGGAGATCTTCCACCGCGAGGAAGCACAGCGTGCCGCAGGCGATCCCGACCAGCCTAAGCCCGCCGTACACAACACCCTGCCCGACCTGCGGGATCGTCTCAGTCGCATGCACCTCGCCGACGTCGCCGTGCTGTTGGAGTCACTGCCGCACGAGGATCGTCTGCTGCTGTGGCGCCAGCTGCGCGAGCAGCGCGGTGGCGAGTTGCTGGTGGCGCTGGGCGAGTCGGTGCGTGTCACCCTCATGGCGCGGCTCAGCGAAGAGGAGCTGCGACTTGCCATCGGCCAGCTGGATAGCGATGGGCTGGCCGCTATCGCCAACGTGCTCCCGCCGCCCCTGCTTCGCGAGCGACTGCTGGCCTTGCCGGAAGCAGAGCGCCACTGGTTGGAGCGCTCGATGGCCTATCGGGCGGATGCGGTCGGCAAGTTGATGAGCCGTGCGATGGTGGCCGTGCCAGACCACCTCACCCTGGAGCAGGTGCGGGCCACTCTGCGCAATCTTGGCGAACTGCCCCCCCACACCGACACGATTTTCGTTATCGACCGACAGGGCGTGTTGCGCGGGGGCGTGCCGCTGCCAGCGCTACTGTTGAGTGCATCCACCCTGGCGGTTAGCGATGTGATGCGCAGCGATATCGTCACCTTCACCGCCGAGGAGGAGGCACGCGGCGCGGCACAGGCCTTCGCGCGCTACGCTCTGGTTTCGGCACCGGTGGTCGATCGGCATGGCAAGCTGTTGGGACGACTCACGGTCGATGGGGTGATGGATTTGTTACGCAACGAGAGGGCGGTGCTCAACTTGGCTGGCCTGCGGGGCGAGGAGGAGCTCTTCGCCTCCCTGTGGAGCAGCGCACGCAACCGCTGGCTATGGCTCGCCATCACGCTGCTCACCGCCTTGGTTGCCTCTCGTGTGATCGGCCTGTTCGAAACGACCATTGCACAGCGGGTGGCGCTCGCGGCGCTGATGCCGATCGTCGCCAGCATCGGCGGCCATTCCGGCAACCAGGCCACCGCGCGGGTGCTTCGCGCACTCGCCCGTGATCAGCTCACCATCGGCAATAGTTTTTACCTGTTGCGCAAGGAGTTGCAGGTGGGGCTGCTCAACGGCGTGGTGTGCGCAGCGGTGGCAGGGGGATTCGCCTATGCCATCTATGGCCAGATGGCGCTGGCCAGTGTGATTGCTGCGGCCATGGTGCTCACAGTGCTTCTCGCGGCGCTGGTGGGGGTGGCGGTGCCGTTAGTGCGGCGGGGCCGCGAGCCGGCGCTCGGTTCCACCACGTTGCTCACCGCCGCCACCAGCACCATGGGTTTTTTCATCTTTCTCGGGCTGGCAAGCCTGTTCCTGCTGTAGTGACTTCATGCAGCGGTAACTCACTGCACAGGGCTACTCCTTTTCGACACCTCGCTGCCAGATCAGCTCGCCGTTACGAAACACCTGGCGGATACGGTGCAGCGGGATGGTGTGCAGCGCACCCTCCTCATCGAGAAGCATAAAGTCGAAATGATCGTCGCTGGAAAAGCTGATTGAGCTGAAGGGCACCACGATGACAGCGTTGCTGGGCCGATCGTAATAGCCGATGGCAAACTGCGCCGCGCCGAAATTGCGATCCCAGCGCATGCGGTTCAACAGTTCATGTATCGGAATCACCGACGCTCTCGCGGCACAGCCCCTCCGGTGGCGGCAGGCGCACGGCTATGCCGTCACCGATCTCGCCGTTGGTGGTCTGCACAATGGCCCCCGATTCCATGACGAACAGCACCATCACCATCAACAGGGTGGGGACTACCGAAAGGCGGGTGAAGACAGTGCGCATGATGTGCTGTGTGGAGTGTTGTTCCATGCCCAGGGTGAGCAGCCAGCCGAGCAGCAGAATCGTTGCGGTGATGCCATAGGCGATGAGCAGCAGCCGGTAGCGGCGCAACGCCAAATGCCAGTGAATGGTGATGAACCAGGGGGAGGAGGCACGGTGCTGTCGGGCACGCAACAGGGTGAAGAGCATCACCGTCCCCGACAGCAAGAGCGGGATCAGAAAGCCCGCCAGGCCAATGCCGAGTGCGATGCCGGCGGGGGTGGCGAGCAGGTGGAACACCGCCAGGTTGAACAGAAACAGTTCGTGGGGTGATTTGGCGCGGCGGCGCGTGGCCTCATCGATATCGCACTGCATTATTGCTCCAGTGGGTGCGGCAGCGCCGGTGAGGCGCTAATCAGGGAAATGGTGTTTTCCTGAGCCGGGGATGTGGTGTTTTCCCTCCAGCGTCACAGAACTGGCCTGTGGCCCCTGCTCGCCGCTCTCTTCGACGAAACGCACTTCATCGCCGATGTGCAGCTCCTCCAGCGTGGTGTTGAGCAGGCTGTTACGGTGGAAGTAGATCTCGCGGCCGTCGGAGGCGGTAATGATACCGTAATCCTCGGTGGGGGCGAGCCGTCCGATCGTGCCGTGCGGCGGTGTCTCGTGACTCTTCACATCGCCGCGCTGGCGCCGCGCGAAATCCTCCAGCTGGCGGCGCATCGCATCGAACGAGTCGCGCACCGCCACATAGGCATCCTCGTGGGCGTGGTGCTCGCCGGGTGAGCGGTTGACCGCCAGCTCCCCGCCCGGCACGGTGAGGTCGATGCCCACCCGGTAGAGATTGCCCTGATGGTGACGCTCTTGCACCGCCTCCACGATCACATGGCAGCCGGTGATGCGGTCGTGAAACTGCTCCAGTTCATTGGTGCGTTCGCGGATCTTGGCCTCGAGCGCCACGGATGGCTCCATGTGGCGAAAGGTGATTTGCAGGGGTTGTTGCATGGTGTGCTCCTTGGGTATCTGCGAGAAACCGATGTCAATTCCGGTGGTGAGTCTGAGTGTAGACAACGATATTCGCAGGCGCTGCTTGTCCCTTTGCCGCGCGCAGCCTGCGCCAAAAATGCGAAGGGCCCTGACGGGCCCTGTCGCTCTGTTGGCGCGTTGTTTCAGTTCGCCATGCGCCAGCTGCCGTCGGGATGGCGGCAGGCGTTCTGGGTGCTCTCGGCGCGGGTGCCCCCGGCGGTGCGGGTAACATATTCACGGCAGTAGAGCCCCCCCTCCTGGCTGTAGGTGCGCACCGGGGTGACCTGATACTCCTGGCCATTGGTGCTGTTCTTCCAGGCGACGGTCTGGTTGTCGCCCACCCGCTCCAGCGCCTGGCCGGTGCACTGCACGTCGCGATTGTCCATGGTCTTGCCGATGGTGTTGCCGACGATGCCGCCGATCACCACGCCCGCGACGGTAGCCACGGTGCGGTTCTCCTCGCTGGCGGTGCGGTTGCCGATCACCCCGCCGGCCACGGCGCCGAGCACGGTACCGATCTTGTCGCGGTTGCAGGTACCGCGGCTGATGCCCACCTCGCTGGAGACCCGGGGGGCGTCGGCCTGAGCACGCGCCTCGAACTCGGGGTTGTAGGGGCCGGCAACCGCCACCTGCTCGGGGGCATCGGCTGGCTGGCCGCGGCGATAGCCGTGGGCCGGGGCCCAGGGCGGTGGCGCGCCGCGCTCGAAGCGCGCCTCACGGCCCTGCCCCTTGGCAGCGTGTTTTTCATGTTTGCCATGCCGGTGGTCGTTCTTGCCCGGCTCGGCTAACACCGGTTGCGTGGCCAGCAGGGCGGCGATGGCCAGGGTGGCAATGGGGGTACGTTTCATCTGGGCTACTCCATGAGGTCACTATCTGTTGGTGCGCCCTACAGTAGGGAGCGCCCCCCTTTCAGGCCAGCACGGCGGCGTCGAAGTGTGACGCAAGCCACGTCTGTCGGGTATGCTGCGACCGTGCAGCCCCCAAAGCAATTCAATATGGATGAAATCACCACCCCTTTCCGACACAACCGCCCCCTGCAATTGATGGTCATCTGGCTGGCGGTGATCTGGGGTATCACCGCCATCAAGCCACTCTATCCCATCGATTGGGTGCTGGAGAACCTGCTGACCTATCTCTATGCTGCGCTGCTGATCCTTACCCACCGCCGCTTCAAATTCTCCAATCTTTCTTACGGGGTGTTTAGCGTCTTTCTCACCCTGCACATGATCGGTGCCCACTACACCTATGCACAAACCCCCATCGGTTTCTGGATGGAGGAGTGGTTCGGCTTTAGCCGCAACCACTATGATCGGGTGGTGCATCTGGCCTTCGGTCTGTTGCTGGTGGTGCCGCTGCGTGAGGTGATGGTGCGCATCGTCGGCGTGCCATTGCGCTGGTCGCGTTTCATGGCGGTGGTGATGCTCCTCGCCATGGCCGCCTTCTATGAGTTGCTGGAGATGTGGACGGCGATCCTGGTCAGCCCCGAACTGGGCGATGCCTACCTGGGTGCCCAGGGCGATGTCTGGGATGCACAGCAAGATATCTTCCTGGCCTTTTTCGGCGCCACCCTCGCCATGCTCGCCGGGGCGATACGAAAAAAGGTGGAATCAGCTTGACGCTTCGGCATCTTCCAGTAGAATACGCCGCTCCCCTGAGGGCCGCGCAGCGACTCTCATCAGCACGCAACGGAGCGGTAGTTCAGTCGGTTAGAATACCGGCCTGTCACGCCGGGGGTCGCGGGTTCGAGTCCCGTCCGCTCCGCCATTTTTCCCTAGTCCTCCTCCGCCCAACAGGAGCGAGAAGATGCGGCCACTGCACCTCATATCGCTAATTGCCATCGCGCTGCTTGTGGCGGGCTGCTCCGACAAGGTGCCCCGTGTTACCGGCAGCTGGTCCTGTACCAGCACCCATCCCGGCGGCTTTATCTCGCGCGACCGATTCCAGTTCCTCGCCAAGGGCGAAATGTTCCTCGACAGCGATAGCGTCAGCATGTCCGGCCGCTATACCGAGCAGGATAACGCCCTCACCATCGAGCTGATTGATGTCCCCGTTTCCGACCCGATGGGGCGCATGATGATGCAACCGCAGACCTTGCGCGCCACGATTCAGAAGCTGACCGCCAGCGAGTTGGTGATGGATGTCTCCACCGGACAGAACCACCACCTGAGCAGTTGCCGGCGCAATTAATTCGCGGTCTCCGTTTCCAGACCATCCTGTCTAGCGTGCACTACTGAGGAACCTCAGAAGAAATGGTTGCGCAGCGATCTGCTGTGTTCGCCCCCACGCCCATCTGCTTGGAATGTCCCGGTCTCTGCCCTCCGTGTGCCTTTAAGATGGCATCTCACTTTTTCAGAGGTTGCCAGATCGTGTGTACCTACCGGTGAGAGAGGGGCACCGCTCATCACTTGCGCCGAGTGTAGCTATTGCTACATACCTTGCGGCGTTCTCCTCCTAGCATGACTCCCGTCGCTCCCGCATAGCGTTTGCGAATATCGGGTTCAACGGGGCCTGCCGCTCTCCCCATCTCCGCGATATCCGTCGGGCCGTGATGCGCTGGCGATAGCCCATTCATACATTCGACGTGAGGTGAAATGCCATGAAAAAGAGTCTATTTGCCATACTGCTCGCGCTTCCTCTGGGGCTGAGCACAACCTCTGCCAACGCAGAGAGCCTCTCCGCTCTGGACAAGACGCGCACCGCTGTTCTCATCACCGATCCGCAAAACGATTTCCTGCGTGAAGATGGCAAGCTCTACAAGCTGCTTGCTGAAAATCTTAAAGAACTGGGCACGATCGAGCATATCGAACAGTTGATGAGGGGCGCCAAGAAGTCCGGCATCACGCTGGCGGTAGATCCGCTCGTCTACACGGCATTGGATGGCGACTGGGTCAATGCCGGGGCACTGCAACGGCAATTGCTCGACATGCAGGCATTGCATCGCACCAGCCTTAACGAACCCAAAGGTTTTGAGAACTCCGGCGCCGATTTTTATGGACGATACAAACCGTATATCCATGATGGCAAGACCATCGTGGTGGCACCGCACAAGATGTATGGCCCGGAAAGCAACGATCTGATCTACCAGCTGCGCAGCCGGGGTATCGACACTGTCATTCTGGGGGGGATGGTGGCCAATCTCTGTGTCGACTCCCATCTGCGGGCATTGATGGAAAACGGTTTCAGAGTCTATGTGGTCAAGGATGCGGTCGCCGCACCAGGCGATGATGCCTACAAGGCGGCATTGGTGAACTATGGCATGATCGCGAACGGTGTGTGGACCACCGACGAGGCGGTCAAGGCGATGAGCCGCT
>DASWUD010000210.1:0-3190 GCA_036401755.1 Gammaproteobacteria bacterium
GAGCAAGCTGCAGTGGATCAACCAGCACTATCTGAAGAACAGCGATCCGTCCCACGTGGCGCGTCACCTCAGCCACCACATGGGCAAGCTGGGCATCGACCCGAGTGAAGGTCCTTCGCTGGAGGAGATCGTCATCGCCTATCGCGAACGGGCCAAGACCCTCGCCGAGATGGCGGAAAGCAGCCTCTTCTTCTATCGCGAGTTCGAGGCCTACGACGAGAAGGCCGCCGTCAAGAACCTCACTGCTGATGTAGCGCCGGCGCTGCAGGCATTCCGCGACAAGCTGGCACAACTTGATGACTGGAGTGATGCGGCGATTCATCAGCTGCTGGAGGAGACCGCAGCGGCGTTTGAATTGAAGCTCGGCAAACTGGCGCAGCCGCTGCGCGTGGCGGTCACCGGCAACACGGTATCACCACCCATCGATATGACCGTGCGTCTCATTGGCAAGGCGCGCAGCGTGGCACGTATCGAGCGCGCACTCGAGCTCATAAAAAAGCTTTAATGGGTGCTTGACGGCCGATCTGAAATCACTATAATGGCGCTCTCTTTCGGGGCTATAGCTCAGCTGGGAGAGCGCTTGCATGGCATGCAAGAGGTCGGCGGTTCGATCCCGCCTAGCTCCACCAAGTTCAACGACGACCGAAGGATTGGGCGGAGAAGTTTAGTCCCCATCGTCTAGAGGCCTAGGACATCGCCCTTTCACGGCGGTAACCGGGGTTCGAATCCCCGTGGGGACGCCAATACGAAAAGCCGGTACCGCAAGATACCGGCTTTTTATTTCGTATCCCCGATACGAAATTGTCGGTGTGATGATACATTCACTGGCTGTTGGGGAGCGGCGTGCCGCCGAGAACATGTTACTTTCGCGGGTGCAATGACACGCTGCGTAACCGGGTTGGATGACGGTCAATAAAGTGGCCGGAGCAGTTCACGTCCCCATCGTCTAGAGGCCTAGGACATCGCCCTTTCACGGCGGTAACCGGGGTTCGAATCCCCGTGGGGACGCCAATTTGAAGATCAGGTATCATCTTCGCTAGGATGAATTTGTTATCTGTTCTATATATGACAGGTGGTTTGACGAGAAGAGTGCTTGCGGTTGGTGGTGCGAATCTGTCACTCTACAAGTTACCGACCGGCTCGGTCTGGTCAGAGCAGTTATGTCCCCATCGTCTAGAGGCCTAGGACGCCGCCCTCTCACGGCGGCAACCGGGGTTCGAATCCCCGTGGGGACGCCAAATAAAAAACCGGTATCACAGATACCGGTTTTTTTTCGTCCGCACTCTTTCGCCTTGCCAATAAACATTCACCCTGCCACTGCTAACGCCAGGGCAATGTAGATGCCTGATTCGGAGAGGCGCCTGTTCAACGGCCTTTATTACTGCGGTTTATTTGCTCCGCAAACGCCGTTAAATCCTCGAGCAGTTTGGCCTGTTCCTCGTCGCTAGCGGCGTTATCTGCCCGCGCCATCAGCGCGTCGAGTTGGAGCATCTGGCGCCGGGCCTCCACCATCTTTTCGAGCGAACGCTGGATCGCCGTAGATTCTCGGGATGCGTTGATCTCCTGCATGAGGGCAGCCAGTTGTTCGCCATCGCTGGCGGCCTTTATCTTTTCAAGAATCGCGAGATGGCGGGATTTTTGACGCCCCAGCTCGGCCTTCATTTCACTGACGCGCGTGGTGTGGTCTGCCCGGGATAATGACCCAGTACAGGCGACAAACAGGATAAATGTCAGCGCAAACACGCCGTACCCAACCAGTTGGTAGGGGCCCCCGGAGAGTGCGAGTGCAAGAAAAATTCCAAGGCTTAACAGCAGAAAGCAGCCGAGGAGCCGCATGAATCGCGCCCAATTCAATTGCTCTTCCGCTGCCATGTGGGTCCATCCTATTGCTGTGAGGATCCCGCGTATCTTACCTGAGCGAATCCATCGCGACAGCAGCGCGCCACTCCTGCCCCTTGGGGAAGCACGGTCCCGGCACAAAAAAAGCGGCACGGTTGCCCGTGCCGCTTTTCATTAGGTGCTCTTAAGACACTCAGCCCTGGGCTTTGCGCTCCGCCCACTTGGCCGCTTCCTCGTCCCAGCCATCCATGCGGATGTAGGAGTTGGAGCGCGGGTTGCTGATCATGTTGGGGTCGACCTCGACACCGATGCCTTCCAGGAAGTTGACCAGACCGATGCGCTCGATCATCTCACCGGTACGCTCGTGCTCCAGGGCGTTTTCGGCGAAGAAGTCGATGCAGTTGCCGGCCAGCTCCACCAGGCTTTCGTAGTCTTCGTCAGTTTCCAGCTTCTTGAACGGAACGATCACGGTACCCATCAGGTCACCGATCTTCAGGGTGCGCTTGCCACCGATGAGGATCGAGACGCCCTTGTCGTCGCCGACGGAGAGGGCTTTGGTCATGACATTCAGGCAGTGCATGCAGCGCACGCAGTTCTTGTTGTCAACCGCCAGGGTGTCGTCGTCGTTCAGGCTGAGGGCCTGGGTCGGGCAGCGGGTGATGACATTGTCGATCACGTACTTGCGGCCCTTGGCCTGGACGAACGCCTTCACTTCGTTCTGGTCGACCTTCATGTCGTCGCGCCAGGTACCGATGATCGACATGTCGGCACGGTGGATGGAGTTCATGCAGTCGTTGGGGCAGCCCGACACCTTGAACTTGAACTTGTAGGGCAGCGCCGGACGGTGCATGTCGTCGAGGAAGGCATTGACCAGTTCGCGGTGGGCGCGCTGCTCGTTGGTGCAGGACATTTCGCAACGGGCGGAACCGACGCAGGACATGCCGGTACGTACCGCAGGACCGGCGCCGCCGAGGTCGAAGCCCATTTCGTTCAGTTCGTCGAACGCGGGCTGGACGTTTTCGGTGGTGCACCCCTGGAACATGATGTCACCGGACTGGCCGTGGAAGGCGATCAGGCCCGAGCCGTACTTTTCCCAGATGTCGGCCATCTTGCGCAGCGTCTTGGTGTCGTAGTGCATGCCGGCCGGTGGCTGGATGCGCAGGGTGTGAAACTCGGCGGCCTTGGGGAATAAAGGCTTCTTGTTCTCGTCGAGCAGTTCGGTGAAGCGGGGGATGACGCCACCACCGTAGCCGATGACGCCGACGGTGCCGCCCTTCCAGTAACCCTTGCGGGTCTTGTAGGAGGTTTCCAGCTGACCGAGCAGGTCAACCACCATCTCGTTTTCATTCTG
>DASWUD010000211.1:0-7399 GCA_036401755.1 Gammaproteobacteria bacterium
CATGCCGGAATCAACAGTGGCACGCGCGGGCAGGGCTACAACGACACCACTACCAAGCTCGCCTACTATGTGGGTGAGCCCGCCTACGAGGTTCAGAACTGGCGCCATTTCGAACAGCTAAAATGGCGCCATATCGCCAGCTCAGACCATGAACTGCAGCTGCAGTTCTATCACGATTACACCGATACCCAGGCCTCTTTCCAGACGCTCTCGCCGTTACCTATCCTGAAGGTCGATAATGATGTCCTGTCAGAACGTTATGCCCTGGAGTTGGAGCAGCGCTTTCGCCTGAGCGAATCCATCCGCATGGTGTGGGGGGGCGAGGCGCGCCACGACCAGGTGACTGCCCCGGGCTTTCTCAATAGCGAAGAGCCGCGGCACAACCACATGTATCGCGCCTTTGCCCACACCGAGTGGGAGGTGGTCGATGATTACCTGGTCAATCTGGGGGCGATGCTGGAGCATAACGACATCGCGGGCAGCCACCTCTCCCCGCGCCTCGCCATCAATCATCGCTTTGATAACAATCACGCGATGCGGGTCAGCGCCACCCGTGCCTATCGAACCCCGGCGCTGTTCGAGGAGTATATCGACTACTCGGCAAAACTGGTCGCGGATGAAAGCCAGTACTATCAGTTGTGGAAGAGCCAGGGCAACCTGCGGTCAGAGAAGATCACCGCCTATGAAATCGGCTGGATGGGCAATCTCGGCGGCTTACGCAACCAGTACGATGTAAAGCTGTTCAAGGAGCAGATCCGCGACATCATCAGCAATCCACTCTGGTTGAACTATCCATCATCCATCGGTCCTTCCACCACGGTCTATTTTATGAATCGAGACTGGGCCGATCTGCAAGGTCTCGAAGGGCAGCTCAAGATGTATGCGGAAGATGATACGATGCTCTCCTTCGGATACTCCTATGTCCAGGCGCACGGCCCCCAGACCGAACGGCTGGATGCGAGTGGCAATGTCATGGAGAATAAAGTCATCTCCGTTGGCGACAACGTACCGACGCACACCTTCTCCTGGCTGGCTGAGCATCGCTTCGACAACAGTTGGCGCGGCTCACTGGCCTTTTATCATGTGGATCACATCGCTTTCTGGTACGAAACCTCACTGACCACCGCCGATCTACGCCTGGCGCGGGGCTTTGGGAGTGGTGAGAGTGAGGGCGAGGTGTCGATCGTGGCGCGCGATATCACCGGCGCCTATTTCGACTACCAGGATGAGCGGGTGATCAACCCGCGCCTCTATCTTTCGCTGGCTTATCGCTTTTGATGGGCCGGGCTCACTCGAAGCGTTTGTCCCACTTCTTGAAGCGTTTGCGGCAATAGGCGTCGAGAGTTTCGTAGTCGGGGAAATATTTCTTGAAGCTCTCCTCGGCCGGGGCGTCGAATTCACAGTAGTCGTTGGAGTGGACGCGGCAGACGTTGGGGCGGCTGTCGTAGATGCCACAGCCACCGCCGGGCAGCAGGTGGCGGCAGGGATTGTCGATGAGCAGAAACCAACCCTCGTCATCCTGATAGAGACTCACGTTACGGTGGGAAAGCTGCCAGAGCAGGTGGTCGAAGTCGTGCATCGCGCGCGGTGCGTCGATCTGCTGGGTGATGTAGGTGCAACACTTGGAGTTTTTGCAGAAGCTGCACTTCGTTTGGGGGTCGATAATGGTTGCCGGTTTTGTGCTCATCAGCAGGGTGTCCCTTGCAGGGAAGGAGTGTAATGGTGTAACTATTGTAAGCGGTGGCCAAAGAATATAAAACGGTAACTTCCGGAAACAGGGATAGCAGGTAGTTTGGTGAGCCCAGGGATATACAGGATGTGCGCAAGGGAACGCCGCCTTCATGCCGGCCCAATCCTTCTGCTGGCGGTGGTTGCCAACTGGCCATATTGCGCCGTGGCGGCAACTCCCGGCGAAGAGGCGTACTTTAACGACCTGCCCTCGATTGTCACGGTCACCCGGCTCGAACAGAGCCCCCTGGAGATCCCCGCCGCGGTCACCATCATCGATCGGCCCATGATCGAGGCCAGCGGCGCGGTGGCGATCCCCGATCTTCTGCGCCTTGCCGCCGGCTTTCAGGTCGGCCACCCCTATGGAACGAGGTCCACTGTCACCTATCATGGCATGACCAACGAATACTCCCAGCGCATGCAGGTACTGGTGGATGGGCGTTCGGTCTACAGCCCGGTTTTCGGTGGGGTGGAGTGGCCTCTGCTGCCGCTGGCGCTAGAGGATATTGAACGCATCGAGGTCACGCGCGGTCCCAACGCCGTTACCTACGGCGCCAACTCTTACCTCGGGGTCATCAACATCATTACCACCCATCCTGCCGCGAATACGGAGCACGCCTACACAAAGGTGATCGGTGAAACCGGTGGCGACTTTCAGAAGGCATTGATGCGCCAGGGGGGGAGCAGCGGTGACCTGGACTACTACCTGACACTGGAACACCGCTGGGATGCGGGGCTCGACGACAGTGAACCCAATGGTACGAGGCAGGAGTTTGATGAATCGCGCATAAATCAGTTGCGCTTCCGCAGTGAGTATCGCGCCGACATCAATGACTATCTTGATATCCAGTTGGGTGTCAATGATGCCCAACTAGGGCAGGGGAAATTCAACGATCCTGTGAGCCAGGTCAGAATGACGGACAACCTTGCCCATTTTCAACAGATCAGCTGGCGGCACGAGGAAGACACGCAACAACAAACACAGCTGCTCTTTTATCACGAATACACGGATCTGCAGAATGAGTTGGAGACTGCGCCTCTGTCAGCCATTTTCAACGTTTCCCCTCAGCTGGTGGAGACAATACTGGGTGTACCCGATCAGCCCGTGGCAGGCAACATCGGCCACACCAGCGAACGTTACAACCTGGAGCTGCAGCACCGTTACCGCGTCACTCCCACGCTACGCGCGGTGAGCGGTGCCGAAGCGCGGCTGGATCGGGTCAGGGCGCCGGGATTATTGGATATCAAAGAGTGGAACAACGCCTATCTCTACCGACTTTTCTCCAACGGCGAGTGGCGCACCACCCCTCAGTGGCTCGTCAATGGCGGCGCCATGGTCGAATACAGTGAAGCGGTTGGTTCTCTGATCTCCCCGCGGTTGGCAGTGAACTATCTGCTGAATCAGGAACAGGCCATCAGGGCAAGCTATACGCGCGCCTACCGGACCCCCTCGATTATCGAGCAGCATGCCTATCTCGTTTCCACCTTGGCATACGATGGTGGTGTCATCGATGAGCTCCTGAAAAGTCGGGGCGGTCTGGAGCCGGAGAGGATGGATGCCTGGGAGCTCGGATTGGCGGGGGATCATAACGGCCGGGGCAGTTACGACCTCAAACTGTTTCGCGAGAAGATGAGCGGACTGATCACGGTGGCGAGCGAACTCAATCCGTCCGACCCCTACTGCGCCATTGCCGAGACGGTGCACTACCCCGATTTCTGCCGGGTCGACGCCTACAGCAACTCTGGAGAGATCGTAACTACCGGTGCCGAATTACAGCTGGGGTATCGACCCAGTAGTGCACGGATGGCTTCCTTCGCTTGGTCACACTTCTTCCAGCGCGAAGGTGAGATACTGTTCTCCAGGAACAGTTCGGGCGACAACTACGTCGGCCTGGACGCGTGGGTGCCAGAAGATACGCTCACCCTGTTGGCACAACAGGGCCTCGGCAGTGACACAGCATTGAGCGTCATGGTTCATCACGTGGATAGCTGGCTATCGGCGGGCAAAATCAACGATGTGCGCTTCACCACGGCCAACGCTCGGCTCAGCAAGCGCTTCAAGGTGGCGGGGGATGAGGGCACCATCGCGTTCTGGGTTAACGACCTGCTGGGTAGCTACTATGACTTCTTCTATTTTTCGCCAACCACGCCAAGAACCTACCTGAGCGTGGAGCTGGCATTTTGATGCGTGGGGTTGCGCGGATGGTCAGGAGGCAAGTCCACCTGTGATGCGGAAACTCCAGACAACGGGGCGGCTGCTCACGGCATTGTTGAGCCTGTTGTTGCTCAATACCACACCTGCCTGGGGGAGTGATGATCAGGTGGCGGTGATTGGCGACACAGCGCGTCCATACGTCAATGGGTTTATTCGAGCACTCAAGGAGACACTGGCTAAATCGTCCCTTTCGGTGGTAACGCTCGATATTGGACAGGAGAGGGCTTTGTTCCCTCCATTGACCGATTATCGCTGTGTGGTGACAGTGGGCAACGAAGCCGCACGGCTGACTGCTCGCCAGTCGATCACTGTACCGGTACTTCATGCACTGGTAACCGAATCACTTGCCCGGGAACTTTATGGCGGGCTTCCACCCAAGCAGGCTCGCTCGTTTCTGCTGGTGGAGCAGCCAGTATCGCGCCTGCTGCTGCTGGCCAACCGCGCGATGCCGCAGCGCAAGAAGGTGGGCATCATCTATGGCCCGGTTTCTGAGCAGGAGCAAAGCGAGGTGCAGCGCGCAGCGAGCAGTATTGGCGCAGTGCTTGTTGAGCGCGAGGTGCGCGATGAACTGCAACTCAGCAAAGCGCTAGAATTTTTCGATGAAAACGCCGATCTGTTGATCACCCTCCCCGACCCGGTGATCGTTAACGAAGGCTCGATCAAGACCCTGATGCTGGGTGCCTATCACGGGAATCTTCCCCTGTTGGGTTATTCACAGGCGATGGTGAAGGCCGGTGCGCTGATGGCGGTACATACCACGCCCGAACAGTTTGGTCGTCATAGCGGCGAGTTGATCGCTGAAGGCTTCTGGAATGATCCGCGGCAGAGCCGGGCAGTGCTCTCTCCCCGCTACTTTGAGGTGTCCGTGAATTATCAGGTGGCACGCGCCTTGGCCATTGATCTGCCTGATGAGGGTGAATTGGAGGCGCGTATCAGGGACGCGGAGCAGGAGCGATGAAGGGGATGGGAATCAAGAATCGCCTGTTGCTGCTTGCATTGCTGCCAGGAACGGTCATTGCTCTGGTGCTGTTCATCTATTTCACCCGAGGTCAGCTTGAGTTGCTCAACCAATCACAACATGAGCAGGGGCTGACCATCGCACGCCAGTTGGCGCCGGCGAGTGAGTATGGTTTTGTCAGTGGCAACCCGCAATTGCTGGGTCAGCTGGCCGGCTCCCTGATGCAGCAGGCAGATGTGACCGGCATTTCCATCGCCGATCCGCAGGGACGCCAGTTATTCGCCGAAGGCTCACTGGCCAACCTCGGCAACCTGCCCGCGCCGCAGGGTGAGGATGCCGAGCTGTGTGCCGACAGTGGCGATCGGATGCTGTTTTGTGCCCCCATTATCAAGACGCAATTACCCATCTCCGATTTCCCGGCCAGCGATGATATCGAGAGACGCATCATTGGCCACGTCTATGTGGAGACCAGCACCCTCTCCATGCAAAGTCAGCGTTCCACCATCATTTTTCGTGCGTTACTCATGTCAAGCATGTTGCTGTTCATTACCGGCCTGATCGCGGTGCGTATCGGCACGCAAATCTCATTGCCGATTGTCGCGATGACCCGGGAGGTGGGCAAGGTAGCCGAGGGCAATCTCGATTTGCACGTATCGGCGGGCTCATTTGGTGAAATCGGTCAACTTGAACAGGGTATCGATAGCATGGTCGGCGCCCTGCGAGTTGCCCGAGATGAGATGCGCTCGAATATCGACAGCGCCACAGCACGGCTCCGTCAGGCGCTTGGTGAGTTGGAGAAGAGAAACCGCGACCTCGAAGAGCAACGTCTGCACGCCCAGGCGGCCAGTGAGGCAAAGAGTCGCTTCCTTGCCAACATGAGCCATGAGATCAGGACCCCGCTGAGTGGCATGGTGGGGCTGCTGTTCATGCTGCGCCAGACCAAGCCGTCGCCAGAGCAGAATGAGTATCTCGACAATCTGGAAAACTCTGCGGCATCGTTGCGTGCGCTGATTGATGACATACTCGACCTTTCACGCATTGAGGCGGGCCGCCTGACCATTCATGAACAGGAGTTCGTGCTGCGCGATCTTCTGGCGGGCGTTGCATCCATGCTGGCCCCGGCTACCCACCAAAAGGGTGTCGAGTTCATCGTTCATGTGGCCAAGGATGTGCCGCGTTGGGTGATGGGCGACCCGCTGCGATTGCGCCAGATTCTAACCAATTTGATCGGCAACGCAGTCAAGTTCACGGAGCGGGGCTATGTGCGGCTGCACGTGGGTAGCTCACTGGACAGTGAGCATCATATCCTCGTTACCCGCTTCACGGTGGAGGACAGTGGGATTGGGATCGCCAGCGAAAAGCTCGAATATATCTTCGAAAGCTTCGCCCAAGCCGACGAGAGCACGACGCGACGCTATGGCGGTTCGGGGCTCGGAACCACCATTTCGCGCGAACTGGTGACGCTCATGGGCGGGACGCTGAAGGTGGAGAGTGAGGAGGGGCGTGGCACACGTTTCATTTTCGAACTGCCCCTTGGGGTCATTGATTCCGATGAAGAGGAGCCGTTGCCCTATGCCGGCAAGCGTGCCTTGCTGCTGGAGGCGCACGGCCCCAGTCGCTTGGCCGAGCGTGAACTGCTGGAGTCTCTTGGTTTCGAGGTGAAGGAGTTTGCCGAGGCTGAGCCGCTCATGGCGTTGCTGGAGGAGAAAAAAGGCGACTATTACTTGCTGGTGGTCGCGGAGAACGACCGTGACTCCTCCCGGCAAGAGATGGTATGGCAGCTAAGGCAGCGCGTCGCCTATGGACAGATGCCGCGTCTGTTGCATCTTACTTTCATGGGTGGGATGGATGATGCTGCGCTGTTCGATGGGGTACTCCACAAACCGCTCTGCATGGAGCATCTGGCAGCGAAACTCCACCAAATGCTCGGCGGCGGCAAGCAGGTGGCGGAGCCCGAAGCAGTGGATTCTGGGTACGGCTCATTGAAAATCCTGGTGGCGGAGGATGATCATATCAACGCCAAGGTGATGAGTTATTTCCTGACGCAGAAGGGGCATCAGGTAGTGCTGGCGACAAACGGTCGCGCGGCTCTGGGGTTGTTGCAGCAACAACACTTCGATTTGGGCTTTATCGACCTGCGCATGCCGGAGATGGATGGGTTGATGGTGGCGCGGCAGTGGCGTAGTGATGAGAAGGAGGGGCGACGCCTGCCTCTCATTGCCGTGACGGCCAATGTAACCCGTGACGATCGCGCCGCCTGTTTCGAAGCGGGCATGGACGACTTCGTCAGCAAACCGGTCGATCCGGTCAGGTTGTGTGAATTGCTCGACAAGTATGTCCAGCGGAGCTAATGGCCCCGCAAACAGGCCTAGTGCTTGTGAGGCGGTGCTGGACGGCCGCCTCGCGCGGACCGCTTCTTGTGGGGACCATTATTGCGCGAGTCACGGCCACCTTTGCCGCCAGCCCTGGGCTGGCTATGTTCAGACTTGCGGGGTGGC
>DASWUD010000212.1:0-5076 GCA_036401755.1 Gammaproteobacteria bacterium
CGACCATCGACTGGAGCCTTTACGATGAGCAGTCGTTTCCCTATGCCCTGCACCAGCCACCGGGCACCAGAAATCCGCTGGGGCGTGTCAAATTCGTGATCCCCAACAACTACCGCATCTACCTCCACGACACGCCGCAGCGCAATCTCTTCACGCGGCGCGAGCGCACCTTCAGCTCCGGCTGCATCCGCCTGGAAAAGCCGCTCGACCTCGCCACCTACCTGCTGGCACAGGAGCCTGAGGCGAAAGATGCACAGGTCGAGCGCTACCTGGCGAACGCGACTACCCGCACCGTTGCATTGAAACAGCCGCTGCCGATCTATCTGGTCTACTGGACCGCCTGGGCCGACGAGGATGGGGTCGTTCAGTTCCGCGATGACATCTACAGCCGCGATGTGCGTCTGGTGGCCGCCCTGTTGCCCGAACAGAGTCGCTCTGCCAGAGTGAACTGAGCGGGGTATCGACTGGAGGAGGTTGTATGGAGCTCATTCCCTATCTGGTAGTGGCGGCGATGGTTTTCATCATGGCCATGCAATTGCGTCTCTATTTTGCGGCCAAGCGCCCGCAGGGGAAGGCGGCGCCGCATTTCGAGGATCTGCTCGATGAGTCGCAGCGCGCGCTGCCGCGGCTGCTCTTCTATTTCCACAGTGAATATTGCGGTCCCTGCCGCCGTCTCACCCCCCTGGTGCAAGCCCTGGCCCACGATACCGCGGCGGTGATTATTGTTGACGTTGCTCAACAGCCCGAGCTCGCACAACGCTTCGGGGTGCGGGTCACCCCGACCCTGATGCGCGTCAATCACGGCACCGTCGAGAAGGTGGTGGTCGGCGAGATCAGCGAGACGAAATTGAAACAGCTGCTCGGCTAGCGCAGCATCATAGGTTAGTTTCTTAACAGGTTTAGCTCCCTCTCCCCTTCCGGGATTTATGCCCCCTGTGGGTAGAGGGCTGGGGTGAGGGGATCATCAAGCAGTCCATTTACTGTAACTTTACTCTCCTCTCCCTGAGGGAGAGGGGACTCTTCGTTTAAATTCATCCTTAAGAACTAACTTATGGCGGCAGCATAGTCATCGCATGGGACCGATAGACGTCAGCCAGAAAAAAAGGGGGCGCGCGGCCCCCTGTGTGCTAGCTGTGATGCTTGCTTACATGGCCTGGCGGATGGTGAAGGCGCCGCGCAGGTCGCCGAGCTTGTAGCCGCGCGCCTGGTCGTCGGGATAGAGCGCATCGAGCTTGGCCTTGACCGCCGGGTCGATGTTCTCGCCGTGGCATTTGAGGCAGACCTCACCGGTGGGGATCGCCTTCATGAAGCGGTACTCCTTCTTGCCGTCGCTCTCCACCACCTCCGCGAAGCTCATGGTGTCGAGGGGTTCGCCCTTGGCCTTGCGCTCAGCGAACTTGTTGAGGACCATCGTCTCCCATTCGTCAGGAACATTGTTGGGGTTGCGGGTCTTGAGGCTGGTGCGGCCGATGGACATTTTGTGCTTCTCCGAGGCCTCCTTGGCCAGGGCCGGGGCAACGGTGTTGCAGACCTGGATGGCGTTGACCGGTCCGCCCTCTTTCATGCCGGCTTCGAGCTGCCCCTTTAGCTTGCCAAAGAACTCGCCGATGGCGGCCTTGCTCTTCTCGGCGCGCGCCTTCATGTCGGCCTCGTCGGCGTGGGCAAAGGCGATGGGCAGGCAGCAGAGTGCTGCAAGGGTGACAAGCTTCTTCATGGTCTTCTTCTCCTCTGAATACCAGTTATGGATGTTGTGGCGCCACTACCTTAATGCAGGCAGGGGGCTTTATCAACAGACACAGGCGTACAGCCGATTGGGGCGTGGCGCCGGGACAAAACGCACAGGCTGCCGGGCGGCAGCCTGTGTCGTGTGGGCAGCGCGATCGTTTACTGAACCTTGAAGAGCCCCTGCTGCTCCTCGCTGGCGCCGATCAGCTTCCAGCCGGTCACCGCCGTGACGTCGTCCTGGCTGGCGTAGATGCGCCAGCGGTAGACGTGGCCGGAGAGCAGTGTCGGGGTGGTGGCGGTGTAATCCTTGTTGAAGACGATGGAGGTCTGCGCGGCGGGAATGACGATATTTTTTAGCGTGGCGTCGTAACTGCCCCTGAAGCCGCCCCAGACGACCGTGCCGGTGGTAGCGTCGGTCACCTCGATGACATAGTCGCTGGCTCCCGCGTAGGCACTCCACTTGAAGGTGGGGGCGGGTGTGGCACTGATGGGAATTGGCTCCGCACTCTCCATGGCGTTGGTGGGTGAGTTCAGGGTCACCGCGCCGGTGGTTTCGACCGGAACCGGATCGGGGTAGACATAACCGAGGCTGGCGATGACCTGGGGCTCGCCATATTTCACGCGGGTGTCAGGGTCGACCACGATGGTGTCGTTGGCGTAAGAGGCGCGCACCAGATAGGTGCCATCCGGAACCCCGCTGAACTGGTAGCTGATGGAGGGGGCGTAGGGCAGGCTCTGGGCCAAGCCGGGAATGGGGTCGCGGGTGAGGGGATGGATCAGCGAGACCAGCATGGTTTCCGGCGTAGCGGTGATGGCGCCGCTGGCACTGAGCGAGACATTCACCTTGGAAAGGGGGGCATTGGCGGTGAGGGCCAGATAGATCTTATCGGTGATGTTGGGGTCTACGCCGGTAGTGCCGGCATTGCCGGTAGTCACCGTGACATTATCAACGGCGAATAACATCCCGTAACCGGCCAGATAGCCAGTGAGGCTGTAGTCACCGGGCAGCACGTTGAAGAGGGTGTAGGTGCCATCGGGGCCGCTCAGCGCCGAAAAGGCCGCCGTGCCGTTGCTCGCCACCACCAGCACCCCCTTTTTGCCACTGTCGCCGACCCAAACCTTGCCGTTTATCCAGCCGGTGTAGGGATTGGTGGCCGCAAGCATCTCGACATCCTGGGTAGTGGTCTTGTCCGTGGCAATGGCAAACGGCACCGGCTCGACGAGGGTGGGGGGGGCCGGGTTATAGCCCTGCGCGGCCACCTTGATGTAGTAGTTGCCGGGGGTGAGGCTGCGCGAATATTTGCCAGTGGCATCGGTGGTCACGATGGCCACGAGGCTGTCGTTCTTGGCATTGAAGATGGTCACGCGGGCCTCGTTGATGGCCACGGTGGGAGTGGCGGCGGCCTTGGTGACCGTGCCTGTCAATTTACCCGTGGGAGTGGCGGTTGTGCTGCTGCTATCGTCATTGCAACCGCTCAGTGTCACACCAAGCAGCGCCACAAACACAAAGCGTAACAAGGCTGAGTGAAGGCATTCCATTGTGTAAATCCTGGATTTTGAATTGTTGTGAGCCGCTATGGTGGCACAGGGGAGGGGTGGGGTGCAAAGAGAGGAAGGGGCGGGGAGGGTAAGAAGACCACAGGCGGCCACTGGCCGCCTGTGGTGGAGCAAAGGTAAACAGTTACTTGATCTTGATCAGCCCCTGCTGATCTTCGCTGGCGGAGATCAGGTGCCAGCCCAGGGTGGTGTTGTCGTCCTTGCTGGCATAAACGCGCCAGCGGTAGACGTGGCCTGAGATGAGGGCCGGGCCGCCATAGCCGATCGAGGTAACGGTGGTCACGACATTTTTCACCGTGGCATCGCCGCTGCCGCTGAAGCCGCCCCAGATGACGGTGCCGGTGGTGGCGTCCATCACCTCGACGACATAGTCGCTGGCGCTCGGGTAGGCATTCCAGGAGAAGGTGGGGGCTGTCGTGGCGTCGACAGACAAGGGCGCAGCACTCGCCATGGCATTGGAGGGTGTCAGACCAGTCACGGCGCTGGTAGCTGTGATAGCCACAGGATTGGGTGTTGCGCTGCCGCTGGCGACGGTGACGCGGAATTCGCCAAATTTGCGGATGGCATCGGGGTCGACCACGATGGTGTCATTGGCGTAGGTGGCGCGCACCAGATAGCTGCCATCGGCCACACCCGTGAACTCATAGCTGATCGAAGAAGAGTAGGTCTGGGTCTGGCTCAGGCCGGGAATGGTCTCGCGGGTCATGGGGTGGAGCAGTGACACCACCATGTTCTCAGGAGGGACCACACCGGTCTGCGAGATGACGTTGAAGTCGACGGGTACCGTGCCAGTGGCATCGCCGGTGAGGCTCAGATTGACATTCTGGGTGGCGCTGTCCAGCACCACTACCACGTCGGTGCGGCTGCTGGAGGAGTAGCCGGCCAGATGGCTGGTGACGCTGTAGGCGGCACCACCGTTGACCGGCACATTGTAGATGACATAGCTGCCGTCCTTGTTGCTCAGCGCGGAGTAGGCGTTGGTGCCGTCATCGGCCACCACCAGGACGCCGCCCTTGCCGCTGTCACCGATCGAGACCTTGCCGCTGATCCAGCCGGTATCGGTCATGGTGGCGGGGAACATCTCGATATTGTTGGTGGTGGTCTTGCCCACGCTGATGGCGAAGGGGACCGGCTCCAGGGCGGTGGGCGGTACCGGGTCATAACCCTGTTTGCTCACCTTGACGTAGTAGCTGCCGGCGCCGAGGGCCTTCTTGTATTTGCCATCGGTACCCGTGGTCACGGTGGCGACGGGGGCGTTGGTCTTGGCATTGAAGATGGCCACGCTGGCACTGGCAATTTTCACGGCGGGCAGCGCCGGATCGATGCCGGCCTCGATGACCGTGCCGGTCAAGGTGCCCGTGGTGGGGGCGGGGGTGCTGCTGCTGTCACCGCCGCTGCAGCCGGCGAGCGCGCTGCCGAGCAGCGTCATGAAGAGGGGATATTTCAGGATAGATAAGAGGCGTTTCATTTAGGAGCATCCCGGAATTATGAATTTATTGAGCCGCTATGGTGGCATAGGAGGGCGTTCGTGCGCACCGAGCTGCCCGTGAATGACGTCACACTTTTTAATTGACCTACTAACGCACTGTTACTCGGCGCGCAATGCTTCCACCGGGTCGAGGCGGGCGGCGTGACGGGCGGGCAGGACGCCGGCGGCCATGCCGACCAGCGTGGCAATCAGCTCGGCGAGCAGCACAGACCGCCATTCGATCTGCACCGGCAGGGCGGGAATGGCGAGGTGGAGCAGTTGCGCACCACCGATGCCGCACAGCAGGCCGGCCGCGCCACCGAGCG
>DASWUD010000213.1:0-13203 GCA_036401755.1 Gammaproteobacteria bacterium
TCGCCGCAGACCATCTATGTCTCGGCGACGCCGGCCAAATACGAGCTGGAACATTCGGGTGAAATAGTAGAGCAGGTCGTGCGCCCCACCGGGCTGGTCGATCCCATCGTCGAGATCCGCCCGGCGACGACACAGGTGGACGATCTGCTGTCGGAGATCCACAAGAGGGTAGAGGTAAATGAGCGGGTGCTGGTAACCACGCTCACCAAACGCATGGCGGAGGATCTCACCGATTATCTTTCCGAGCATAGTGTTAAGGTACGTTACATGCACTCCGACATCGACACCGTGGAGCGCATGGAGATCATTCGCGATCTGCGTTTGGGCGAGTTCGATGTGTTGGTGGGGATCAATCTGCTGCGTGAAGGGCTCGACATGCCCGAGGTGTCGCTGGTGGCGATCCTCGATGCGGACAAGGAGGGCTTCCTGCGTTCCGAAACATCACTGATCCAGACTATCGGCCGTGCAGCACGACACCTCAACGGCAAAGCGATCCTCTATGCCGATCGCATGACGGGTTCGATGCAGCGCGCCATCAGTGAAACGGAACGGCGCCGCGCCAAGCAGGTGGCCTACAACGAGGCCCACGGCATCACCCCGCGCAGCATCAAGAAGGCGGTGCACGACATCCTGGAGAGCGGCTATCCCGGCGTGCCGGGCACTGCCCGTGCCTACGCCAAGGCGGCGGAGGAGGTAGCCGAATACGCAGGGCTTTCCACCGACCAGTTGGCGCGCAAGATCAAATCGTTGGAAGAGCAGATGTACAAGCATGCGCGCAACCTGGAATTCGAAGAGGCGGCGCGGGTGCGTGATCAGCTCCAGGCGCTACGTGACCACGCGCTGGGTGTAGGGGAGCCGGCCAGCGACTGACTCACTGGATTTGGCCGGCCTCCAGCAGTGGCATCAACCAGTAGTGGAGGCCGGCCCCGCTGAACTCCTGCTTGAGCCCACTGAGCAGGGTGCGCAATTCGTCACAATCCGCGTGGACGCGAAACATCACCTTGCGTTGCCGCCCCGCCACCTGTTCGGCCAGAGAGAGATCGCTGTGGCGGCTACCGTGGCCGTCGATGTGGGTACTGCTGAAGCCGGAGATCTCCTTGCGCTCCAGCAGCCAATCCACCAGTGACTCCTCGATGGCCGGAGTCGCCACAATCGCCAGAAGACACTCACTCATCTTGATTACCTAACGGTTTGCGCCGAAGCGGCGGTAGAGAATGGGCAGCAGGAACAGCGTCAGCAGGGTCGAGGTGACCAGACCGCCGATCACCACGATGGCCAAGGGGCGCTGGATCTCCGAGCCAGGACCGGTAGCGAACAGCAGCGGCACCAGACCGAAGGCGGCAATGGTGGCGGTCATCAACACCGGTCGCAGACGCCGCTTGGCCCCCTCGACCACCACCTGCGCAGTAGACATACCGTGAGCATGGAGCTGGTTGAAGTAGGTCACCATCACCACGCCATTTAGCACAGCGATACCGAGCAGGGCAATGAAGCCGACCGAGGCGGGCACCGACAGGTACTCACCCGACAGCCACAAGGCAAACACGCCGCCGATCATGGCAAAGGGGATATTGGTCAGCACCAGCGCGGCCTGTCGCACCGAGCCGAAGGTGGAGAAGAGCAGCAGGAAGATCAGGCCGATGGCGATCGGTACCACGATCGACAGGCGCTGGGCCGCACGCTGCTGGTTTTCGAACTGCCCGCCCCATTCCAGATGGTAACCGGCAGGCAGTGGGATCTTTTCTGCCGCCAGACGCTTGGCCTCATCGACGAAGCCGACCAGATCGCGGCCGCGCACATTGGCCACCACCACCGTCATACGCGCACCTTTTTCGCGCTCGACTTTTACGGGGCCTTCGACACGTTCCAGGTGTGCGACAGTGGAGAGCGGAATATTTTTCCCATCGGGCAAAGTGAGCTGCAGCGCTGCGAAGCGCTCCGGATCGGTGCGCAGCCCTTCGCTGCCGCGCAGCAACAGCGGCGTGCGCTGGATCCCCTCGTGAACCGTGCCGACACGCTTGCCCTCGATCTGGCTGCGCAGGCTGGTCTCGATCTCATCCACCGACAGCCCGAGTCGTCCGGCCGCCATGCGATCGATCACAATACGCAGATATTGCACGCCGGAATTCTGTGCCGTGCGCACATCCTCGCTACCGGGTATTGAGCTCATCACCTCTACCAGCTGTTCGGCCATGCTGTTGAGGGTGGCCAGATCGCTGCCAAAGATCTTCACGGCCACATCACCGCGTACCCCGGTGAGCATCTCAGAGATGCGCATCTCGATGGGTTGGGTAAAGCCGTAACCGATCCCCGGTATTTCGTTCATCACCTTGCGGATTTCGTCGATGAGCTGCTCCTTGCTGTCCATGCGCCACTCCTCGCGCGGCTTCAGCACCAGGAAACTGTCGGTATCGTTGAGTCCCATCGGATCGAGGCCCAGCTCGTCAGAGCCGACACGTGCGATGATGCCGGTGATCTCCGGTACATTTTTCAACAGCGCCTGTTGCACGCGGGTATCGAGCTGTTTCGATTCATCAAGATTGATGGAGGGGAGCTTTTCCAGCTGCACGATAATATTGCCTTCATCCATGCTCGGCATGAAGGTCTTGCCGATGCGGGTATAGGCCACTACCGTCAGGGCGAGCGTGACCAGAGCGACAATGGTCACCTGTTTGGGATGTTGCAGTGCCTTTTGCAGCAATGGCTCATAGATGCCATGCAGCTTGCGCACCAGCCACGGCTCCTCGTGGGAGACCTTGCCTAACAGGAATGAGGAGAGGACGGGAATAACCGTCAGTGACAGCAGCAGCGACCCGCCCAGTGCGAAAACAATGGTCAATGCCACCGGAATGAACAGCTTGCCTTCCAGCCCCTGCAGTGTCAGTAGCGGCAGGAAGACGATGATAATGATCAGGATCCCGGAGGTGACCGGCAGCGCCACCTCGCGCACCGCCCGATAGATGAGGTGGAGCCGCGGCAATCGTTTACCCTCGCCGTGGGCGAGGTGGGTCACCACATTTTCGACCACCACTACCGCCGCATCCACCAGCATGCCGATGGCAATGGCCAATCCGCCCAGGCTCATCAGGTTGGCCGAGAGACCGAACTGGCGCATCAGCAGGAAGGTTGCCAGTGCAGCCAAGGGCAGCACCAATGCCACCGTTAGCGCGGCACGCAGATCACCGAGGAACAGCACCAGCAGCACCAGCACCAGCACGATCGCTTCTTCCAGTGCCTTACTGACGGTATGGACGGCACGCTCCACCAGATCGCCGCGGTTATAGAAGACCTGGGTGGTGACGCCTTCCGGCAGGGTGGGAGCCAGCTCGGCCAGTTTGGCCTCCACCCCCTCAACCACCTTCTGGGCGTTGGCGCCGCGCAGTCCCAGCACCAGCCCTTCGACCGCTTCGCCTTCACCGTTGCGGGTAACGGCACCATAGCGAGTGAGTGCGCCGATGCGAACCATCGCGACGTCGGCGATCCGCACCGGAACATTGCCATAATTCTTGACCACGATGGCACCCACATCGTCGAGGGTACGGATGCTTCCTTCGGCACGCACCAGTAGCGCCTCTTCACCTTCGTGGAGGCGCCCCGCACCATCGTTACGGTTGTTCTGTTCCAGCGTGGTCAGCAGATCTGCCATCGCCACGCCGCGCGCATTCATGCGCTGCTCATCGGGCACCACTTCGAAACTGCGCACCTCACCGCCCAGGGAGTTGACGTCAGCGACACCGGGTACGGTGCGCAATGCCGGGCGGATCACCCAGTCGAGCAGATTGCGCCGCTCCATCAAGGAGAGGTTGCCTCCCTCGACCGTGAACATGAACATCTCCCCGAGCGGTGTGGTCATCGGGGCGATGCCACCTGTGATGTCGGCGGGCAGGTCACCCCACAAGCCATTGAGTCGCTCTGAAACCTGCTGACGCGCCCAGAAGATATCGGTGCCCTCGGCGAAGTCGACGGTGATGTCGGTGAGGGCATATTTGGCCACCGAACGCAGCATCACCTGGTTGGGGATGCCGAGCATCTCCACCTCAATCGGCGCCGTAATGCGACTCTCCACCTCCTCGGGGGTCATGCCCGGGGCCTTGATGATGATCTTCACCTGGGTACTGGAGATGTCGGGAAAGGCATCGATGGGTATCTCGCGGACTGCCATGTAGCCACCACCGATGAGCAGCACCACCGTCAGCAGCATCAGCAGACGTTGCGTCAGCGCAAACTGGATCAGACGTGACAGCATTACTCGCCTCCACCCAGTCCGAGCCAGGCGCCCTTGATGGCGGCAATGCCACTCACCGCGACACGTTCGTCTCCCTTTAATGGGCCTTCAATGACACTGTTGCCCCCCTGTGAAGCAACCAACTTGATCGGCACCGCGCTAAAGCCATCCTTCTCCTGTACGAAGATAACGACTTTGTCGCCGCTGCGGGCGATCGCTCCGGCAGGCACCTGATACAAAGGAGTGGTTGCTGCAGTAGCGAGCGAGACCTGCAGGTATTCGCCGGGCCAAAGCAGTGGCGTGCCATCCGTGACCTTGGCGCGCACTAGCACGGTCTGGCTGGCGGGGTCCACATCATGGCCGACGGCAATGACCTTGCCACTGACAGGCTTATTGCTGGCCTGTACCAGCGAATCCGTGGCGAGATTACGCACGGCTTCAATGGGGGCGCGGATCTCCAGCCAGAGCTGTGAGGTATCGGCGATGCGGTAGAGCGGATCGGCGACGGCCAGGCGGTGGCCCGGCTCGCTCATGCGCTCCAGCACCACGCCATTGATAGGCGAACGTACCTTGAGTTGGGTGGTCAATTGCCGGCTCGTTTCCAGTTGTGAGACGTCGCGCTTATCCATGCCGGCGAGGCGCAGCGCCTGGCGCCGCTCTTCCAGTGCGGCATTTTGTTCCTGATAGCGACTTTTCGTCTCCAGATAACGGCGCTGGGCGATCACGCCTTCGTTGAACAGCTCCTTATCGCGGTTCCATTCGCTGAGGGCCAGGCGCTGCTGGCTCAGCGACTGCAGCAGGTCGCGCTGCAGTTGCAGAAGTTGCGGACTTTGTAGCCGGGCAATGACATCGCCGGCCTTTACATGGTCGCCTTCCGAGACAGATAACTGCTCCACCATCCCTTCCAGTGAGGCGCTGATGATCCGCAGTTGTTCGGGCGGCACGGTGACCTGGGCCTGCACTAATTGCCCGCTTATTCCTTCGGCCTTGATGAGTGGCGCCACGCGGATGCCGAGGGTCTGCTGTTGCTGCGCGGTGAACGAGATCTTGTCCCCGGCGGCCAGCACGCAGGTGGAGGCAACAAGCGCAAGCGCAAGCGCAAGGGCAGAAGTGCGGATGATCATGGGGTTACTCCAATAGCCTGGTTATAGCGGGCAACGGCCTGTTCTACTTCGAGTTTGCGTAGCGCAAGGTTGCGCTCGGCGTTAAAGGCACGCGACTGGATGCGCAGCAACTGGGCCAGTTCGATCTCACCGGTACGAAAGGCGATGCGCGCCATGCGCAGACTCTCCTGACCCAGGGTGTTCTGCTCATCTGCCAGTTGGAGCTGCTCACGCAATGTTTCCAGATTGTGGTGTGCCTCGTGCAACGCCAGTTCCAGTTCGCGTTGGGTGCGTTGATAGCGCGCCTGGCTCTCGGCAAATGCCGTACTGGCGGCAGAGATGCGCGGCCCGTTGTGACTGCGAGTCCCGATGGGGATACGCACGCCCACCCCGAGGCTGTCCACCATCTCGCTGTTATAGTCATCGCGCGTGTGGCGTGTGCCGACGATTAGCTGGGTATTGTCGCTGCTGCTCTGCTCGGCGCGGCGCAGTTCGGCCTGGGCCTGTTCCATGCGGGCCCGCGTTTCGGCGAGCAGGGGATGGCTATCATCGATGCTGGTCTGTTCGGTAAGCAGCTCAGAAAAACTGGCGGGGTATTCTGCCAGCCCGGTGAGCATCCGGTAGCGCTTCTGTGCGTGCAGCCACTCCGCGTCGGCCAGATAAAACTCATCCTGCTTGGAGAGGGTCTCGTCGCGGGCCAGCAACAGATCACTCTTGGCGAGATCGCCGGCCGTGACCCGCTTCTCCACATCCTGTTCGAGTTGCCGCGCGGTTTGCAGCGATTGCTCGGCGAGAGTACGGCGCTCTTGGGCGATGGTTAGCTCCCAGAGCGATTCGCGCACCGCGCCAGAGACCTTCAAGCGCTGTACGCTGCCGGCAGCGGTGGCCGCCTCTGTAGCGCGCGTGGCCACGTCACGGCTGGCACTGCGTTGTCCAAAATGCCAGAGCGGCAACTCCAGTGACCCCTCCCACTCGCGAAATCCCTGATCGGAGCGGGTCTGATCGCTCTGGTAGTTGAGCGCCACGACAGGATTGCCGGCGATAAGGCTGGAGGCGTGGCGGTCGAGTGCCCGCGCCTCGGCCAGATAGGCTTCGGTCAGCACCCCATTGGGATCCCGCTGCAGGGCATCGGTGATCACCTCCGGCAGAGTCAGGGCGGGAGTAGGTTGTACTGTATCGCGGGCCGCTTCCTCGGCCCCGGCTTCGGCTGCATAGCTCCCTGAGACGGGAAGGAGCAGAGCCAGGATCAGGAGGTGATGGCTCAGAGAGCGAAATAGGATGTGCTGCTGCATCGTCATGACCAATGGTAAAGAGTGGCCGTAATCACCGGCGGAGATGACGCTAATTATCGATGGCAATTCTTAACTCGCCATTAAGAGACTGTCTAAAAACCGAGGAAACAGACTGCTTTAGCAGGCAGTGAACGGAGGATGGGCTAAAATAGAAAACCCCGCATTGAGCGGGGTTTTACAGGATTCTGGTAGGCGTGATTGGACTCGAACCAACGACCCCCACCATGTCAAGGTGGTGCTCTAACCAGCTGAGCTACACGCCTGTCGTTTGAAGCGCGCCATTCTACAAGCTCGATATTTATTGTCAAGGGAGAGGTAAATGTCGTCATGACCTTTATCTATCATTAGGTAACCATGCCACAACCGCTACCCACCCTTCTGTTTGGTGCATTCGATCGCCATAACCTGGGCGATCTGCTCTTCCCGTATGTCGCCGCCCGATTACTCGACAATGACGACCTGCTCTTCGCGGGATTGGTGGAGCGTGACTTGAGCAGTGTCGGAGGGTATCAAACCCGCTCGATATCACAGCTGGCCAAGGAGCTCGGTAGACGTCCGCTGAACATCCTTCATGTCGGGGGGGAGCTGTTGACCTGTGAGGCGTGGCAGGCTGCGGTGATGGTGCAATCCCCGGAACAGGCGCAGGCGATCATTCGGCGTCTGGAGGCAAAGAGCGTTGAGCGTGAAGCGTGGGTACACAATGCACTGAAACTCTCCGCACAGGCGCCTTACACGGTGTCACGTGAACTGTTTCCCGGCGCGGCTTGCGTGATCTATGCGGCGGTCGGTGGGGTTGAACTGGATGAACGCGCTGAACCCTTCCGCGCCGAAGTGATCACAAAGCTGGCGGGGGCTGACTACGTCAGTGTAAGGGAGCAACAGACACAAGCCTGCCTTAAACGATATGGGATTAACGCTCGCCTTGTTCCCGATCCGGCCGTGATGGTCGCAGCACTGTTTGAAAGACGCATCGAGCAGTGTGCAGGAGAGGGGGAGGTGGCCGCCATGTTGGCCGCATTTCCTCACGGCTACGTTGCATTCCAGTGCAGTGCTGCTTTCGGTGACGATGAGACACTCAAACAGATAGCCATACAGCTGGCAAGATTGGTGGCAGAGAGTGGGTATGGCGTGGTGCTGTTTCGTGCGGGGGCGGCACCCTGGCATGACGATCTGGAGTGCTACCAGCGTCTTGCTGCATTGATGGGGAGCACACAGGTAAAGATTTTTGAGTCGCTCAATATTTGGGACATCTGTGCCCTGATCGCCCGCAGCCACGCCTATTGCGGCAGCAGCCTGCACGGGCGGATTGTTGCCATGGCATTCGGTTTGCCTCGCGTCAATCTCAGCCACCCCCGCAAGGAGGGTCGCAGCGGTAAACAGGTGGCCTACGCGGCCACATGGGAGTTACCGGGAATCCCCGCGACAGTCGAAGTGGCACAGCTCGCCGCGGTGATTCAGCAAGCCTTGGCCACTGACCGTGCTCAACTTACGATACACGCGCAGGCTCTGGCAGCGAGATACCTTGAAGAGTTCACCGTCATTCGTGCCCTGGTGGATAGCCCGATGGAACGCCGGGGGTAAGCGGCTATCCTTGGTTGTGACCTTCTTCATCCAGCAGAGGTGCACCCATGAATCCTACTCTCTCGATCAAACACTATGGGCAACAGATATGGCTCGATAACCTTTCACGGACCCATCTGCGCGAAGGGCTGCTGGCGCGACTGGTGGAGGAGGATGGCCTTGCCGGTGTTACCTCCAATCCAAGCATTTTTTTCAAGGCAGTGTCGGAGAGTCCATATTATCGGGATGAAGTGAACAACCTTTATAACAGCATGCTTCCTGCGGAGGCACGTTATGAAGCGCTGGTGATCGCCGATATTCGCCAGGCGTGTGACCTGCTGATCTGCACCTACAAGGAGAGTGGGGGAGGGGCGGGTTATGTGAGCCTGGAGGTTTCACCTCACCTTGCCTACGATGAGGAGCAGACGGTCGCTGAAGCACGCCGTCTGCGCGACACCGTGGAGCGTGAGAATCTTTTGATCAAGGTACCCGCCACCCCCGCCGGAATACGCGCTTTTGAGCGTCTTATCGCCGAAGGCATAAACATCAATGTTACCTTGATGTTCTCCTTACGCCATGTAGAGGCAGTCGCCAAGGCCTATATCCATGGGGCAAAACGGTGGGTCGATTCCGGTGGCGATCCTCATCACCTGAAGTCGGTGGCGAGTATCTTTCTCAGTCGCGTCGATACCCTGGTGGACAAGCGGCTCACTGCCATTGGCTCAACAGAGGCGCTGGCCCGGCGCGGTAAAGCGGCCGTGGCGTTGGGAAAACTGGCCTACCAGCGCTATCTGGGGCGCTTCCATGGTGAATCATTCTCTACCCTGGCCAATCTCGGGATTCGCCCCCAGCAACTGCTGTGGGCCAGCACCAGCACCAAGAATCCTGACTATAACGATCTGCTCTATGTGGAACCGCTAATCGGGCCGGAGACGGTCAATACCTTGCCGGATGCGACGCTGGCCGCGCTGCGTGACCACGGCGAGGTGGCGGCCACCCTGAAAGAGGGGGTGGAGGAGGCACAACGTCAGGTGACTGCGCTGGCCGCATTGGGGATTGAACTCGATGAGGTGGGCGAGGTGCTGCAGGTGGAGGGGATCAACTCATTCAGCGAGGCCTACGACAAGCTGATTAACTTTATGAAGGGTGAGCCGCCGCACTAAAATTGACAAGGCGGGGAGGGGTTGGGTAATCTGCCCGCTCACATATCAGGCGTGCAACACGCCCGAAGAGCCGCAAAAGGCACTGTGTTCCCCACAGTGCTTTTTTGTTTTAACTGTCACGTGGTCTGTCGTAGGGATCACCACTGAAAAATGGATCTGCCATGCCAACTGTAACGCTTCCCGACGGTTCCCAGCGCAACTTCGATCACCCTGTCACTGTCCATGAGGTCGCCGCCAATATCGGCGCAGGCCTTGCCAAGGCGGCGCTCGCCGGCAAGGTGGACGGCACGCTGGTCGATACCTCGTACCTCATCGATCACGATGTGAAACTCTCCATCGTCACCGACAAGGATGCCGAGGGCGTCGATGTCATTCGCCACTCCACGGCGCACCTGCTGGCCCAGGCCGTAAAACATCTCTTTCCGAGCGCGCAGGTGACCATCGGCCCGGTGATCGAGGATGGTTTCTACTACGACTTCGCCTTCGAACGCCCCTTCACCACCGAAGACCTGGAGAAGATCGAAGCGGAGATGGAGAAGCTCTCCTCCGCCGATATCAGGGTCGAGCGCTCCGAGATGCCGCGTGAAGAGGCGATCGGCTTTTTCACCAACATGGGCGAAAAGTACAAGGCGCAGATCATCGAGGCGATTCCCCACGGCCAGGTGATCTCCCTCTATCGTCAGGGCGACTTCATCGACCTGTGCCGCGGTCCTCACGTGCCGAGTACAGGCAAGCTCAAGGCCTTCAAGCTGATGAAGGTGGCCGGCGCCTACTGGCGCGGAGACTCGCGCAACGAGATGCTGACCCGCGTCTACGGTACCGCCTGGGCCAAGAAGGACGACCTCAAGGCCTATTTGCACCGCCTGGAAGAGGCCGAGAAGCGCGACCATCGCAAAATCGGCCGCCAGCTCGACCTGTTCCACAGCCAGGAAGAGGCGCCGGGGATGGTCTTCTGGCATCCCAACGGCTGGACCCTCTGGCAGGGCGTGGAGCAGTACATCCGCCGGGTATTTCGCGACAACGGATACCAGGAGATCCGCACCCCTCAGATCGTCGACCGCTCTCTGTGGGAACGATCAGGCCACTGGGACAAGTTCGGCGATGCGATGTTCATAACGCATTCGGAAAATCGCGACTATGCGGTCAAACCGATGAACTGTCCCTGCCATATCCAGGTCTTCAACCAGGGGCTGAAGAGCTATCGCGACTTGCCGTTACGTTTTGCCGAATTCGGTTCCTGCCACCGCAACGAGCCCTCCGGCACGCTGCATGGCATCATGCGTGTGCGCAACTTTACCCAAGATGATGCCCATATTTTCTGCACTGAAGATCAAATTCAGGAGGAGGTCGCCACATTTATCGATCTGCTTTATAAGGTTTATGCAGATTTCGGCTTTAATGAGGTCATTATCAAACTCTCCACCCGCCCGGAAAAGCGTGTCGGTTCTGACGAGATGTGGGACAAGGCCGAGCATGCCCTGGAGCAGGCGCTTAATACCAAGGGTCTGCCCTGGGATCTGCAGCCGGGTGAGGGGGCCTTCTATGGACCAAAGATCGAGTTCTCCCTGAAGGACTGCTTGGGCCGTGTCTGGCAGTGCGGCACCATCCAGGTCGATCCCTCCATGCCAGGTCGTCTCGATGCCCACTACATCGCCGAAGATGGCAGCAAGCAGGTGCCGGTAATGCTGCACCGCGCCATCCTCGGCTCTATGGAGCGTTTCATCGGCATCCTCATAGAGCACTATGCCGGAGCCTTCCCGCTCTGGCTGGCCCCGACCCAGGCGGTGGTGCTCAACATCACCGACCGGCAGGCGGAATTTGTCGCGGAAGTGACCTCGGCCCTTGCAAAACAAGGTGTTCGCGTCAAATCCGACTTGAGAAATGAGAAAATCGGCTTTAAAATTCGCGAGCACACGCTCCACCGCGTCCCCTACCTGCTGGTAGTAGGCGATCGCGAGGTGGAAAATCGAACTGTGGCCGTGCGCACGCGCGGTGGCGAGGATCTGGGCACCATGCCCCTGGCTGACGTCGTCAGCAAGCTCACCACCGAGATCGCGAGCCGCGGCCGCTCTGTTTTGGAGGGTTAAAGGATCGTCAGCATCGCCAAAGAAAAGCAGGCACGCCTGAATGAAGAGATTCGCGTGCCTGAAGTACGTCTCATCGGTAGTGATGGGGAACAGGTAGGGATAGTCCCGACGTCGGAGGCCCTGGAAATGGCCTACGAGCAGGATCTGGACCTGGTGGAGATCTCGGCGGATGCCAAGCCACCGGTCTGCCGCATCATGGACTATGGCAAATACCTGTTCGAACAGGGAAAAAAGGCGCATGAGGCCCGGAAGCACCAAAAACAGATTCAGGTCAAGGAGATCAAGTTTCGACCAGGGACGGAAGAGGGCGACTATCGGGTCAAACTACGCAACCTGATTCGCTTCCTCACTGATGGGGACAGGGTCAAGGTAACCTTGCGTTACCGCGGCCGCGAGATGGCACATCAAGAGATCGGCATGAAACTCCTCAAACGAGTGGAGACCGATCTGGCGGAATTGGGAACAGTAGAACAGTTCCCTAAGATGGAAGGCCGCCAGACGGTGATGGTCATCGCCCCCAAAAAGAAGAAGTAACCATCCCGAAAGGGCTCTGGTTACGGGGTACCTTACTGTCCGCTCCCTTCGGTAGAGGGTGGTGTCCAGTCGAAAAACAGGTACCTTTAACTGTCATCGCAACAATGCGGAGTTGAAAAATGCCGAAGATGAAGACCAAGAGCGGCGCAGCCAAGCGGTTCCGTGCAAGCGCGGGCGGCTTTAAGCGCGGCCAGGCGTTCAAGCGCCATATCCTCACCAAGAAGTCCACCAAGCGTAAGCGTCAGCTGCGTCATGGTGAACTGGTTGCAGACGCCGACGTCGCCATGGTGCGCCGTCTGATGCCTTACGTCTAAGGAGGATTGAGGAATGGCAAGAGTAAAACGTGGCACGATCGCGCGTGCTCGTCACAAGAAGCTTCTCGCGCAGGCCAAGGGTTACTATGGCATGCGCAAAAATGTCTACCGTGTCGCCAAGCAGGCGGTGATCAAGGCAGGCCAGTACGCCTACCGCGACCGCCGTCAGAAGAAGCGCCAGTTCCGCGCCCTGTGGATCGCCCGTATCAATGCGGCGGCCCGCGAGTGTGGTATCTCCTACAGCCGCATGATCGATGGTCTGAAGAAGGCCAATATCGAGATCGACCGTAAGGTAATGGCCGATATCGCCGTGTTCGACAAGGTAGGTTTTGCTGCCCTGGCCGAAAAAGCCAAGGCCAGCCTCGCCTGATTCGTCGAACTCTCTGCACAGAGAGTAACGGGTAGGAAAGCAAGGGGAAGGCCTCAACGCCTTCCCCTTTCTTGTTTATGGATTTCGTTTCGCCTCCATGAGCGAAACACATGAATTAAAAGAAGGGTGTCACCGTGCAAGGGGAACTCGATCGACTGGTGGAAACGGCGCGGCTCGCCATTAGCGAAGCTGCCGATCTGCAGGCGCTGGATCAGCTGCGTGTCCAATACCTGGGCAAGAAGGGTGTGTTGACCGAGCAGATGAAGAGCCTCGGGCAGCTGCCGCCAGAACAACGCCCGGCGGTGGGACAGCTCATCAACGACGCCAAACAGAATGTGCAGGACGCCCTGGAGGCGCGCAAGGATACCTTGCAGGCCGAGGTGCTCCATGCCCGTCTTGCGGCTGAAAAGATCGACGTGACACTCCCCGGCCGCGGCCAGCAGCCTGGCGGACTCCATCCTGTCACTCGCACCCTGGAGCGTATCGAGGTGCTCTTCTCGCAGCTCGGTTTCGAAATGGCCGAGGGGCCCGAGATCGAGGATGACTTCCACAACT
>DASWUD010000214.1:0-15422 GCA_036401755.1 Gammaproteobacteria bacterium
TGCAAATATCGAAGCTCCACCTCCACAAGGGGTTGCCCTCCAACGTTGATGTAGGTTTTTTTATTAGTCAGATCCTAGACAGCGATATGGATTTGAAGGGCGCTGAGCTGAGCTACGCCCTCCTCGACGGGGGCGTGACAATGCCGGCCCTGGCACTGCGCGGCAGCTACACCCAATTCTCCAGCGACCAGCTCGACCTCAACACCCGTGGGCTGGAGCTGGCCATCTCCAAGGGACTGGCGATGGTCACCCCCTATGCCGGTGTCGGAAGGGTCTGGACCACCAGCACCGAGGCTTTGCGCGGTTTGAATTACACTGGTTGGGGGTCCGCTCCTGATCCCCTGAAAGAGAAGTTTGCCCAGAACAAGATGCTGGTGGGTGCCAACCTCAACTTCGGTCTGATGAACCTGGCCGTCGAGGGGGACAAGACCGGCGAAGCCACCACCTACGGCCTCAAGCTCGGCCTGCGCTGGTAACCAGAAAGAGCAGCCCCATCAACAGCGGTTGATGGAGTAGATAGATAATCAGGCTATGGCGCCCCGCCCAGGCGAGGGCGCCATTTTTTGGTAGCGGCAACGACCCTACGCTTATTTTTCCCGACGCCATTCCCAATACCATCCCCAGCAATACCACACCGAACCAGGGGAGAAGCGGTACATAATCCTCGGTGACGGGTTTGTGGGTCATCAGGCCAAACCATTGCCACCCAGTCGCATTAAAGAACGGGTGCGACCAGAAGCCGCCGACCAGTAGCGCGGCGCTGGCGCCGACCAGTGCCCATTTCGGTCGATGAAGAAATAGCAGGCCGAGCAGGCTGGCGAGTGCGATGAAATGGAGAATGCCGAAAAAGACGTAACTGCGCGGAAAGAGTAGCCAGGTGGCCAGCGTCACCAGCGCGGCGCTGCCGGCCAGCAGGGCGAAGCGGCGTGCTACCGCGCGCCAGCGGATGCCGTTGCGGTGGGCCAGTTGTAGGCTGGCACCCATGACGAGAAGAAAAAGGGTGACGATGAGGGCGCGGGCCGTGAGCCAGAAATGGTCGTGGTTGAACTCCTGGTCGATCAGCCCGTAATAGTCGAGGTCGAAGCAGAAGTGGTAGGCGATCATCAAGGTCACCGCGAAGCCGCGCAGTGTGTCGAGGTGGTGAATGCGTGCCCTGCTGTCCATCGCTCCCTTCCTTGTGCCGATTGTGAGCGGGACGGTGTCGTGGCACGGCCCCGAGCCAGTATAATCGCGAGTACTTTTTCAGCGTAAGGAGCACCATCTTGGGCGCCCGCCTCGAACAACTCAACCACTGGCTGCGTCGCGATCTCTCCCTCCCGGCCTACGAGATCGCCCCCGCCTCCGCCGATGCCAGTTTCCGCCGCTATTTTCGCGTGAGCTTTGCGGGCGAGAGCCGCATCGTCATGGATGCCCCGCCCGACAAGGAGGATATCCGCCCGTTCGTCGCCATCGCACGGCGCCTGTACGCCATCGGTTTGCACGTGCCGGAGATCCTCGCCGAGGATGAGGCGCAGGGCTTTCTGCTGCTCTCCGATCTGGGTTCGCGCCAATATCTGCAGGAGTTGAATGCCACCACCGTCGAGCGCCTCTACGGCGATGCGATGGGGGCACTGGTGACGCTGCAGGTGTGCGGGCCGCGCGAGGGGGAGCTGCCGCCCTACGATCACCCCCTGTTGCTGCGTGAAATGGAGCTGTTCCGTGAATGGTATCTGGGGCGCCACCTCAACCTCACGCTTGGCGAGGATGAGCAGCGCATGCTCAGCGAGAGCTTTGAACTGCTGGCCATGAATGCCCTGGAGCAGCCGCGCGTGGCGGTGCACCGTGACTATCACTCGCGCAATCTGATGCTCAGCGAGCACAATCCGGGCATTCTCGATTTTCAGGATGCGGTGATCGGCCCGGTGACCTACGACTTGGTGTCGCTGCTGCGCGACTGCTACATCGCCTGGCCGCGCGAGCAGGTGGAGTCGTGGGTGCTCGGCTACCACGATCTGGCGCTCGATTCGGGGATCCTGCCGCGGCGCAACGAAGAGCAGTTCATGCGCTGGTTCGATCTGATGGGGGTGCAGCGCCACCTCAAGGCGACCGGCATCTTCGCCCGCCTCAACCATCGTGATGGCAAGCCCGGCTATCTCAACGACATTCCGCGCACCCTCGGCTATGTCCGTGTCGTGGCACACAGCTACCCCGAGCTGCGCCGCTTTGCCGAGTTCCTCGACACCCGCCTTCCCGCCGCGTAACGGCTAAAAGAGAACGCCCGCGTTTTGGGCGCGGGCGCTGCAGGTCGGCGGCGCCGCCCCGTTACATCTCGAAGCCGGCCTTGCGGTAGTATTCGTTGGCCTTCTCTTCGTCGCGTGGCACGCCGTTGCCTTCGTGATAGATCATGCCGAGGGTTACCAGCGAGCCGGCCAGCCCCTGGGCGGCCGCCTTCTCGAACCAGCTGATGGCAGTGGCCATATCCTTCGGCGCCCCCTCACCCTCCATGTAGATAAATCCCATGCCGTGCTGTGCCATGGCGTGCCCCTGTTCGGCCGCGGCGCGCATGTATTTGAGCGCCTCCGGCAGGTTGGGGGTGCCGATCAGGCCGTTCTGCTGCATGATGGCCACGCGGTACTGCGCCTCGGCGTTACCCGCCTCGGCCAGTGGTGAGAGCAGTTGCATGGCGGTGGCGAAGTGCTTGCCCTCGAAGGCGGCGATGCCGCTGGAGAGCTCCATGTCGGTATTGGAAAGGGCGTTCATGTTGGACTCCTTTGGCATGCCCATAGGGGCGAGGGAAGAACGGCGGAGAATCAGCCTGATTTGCCCACCCTATAAAAACCAAGCTGCACAGTCAAGTAATAAAAAGGGCTTCCCTGCCTTCTCAATAAACCGTTGCTCAGGCGCAGAGTTGCCTTGCCAGGCCGTGCAGGCCACCGCCGTCGTCAACGATGCGCGCGGCGAGCACCATGGCGCTCTGCGGGTCGAGGTCGAGCTGGGTGAGCGAGCCAGGGGGGATCGTGGCGTGGCGGCTGTCACCGATACCGTGGGCCATGAGCAGACAATCGACGGCAATCATCAGATGGACATAGGGGGCATAGGCGCCACAATAGAGCTCGTTGTGGTGCTCGCGCGCGCTGATGATGAGTTCACAGGGCATCTGCCAGGCGTGCATCAACCAGGCCCCGAGGTGGGGATGGTCGATGCCGAGCAGGCGATTTTCGACCAGGGTGATGGGGAGGTGGGCGTGGCTCTCTGCCAGTTGGGTGAGCCGATTAACCTCCGGCTGGAGGCGCTCATGCATCACCAGGTGGCCGATGTTGTGTAACAGCCCAACCAGGTAAGCGGTCCCGGGGGTGATGCCGAGATGGGCGGGTAGCTGGTGTGCCAGTGCTTCGGCCAGGGCCGCACTGAACAGTGCCTGGTCCCAGAACGCCTGACGGTCGGCGGCGGCCTGAAAGTGGTGACAGATGGCAAAGCCGAGTGCCATGTGGAGCGCCAGATCGAAGCCGAGCACCTTGGCAATGGCCTCGTGCAGTGAACTGGCGCGCCCCTGCAGCGCGAACTGCCCCGAGCGGGCATGGCGCACCAGCTGTGCACAGAGCGCCGGGTCGCGGGCGATCACGGCGTTGAGCTCTTCGTGGGTAGCGGTTTCGCGTTGGCGGATGCGCAGCAGATGGCTGGCCATGACCGGGGGAGGCGGGAGCTGTTTGAGGGTGCGCACCCGCTCGCTGAGATTACCGAATGGGCGCAGCGCGTCAAAACGCTTTGCATTGCTGCCGACGGCAGAGGGCAAATCGGCTTGCGCAAGGGCGCGGGTAAAGGGGGCTTGTTGTGATCTGCGGTGGAGGTCGAGGAACTTCTCGCGTGCCATGCCGAGCAGCAGGTGCGGGTCGCCCGGCTCAAACCAGATCTGTGGCTGCGCGAGCAGTGATTCGTCAAGGATGGCACCGATGCCGTAGTGGCGTGCCACTGGCGGCACCGACTCGGCTGCGCAATCGCAAAAGATTTGCGCAACGCGCTGTGCCTTCGCCGGTCGCAGTTCGCGTCCCGTCACCCGTCGCAGCAGCGCAAAGTCGATGGCACGGCAGCAAGGAAAAACGGCCAGCAGCGGGCCGAGATGATCTTCCAGCAGAACCCCCTGCACCACCTGCTCCACAGGTACCCCGCATTCGCGTGCCGCCTCCGCGAGCGAGGCACTACGATGGGTGCGCCGCGAAAGATTGGCGGGATATCGCGCAAGGGCACCTTCGACCGTCGTGGGCAGATTCATGGCGTACATCCTGTTCGGCAGGGGCTGCATGGATAAGCATGTAACATCTTCATGAAACTTATATGTCAGCACACAGTGCGGTGCAGGGAGCGGGTCACATTTCACCGAGGTAAATTGTCAGCGCCGCTACGTACATGGGAAACTGTGACTCATTTGGCGCGAATGAGGTGGGTGGAGAAGATGAGGGCGATGATTCTTGCTGCGGGACGGGGCGAACGGATGCGCCCGCTTACCGATCACACCCCCAAGCCGCTGTTGCGTGTGGGTGGCAAGGCGCTGATCGAGTATCACATCATCGCCCTGGCCGCCGCCGGTTTCGAGGAGATCGTCATCAATCACGCCCATCTCGGCCAGCAGATAGAAGCGGCACTTGGCGATGGCAGTCGTTATCAGGTGCGGCTGCGCTATTCTCCCGAGGGGCAGGCGCTGGAGACCGGTGGTGGCATCTTTCGCGCATTGCCGCTGCTGGGCGAGGAGCCGTTCGTCGTGGTCAATGGCGATGTCTGGTGTGATTACCCCCTGGCACAACTGCGCCGACCACTGCAGGGCCTTGCCCACCTGGTGCTAATCGACAATCCGCCCCATCATCCGCACGGCGATTTTCATCTGGTAGGCGAGCGTGTCGAGAGCGAGGGCGAACCGCGCCTCACCTTCTCCGGCATCGGCCTTTACCACCCCGCACTGTTTGCCGGTTGCCAGGCGGGCGCCTTCCCGCTTGCACCGCTGCTGCGTCAGGCGATGGCCTTGGGCAAGGTAAGCGGTGAGCACTATCGCGGTCGCTGGATCGACGTCGGTACACCGCAACGCCTGCACGAGCTCGATGCATGGCTTACCGCTGCCCCATTCAGTCGGGAGGGTGACACCTGACAACCGCTCATCCCAATCATGGCTATGGCGGCGCGGTGTTGTATGATGCGCAGGTTTTCACAGTTCGATTCTGGAGCAAGGTGCGATGTTCAAGGTAAACGACTATTTTGATGGCAAGGTGAAGTCAATCTCCTTCACCGAGGCAGAGGGTGCCGCCACTGTGGGTGTGCTGGCCCAGGGTGAGTATGAGTTCAACACCGGCAAATCAGAGATCATGACCATCGTCTCGGGCCGCACCTCGGTACTGCTGCCGGGCGAAGCCAGCTGGCGCGAGGTGCGGGCGGGAGAGAAGTTCACCGTGCCGGCCAATAGCAAATTCGGCATCAAGGCGCTGGAAGAGAGCGCCTATCTCTGCCAATTCCGCTAAGCGCCAACGACCTGAGTCAGACCGCCTTTTTCTGTAGGGGAAGGCGGTTTTTTTATTGTAAGCAATAGCCATGGCCACGAATCTGGATGCGCAGAACGTCACGTCTCGTGATAACAGGCTCTGAACCGGCGACGATGCACAGAAATGAGTGATGCCCCTGACGCACATGATGTGGCGTCGACCGATAACCGGGCCGAGGCTTCTGGCCGCTTTTGTTTTTCCCCCATCGGCACTATCCATTCGCCCTTCAAGGAGAAGTTCGGCATTCCGCGTCAGCCGGGGCTGATGCCGAGCGCCCACGCGCGGCTGGAGCTGTTGCCGCCTTATGACCGTGACGAGGCGGTGCGCGGGCTGGAGTCGTTTTCCCATCTGTGGCTGCTCTTTGTCTTTCACGGCGTTGGCCGCGAGACGTGGCGGCCAACGGTGCGCCCGCCGCGCCTGGGCGGCAATGAGCGCATCGGCGTGTTTGCCAGCCGCTCCACCCATCGCCCCAATCCCATCGGGTTGTCGGTGGTGGAGCTGGCGGGTATCGGCCGCGAAGACGGTAGGCTCTACCTCGACTTGCGTAATGTCGATCTACTGTCTGGAACCCCCATTCTCGATATCAAACCCTACGTCGCCTATGCTGATTCCATACCCGAGGCACGCTGCGGATTTGCGCCGGATGCCCCTGCGATGGTGCAGGTGCATTTTTCGGCACGGGCCGAACAGCGTTGCGACGAACTGGCCGACCGCTATCCACAGTTGCGCCGGTTTGTCGGGGAGATGCTGCGGCTCGATCCGCGGCCGTCCTACCAGAACACGCCAGGACGGCGCTATGGTGTGCGCGTCTTTGACCTCAACGTGGTGTGGCATTTTGATGGCGAGGCGCTATGGGTCGATGATATCGAGCCGGCCCAGGAGTAGCAGGGTTGCCTTGCCGATGCCACGTTAATGGCCATCAAGCACAGGGACAATCCAGACATGAAGATCACCCCCGTCATCCTCTCCGGTGGTGCCGGCACGCGCCTCTGGCCGGTTTCTCGCGAACTCTTTCCCAAGCAACTGATGCCCCTGGTGGGCGAGCGAACCATGCTGCAGGATACCCTGCTGCGCCTGCCGGGACTTACAGCGCACAGCCTTGAGCACGATACCCCGCTAGTGATCTGCAACGAGGAGCACCGCTTCATGGTGGCCGAACAGTTACGCGCCATCGATAACCAGGGGGTCACCATCATGCTGGAGCCGGTGGGCCGTAATACCGCGCCAGCGCTGACGTTGGCCGCCTTGCGCCAGATGCAGACGGGCAGCGATGCCATCCTGCTGGTGATGCCGGCCGACCATGTGATTCAGGATGTGGAGGCCTTTCATGCGGCCGTGGCCAGTGGTGCGCGGCTGGCCGAGCAGCAGCGCCTCGTCACCTTTGGCATCGTGCCCCACCAAGCGGTGACCGGCTATGGCTATATCCACAAGGGGAGCGCAGAGGGCGAGGGCGAGGCCTTCACCATCGCCGGCTTCGTCGAGAAGCCCGATGCGGCTACGGCCCGGCGCTATGTCGACTCCGGTGAGTATCTCTGGAATAGCGGCATGTTCATGATGCTCGCCTCGGTTTGGCTCGAACAGATCGGGCACCACCGCCCGGATATCCTCACCGCCTGCCGCACCGCACTCGAAAAGGCGACGGCCGATCACGATTTCTGTCGTCTCGACAAAGCGGCATTCAGCGCCTGCCCCGCCGACTCCATCGACTATGCGGTGATGGAAAAGGTCGAAGCGCAAGGCGTGGTGGTGGCGCTCGATGCGGGGTGGTCCGACGTGGGGGCCTGGACCGCGCTCTGGGATGTCTTGCCCAAGGAGGAGAGCGGCAATGTGATCAAGGGTGATGTGCTCGCCTACAAGACCACCAATTCCATGCTGATGGGCAGTAACCGGCTACTGGCCACCGTCGGCGTCGATGACCTGCTGGTGATCGAAACTGCCGATGCCGTGCTGGTGGCGGACAAGAATAGCGCTCAGGACGTCAAGACCATCGTGCAGATGCTGCAGCAGAACAACCGCAGCGAACGGATCAACCACCGCCGTGTGCACCGTCCCTGGGGGGCCTATGAATCGATCGATAACGGCAATCGCTACCAGGTCAAGCACATCACCGTCAAACCCGGCGCCTCGCTCTCGCTGCAGATGCACCACCACCGCGCCGAACATTGGATCGTCGTGTCGGGCACTGCGCGGGTGACCCGCGGCGAAGAGAACTTCCTCGTCACGGAGAATCAATCCACCTACATCCCCATCGGCGTCAACCACCGCCTCGACAATCCGGGCAAGGTGCTGCTGGAGATGATCGAGGTGCAGTCCGGTCCCTACCTGGGTGAGGACGACATCGTGCGTTTTGAGGATATCTACGGGCGCAGTGTTAAATAGGGAAAAATAAAAAGCCCCTCACAGGGAGGGGCTGAATGTTGCAACCAGTTGTTGTTGGTTGTTATTTGTTGGCGATCTCTTCCAGCTTGGTAGCCCGGATGATCTGGCCGTCGAGGGCGGCGTCTTTTGCCGATTTGCCATAGGCTACCGCAATCAACTGGGAGTAGTAAACCACCGGAATGTTGAACTTGGTCCCAAAGGTCTTGTTGATGTTGCTCTGGTAGCTCTCGACGTTCATCTGGCACAGCTGGCAGGGGGTGACGATCATGTCGGCACCGCCGTCGTAGGCGGCTTCGATGATCTCCTTCACCAGGGCGTGGCCCTTGGCCGGTTCGGAGAACATCAGCGCGCCGGAGCAGCAGGCGACCTTCTTGTCGTAGCGGTTGACCGCCTTGGCGCCGCACGCCTCGATCATGTTGTCGAGGTAGACGGGGTTTTCGAAGGATTCGCCGGCGATGCCGAACGGACGGTTGGTCTGGCAGCCGACGTAGCCGGCGATGGTGATGCCTTCCAGCGGCTTGCTGACACCCTTGGCGATGGTATCGAGGCCGATGTCCTCGACCAGCATCTCCACCATGTGGCGGGTCTTGGGCATCTGGTGCGGTTCCACCTTGAGGCCGATCTCGGCCAGCGCGGCGTTGATGCCTTCGCGGACGTGGGCGTTTTCGTTGACGCGGTCCTCGGCTTCGCGGGTGGCGATCCAGCAGGCGGCGCAGGGGGCGATGATGTCCTTGTCGCCCTGCTGCTGCTTCGACAGTGCGAGGTTGCGCGCCGACAGGGAGAGGCGCGGGATCTCGCCGCCGCCGGCGTAGCCGATGGAGGCTCCGCAGCAGTTCCAGTCATCGATCTCGGTGAGCTTGATATCCAGCGCGTCGCACATGGCATTGGAGGAGCGCAGGAAGTTGTCGGCAGAGGCATGCTTCTGCGACGAGCAACCGGGGTAGAAGGAATACTCTTTCTTGGCCATTGAATCTCTCCTCACTTGCCGTATTTGGCAATGTGCTCTGCTTCGAACTCTTCGGCCTTCTTCAGCATCTTGGCGATGCCGGAGCGGTCTTTGCACTTGTGGCCGCCGAAGTATTCCATTGCATTCATGCGCTTGCTCTTCATCATCGCCATGCCCAGCTCGCGCCCGGCCATGGCGTTCTTGATGCCTTGCCCGAAGCCGTTCATGAAGTAGAGACCGACGCCGATCTTCAGTTCGTTGACGCGGCCGTTCTCGACGATCGATTTCCAGAACAGGTCACCGAACTTCAGCGTCGGCTGGTTGGCCGGGGCGAGGCCCAGGCGCTTCGCGTAGCTGGCGAGGCCGTGCATGATGTGGGTGATGGGCAGGCCGCGCGGGCAGCGTGCGATACAGTTGTAGCAGGAGGTGCACATCCACATGGAGGTGGAGGTGAGCACTTCCTCGCGCTTGCCGGCGCGGATCATCATGAAGAGTTCCTGGGGCGGATGGTCCCAGTACGGGCCGAGCGGGCATGAGCCCGAGCAGACGCCGCACTGCATGCACATCTTGACCCAGTTGCCCTCCTCGACGTTGGCCTCGACTTCCTTGAGGAAGTTGCTGCGATATTTTTCGATCATCGCCTGATTCATGTTGCTCATGGTCTGGCTCCTAGAACTTGAACGGGCTCATGCCGATCTTGGTGATCAGCGCTTCCATGTCGTTGATGATGGCCGGCAGACGGTGGATGTCCGCAATCGACACTTCGAAGGTCTGCACGCGTTCCTTCTCCAGGTTGAGCTGGGTCAGGGTGTCGTCGATCTTGCTCATGCGATAGTGGGCCATTTCCGAACCGCGCACGAAGTGGCACTGGTAGTTGTCGCCCTTCTGGCAGCCCATCAGGATGACGCCGTCATAACCGCTGTTGAGCGCGTCGGTGATCCAGATGGTGTTGACCGAGCCGAGGCAGCGCACCGGGATGATACGGGCGAAGGCGCTGTAGGCCTGCTTGGTCATGCCGGCCATGTCGAGCGCCGGGTAGGCGTCGTTTTCGCAGGCGAGCACCAGGATGCGCGGTTTTTCGGAGAACTCGTCGGGGATGTCGACCGCCTTGAGCTGCTGGCCGATGGTTTCCACCGAGTAGTTTTCGAAGGAGATGACGCGCACCGGGCAGGCGCCCATGCAGGTACCGCAACGGCGGCAGCGGGCCTCGTTGTACTTCGGATAACGCTGTTCGTCTTCATCGATGGCACCGAACGGACACTCCACGGTGCAGCGCTTGCATTGCGTACACCCTTCCTTGCGGAAGCTCGGGAAGGAGAGGTCACCGGAGCGCGGATGCGCGGCGCGGCCCTGGGCGGCGTTTTCGCACGCCTGGATCGCCTTCAGCGCGGCGCCGGTGGCATCTTCCATCGTCTGCGCCATGTCCATCGGACGGCGTACCGGGCCGGCGCTGTAGATACCGGTGCGGCGCGTTTCGTAGGGGAAGCAGATGAAGTGCGAGTCGGTGAAGCCGTGCTTGAGCTGCGGCATGTCCGGACCCTGGCGGTAGTCGAGCTTGAGGATCGACTGCTCGCGCATCTCCTTCTCATTGGCTTCGGTGATGGCGTTGAGGTCGACGCCGCCGTTGGGGATCATGCCGGTGGCGAGCACCACCAGATCGGCCTCGGCAATGGCCTCGTCCTTCAGCAGCATGTCGTTGAACTTCACCTTGAGGGTGTCGCCCGTCTCGACGCTGTTCACTTTGCCCTTGGAGAAGGTGACGCCTGCATTCTGGCCGGCGCGGTAGAAGTCTTCGCCGGTGGCACCCGGGGTGCGCAGGTCGTCGAACAGGATGGTTGCATCGGCGCCGGCCGCCTTGGCGTACATCGCCTGCTTGATGGAGGTGGTGCAGCAGTGGCCGGAGCAGTAGGGGAGTTCGCCCTCCTTGTCGGAGCGCTGGCCCGCGCACTGCACGAACACCACGTTCTTCACTTCCTTGCCGTCGGCACGCTTGATGGCGCCGCCGTTGGCGGCCTTGGCCATCTTCTCGAAGCCGAGCTGGTCGACCACGTTGGCGCTCTTGCCGCCGCCGAGGTCAGGCAGCTTGCTGATGTCGTAGGTGGAGAAGCCGGTGGCCTGGATGATGGAACCGATGGTCAGGTTCTTCACCGCACCGCTTTCGGTGGCGATGTCGACGCTGAAACGGCCCGGGGCACCCGAGGTCTTGGCGATGGTGGTGTTGAGATTGACGGTGATGTGCGGGTTGCTTTCGACCGCCTTGATCATCTCGGCGACGCCGGTATCGACCGGACCGCCCAGTCCATTCTTGGCCGGCACGCGCTTGTGCAGCTCGGCGGCGATACCGCCCAAGTGGCCGCTCTTCTCGACGATGTCGACCGCGTAGCCGGCCTTGGCCGCTTCGAGCGCCGAGGTCATGCCGGAGACGCCGCCGCCCACCACCAGGATGTGCTTCACCAGCCCCTGCTGACCGCTGGACGCAGGCATGTTCATGTACTTGCTCTCGGCACAGGCCATGCGCACGTAGTCGTCGGCCATCTCCTGCGTCGTTTCGCGCGCCTCGTCGGTGTCGGGACGGACCCAGATCACCCCTTCGCGCAGGTTGGCGCGGGAGAGGGTCACCCCTTCGAAGTTGAACGCTTCGGTCTTGGCGCGGCGCGAGCAGCCGATCACCACGACGTGGTTGACCCCTTCGTTGCTGATGTCGTTCTGGATCATCGCCACGCCGTCGGCGTTGCAGAGGAACTCATGATCCTTGGCGATGGCGGCCTTGCCGTCACGCTTGGCAGTGCTCACCAGTTGTTTGACGTCGAGGCGCTCCTCAATGCCGCACCCCTTGCACACATAGGCTCCAATCTTGATATCGGCCACCTGTTAACCCTCCGAACCTGCAACCCGATTGACCACCTGGATGGCACGCAAAGCGGCCGCGGTGGCGTTCTGCGCGGCACGATTGACGTCCAGCGCGTCCGAGGAACATCCGGCGCCGAACACGCCGACACCCTCGCTCGGGTCAATGAAATTGTGTTTGTTGATAGTGACGCCCGCCGGCAGAACACCCGCTGGAACGTTCGACTGCATGCCGACTGCCAGCACCACCAGGTCATGCTGGTTGTGGTAGCGCATGTCGTTGCCGGTGCCCGCGTGCTCCAGGTTGTTGCCGTGCAGCACCAGGTCGCCGCTCGCCTTCTCCTCGGTGATGTTGGCCACCTTGGACTTGAGGAAGCTGACGTTGGGATCGGCCTTCACCTTGCGGTGGAAGTCGTCGATGCGGTCGATGGCGCGGATGTCGATGTAGTAGATCGTGCTCTTCGCTGCATCGCCGAGGTTTTCGCGCACGTAGGTGGCCTGCTTCAGCGAGGCCATGCAGCAGATACGCGAGCAGTGCTCCAGGTGGTTGCGGTCACGCGAACCGGCGCACTGGATGAAGGCGATGTTGGTCGGGGCCTTGCCGTCGGAGGGGCGCACGATCTTGCCGCCGGTGGGACCGAACGGGTCGAGCATGCGTTCGAACTCGACGTTGGTGATGACGTTGGCGAAGCGGTCGTAGCCGTAGGGCTGGATCTTGGCCGCATCGTACGGGGTCCAGCCGGTGGACCAGATCACTGCGCCGACGTTGAGGGTCAGGTTCTGCTCCTGCATAGCGAGGTCGACGGCGTTGTACTTGCAGGCCTCTTTGGCCTTGGCGCCGTCATCGCTGGCGACGATGCGCGGGTCGATGACATAGCGCTGCGGATAGGCCATGTGGGAGACCAGGTAGGCCCCCTTGCGCTTCTTCAGGCCGTAGTTGAACTCGTCGTCGAACTCGGCGGAGACCGCCTTTTCGCACTCGCCGCAGCCGGTGCAGTTCTCATTGATGTAGCGCGGGGCGACCTTCACGTTGACCGAGTAGTTGCCCGCGTCACCGCTGACCCCGGTCACCTCGGCCATGGTCATCACGCGCACGTTCTTGTTGGCCTTGAGGCGACGGTACTGGATCTCCAGGCCGCAGGTGGGAATACAGAGCTTGGGGAAGTACTTGTAGAGCTGGCTGACGCGGCCGCCCAAGCTGGGCGATTTTTCAAGCAGGATTACCTGCTTGCCGCACTCGGCAGCCTCCAGCGCGGCGGTAAGCCCGCTGATGCCGCCGCCCACCACCAGAATGGTCTGGTTGGTTGCGATTACACCGGACATTGATTTGCCTCCATCAACGACGATCTTTCAGTAGGTTGCTGTTGCGCAACGGCTAGTAATGACGGGCCAGAGGGCCTGACCCGGGTATTCCAATACAGATAATCCTTGGATGACACGATACACCTCTCTATCCCTACAAGCCCACACTCTCCAGCATCGAATTTTCCGATAAGCAAATAGAAATGATGTATGAAATTACATAGCGACTATGCTTATGGCTGATGTGGACTAAAGTCATCAATACAGCCACCAAAGGGGCAAGGAGTGTATCAATAACCATGGATTCCATGTTGAAAAGCGAGCTCTACTCCGTCGAAAAGGAGCCCTACTACGAGGCGGTGGGGAACGAGATTGCTGTATTCGAAGCGGCCTATGCCAACCGCCTGCCGGTGTTGCTCAAGGGGCCGACCGGCTGCGGCAAGACACGCTTCATGGAGTACATGGCGTGGCGCCTCAAGCGACCACTGGTTACCGTCTCCTGCCACGACGATTTGACCGCCTCGGATTTGGTGGGGCGCTACCTCATCAAGGGGGGCGAGACGGTCTGGATCGATGGCCCTTTGGCGATGGCGGTGCGTGCCGGAGCGCTCTGCTATCTCGATGAGATCGTCGAAGCGCGCAAGGATACCCTGGTGGTGATCCACCCCCTGGCCGACGACAGGCGCGTGCTGCCCATCGAGAAACTCGGGGTGGTGGTGAAGGCGCCGGCCGATTTTTCTCTGGTGATCTCCTATAACCCCGGCTACCAGAGCGTGCTCAAGGATCTCAAGCAGAGCACCCGCCAGCGCTTCGTCGCGCTGGAGTTCGACTACCCGGGCGCCGAGCTGGAGCGGCGTGTGGTGGCGCGCGAGTCGGGCATCGACGATGCCTCCGCGGAGCGGCTGGTGAAGTTTGCCCAGATGACGCGCAACCTCAAGGGCAGCGGCCTCGAAGAGGGGGCCAGCACCCGTCTGCTGGTGCACGCCGGCAAACTGATTGCCTCGGGGGTCGCACCGGTCATTGCCTGTGAAAGCGCCATCGCCCGGGCGCTCACCGATGATGGCGAAATGATTACTGCCGTAAACGAACTCTCCTCCTCGCTGTTCTGAGCGTGACCCGTGAGCAGTCCGCAATTGACCTCGGCCGCTATCCAGACACAGCTCGACACGTGGCTGGATGTGGAGTTTTCGTTTCTGAAAACGGCGCCGCTGGCGCAGGGCATCGCCGGTCTGCCCGCCGAGCAGCAGCGCTTCATCCTCGATTGGGTGCGCCGTGTGGCGTCGATCCACGTCAATCTTGCCTACCGCTTCGCCTGGAATGTGATCGGCCACCTGGGCCATCTCGATCCCGCTACGCTGGAGGCGTGGGCGCTGCACGCCATGGATCGGTACGATCAGGGCGGGCTGCATGCGGCGATGGAGGTCATCGAGGATGTCGGGCGTTTCATCGCCCAGAGCCGGGCACGCGCGGTGGGGGCGAAATTTGAACCATCGTCACGGGTGCTGTTGCCCTTTCTGCAGGGATTGTCGGGGCGAAGGCTGGCGCTGGTCGAAGGCGAGGTGGCCTGCACCGATAGCGAAACCATCTTTTTGCCACCCCTGTTGGCGCTCCTCGATGATGAAGAGAGCAATTTTCACCTCTACAAGGCGATGGCGGTCCATCAATGGGCATTGGTACGCTACGGTACCTTTCGTGTCGATCCCCAGCTGTTATTTGCCCGGTGCCGCGACCCCCAAAAGGCCCTGACGATCTTTCATCGTTTGGAGACTCTGCGCCTCGACGGAATCATCGCCCGTGAGCTGCCCGGGCTCTATCGGCAGATGGAGGCGCTCGAGCAGTCGCATGCTCGCACATCACTTACGCCTGCCTGGCAGCAGGCACAGCAGGCGTTGAGCGCCCCCGGTGCAGATGTCTACATCTCCGTCGATTGGCTGGCGAGATTACAGGATGAGGAACTGCCCGCGCCGCGCTGTTACCAGGGGCGTATCGACTGGGCAGCGGTGAGCGCGGTGCGAGACAAGCGGCTGGCTCGCGAGCGAGCGCTGCTGCGCATCGCCCTGGGGGAGTTGGCCAGGGAGCATCTCACCCCCTCTGCCAGTAATCACAGTTCGGCACGTTTCACACTGCAACTTGATGATGTCGACCCCGACACCGTCGAGCTGCACCTCGACGACCAGCCCGTGGCAATCCCCGAATCGCTCAAGGGGGTGATCGGCTCCATCATGCAGGACCTCGGTGAGGTCCCCGAGGAGTATCTGGTAGCAGCCGGTCCCGGCGAATACGACCCGGCGCTGTTCATCGAGCGCAAGGCCGATCCCGACGCGGTGTGGCAGGGCACCTACCACGAGGAGGGGGCCTACCTCTATGACGAGTGGGACTATCAGCGCCAGCACTACCACAAACACTGGTGCGCAGTGCGGGAGAAGGAGCTGGCGCCGGTCGAG
>DASWUD010000215.1:0-3575 GCA_036401755.1 Gammaproteobacteria bacterium
CGCAGCCGCAAGGCCAACGAGACACGCCAGCTGGTCGAGGCGCGGCGCCTGCGCATCGAACGCGAGGAGACAGAGAAGAAGGCGCGCGCGGCAGAAAAGGCGCGGGCCCGCGCCGCCGCCAAACAGGCCGCCGCGCAAAAAGCCGAAGAGGTGACCCCATGACCACTCTCATCAGCAGTCCACACGTCCATGCGCCGCTCAGCGTGCAGCGCATGATGCTCGATGTAATGTTGGCGCTGTTGCCCTCCACGCTGTTTGGGGTCTGGTTGTTCGGCTGGCCCGCATTAAACGTGTTGCTGCTGGGCGTCGCGGCGGCACTCGTCAGCGAGGCCATGGCGCTGTGGCTGGCCGGCAAGCCGCTCGCCACTTCTCTCACCGATGGCTCGGCGGCACTCACCGGCTGGCTGCTCGCCCTGTCGCTGCCGCCCTGGACACCGTGGTGGATCGCCGTACTCGGCAGCGCCTTCGCCATTTTTATCGGCAAACAGCTGTTCGGCGGCATCGGCCAGAACATCTTCAATCCGGCGATGCTGGCGCGCGTGGCGTTACTCATCTCCTTTCCGGTGGAGCTCACCTTCTGGGTGGCGCCCCACCCGCTCACCTCGCCCAACACACCTGGTTTCCTGGAGAGCCTCGCCATCACCTTCCAGGGGGTGAGCCATCCCGATGCGATCTCCGGTGCCACGTTGCTGGGCCACGTGAAGACCGAACTGGGGCGTGGTGTCGAATTCGGGCAGGCACTCCCCGACGCGTACAGCCTGAGTTCGATATCTCTCGGCACCATGAGCGGCAGTCTCGGCGAGACCTCGGCGCTGCTACTGCTGCTCGGCGGGCTCTATCTGCTGGTGCGGCGTGTCATCAGCTGGCACACCCCGGCCGCCATGCTGGTAACGCTGGCCGCGCTCTCCGCTGTAATGCATCTCATCGATCCTTCACGTTACGCTACTTCGCTCTACCACCTGCTGAGCGGTGGCGTAATGCTCGGCGCCTTCTTCATCGCTACCGATCCGGTCACCTCACCCAGCACGCCGCGCGGTCAGCTCCTCTATGGTGCAGCGCTCGGCGCACTGGTCTACGTCATTCGCACCTTTGGTGGTTATCCGGAAGGGGTCGCCTTCGCCGTGCTGATCATGAACGCGATGTCACCGCTCATCGATCACTATCTGCGGCCACGCATCTACGGGCGTGATCGTCGCGGCAAACCACTCAGCTATCCGCAGGAGGAGCGCCGCTGATGCATCTGTTCGATTCCGCCCAGCGCAAGCGCGTCCCCTACCAGGGGGCCCTGCTCGGCGCCACGGCGCTGCTGGCCAGCGCCACCCTGGGCTTCGCCTATCTACAAACCGCGCCGCTCATCAAACAACAGGCCGCCGCCGATCTCACCGCCTCGCTCAAGGCAGTGATTCCCGGCATCGATTACGACAACGACCTGCTCAGCGATCAAATAGTCGTCGCCGGTGGCGTGGGCAGTGCCACCACCACGGTCTACCGTGCCCGCCGCAAGGGGGAAGTAGTGGCTGCGGTCTATCAGGTGAGCGGCAAGGGGTATGGCGGTGATATCACTGCGGTGATGGGGTTGGATAACAACGGCCACATCACGGCAGTGCGTGTCGTCTCCCACAAGGAGACCCCGGGCCTGGGTGACAAGATCGAAGCGGCCAAGTCCTCCTGGATCACTAGCTTCATCGGCAAGGGTCTCGACAATCTGGACGAGAAAGGTTGGCATGTACGCAAGGACGGCGGCCAATTCGATCAGTTCAGCGGTGCCACCATCACGCCACGCGGGCTCGTCGCCGCCATAAAGGGCGGTGTCGACCTTGGCGCCGCACACCATCAAGAGATATTCACCCCCGCCACGATGCAACTGACGAAGGAGAGAGCGAAATGAGCCAGTCGCTGCGCACCATCTTCGCCAACGGCTTGCGAGACAATAACGTCATCTTTGTTCAATCGCTGGCGCTCTGCCCGACGATGGCGGTCACCGGCACAGCCACCAATGGCCTCGGCATGGGACTGGCCACGACGGTGGTACTAATACTCTCCAACTTCGCCATTTCGCTGCTGCGCAATATCATCAGTGAGGCGGTGCGTATCCCCGTGTTCATCATCATCATCGCCACGTTGGTGACCCTGGTCGATATGGCGCTCAACGCCTGGTTGCATGAGCTCTACAAGGTGCTTGGCCTGTTTATCGCGCTGATTGTGGTGAACTGCGCCATCCTTGGCCGCGCCGAATCGTTTGCCTCGCGCGAAGGACCCTTTGCATCGCTCATCGATGGCGTGGCCAGTGGACTCGGTTTTACTTTGGCGCTCGTCGTGATCGGTGGTGCACGTGAAATAATCGGCAGTGGCACCCTCTTCGCCGGTGCCTCGCTGCTGCTCGGCCCGGCCTTCTCCTTCATGGAGCTCACCCTGATCGAAGGGTATCGCGGGGCATTGTTGATGATCCTGCCTCCGGGAGGTTTCCTCGTACTCGGCCTGCTGATGGGGGTATGGCGTCGACTGGAAGCACGCCGTACCGCTGCCGCGGCTGCCATCGAACCCGCGGCGGCTTGAACTAAACAGAGATCGTAACCATGCGTATCAGCGTTGCCTATGTAGACCCCACCATCAGCTTCTGGCAGTCCATGGAAGTGGACGAAGGGTGTAATCTCCTCTGCGCCATCAACCAGTCAGGACTCCTGCAGAAGGTCCAAGGCATCGACCTGGAAAATCAGAAGGTGGGAATATTTGGCAAGGTAGCAAAGCTCGATGCCCTGCTCAAAGAGGGCGATCGCGTAGAGATCTATCGCCCCATCACCGCGCAGCCGGAAGATGACGATGAGGAGTAAACGTTGGGCATACTGAGCGGGTCAATACTGTGGCAATAAAACTGAACGCCGCCCGGTAACAGTCGAGTCCAAACGTCTCAAGGAGAACATAAATCCACGCTTCGAATGATCTTTCTTGGGCTAATCAGTGTTTTCCATCGATTCTTATGTATAAACGACTGCTCGGCGACTTTAGCGGACTTCACGACTCTCCTTGGAAGACGTCTGCTAGCGACCAGGTAGCGTGCATTTAAGTTTCATCTGACCCCACATATTTTTAGGACAGCGGTCATCTATTCCTGCGATCACTTGATCGATAAATATGAAACACGCTTCCATGGGTACACACCAACCATTGAATGCAGGTGAGTTCTCACCTGATTTGCTGTAATTGTCGAACACCTCATTATCAGGCCGGAAAATCCTGTCACTTCCCACATATGGAAGTTCTCTTCAGTGAGGAGCTGGTGAGCCACTTCCTCTGAGGGTGATCCAATGGTTCATTTTCTTCTTGACGGAAGCATTCGTTATCCCCTTCCATTTCCACGTGTTCGATAGCCCTTCCAAACCTAGAGTGTTTGTAAAAAGTGTGTCGATATTGGCTGAGCGGGGAGTGTTGAAGGCTGCAATTTGGTTCGACACATGTTCTTTCAATACATTCTTCCAGCCATCGCCAGCTAGACTCCACAGAGACCGATGGTCCTTCTGCTCTTTCAGAACCACACCTATAGTCGCGCGTAGCTTCGATGGAAGCAGGTTGTGGTC
>DASWUD010000216.1:0-4598 GCA_036401755.1 Gammaproteobacteria bacterium
GCGGCGATCAAGCACGCGGTGGAAAAGAGTTACGGTCGCAAGGGGCAGAAGCTCATCGAGATCAACTTCCGCGCCATCGACGCTGCAGTGGCGAACCTGCATCAGGTCCCGGTGCCGGCCGCCGCGACCAGCACCTTCGAACGCCCACCCACGGTCGCCGCCGATGCGCCCGAGTTTGTACAGCGGGTCACGGCGGCGATGATCACCGGTGGCGGCGACAACATTCCGGTCAGCGCCATCGCCGCCGATGGCACCTGGCCTGTGGGTACCGCTGCCTTTGAAAAGCGCAATCTGGCGCTGGAGATCCCCGTGTGGGACGAGCAGCTCTGCATCCAGTGCGGCAAGTGTCCGTTCGTCTGCCCGCATGGCGTGATCCGCAGCAAGGTGTTCGATCCCGCCCTCACTGCCACCGCCCCCGCCTCCTTCAAGCACATGCCCGTAAAGGGCAAGGAGTTCCCGGAGGGGTGGCGTATCACCTATCAGGTGGCGCCGGAAGATTGCACCGGCTGCGCGCTCTGCTTTGATATCTGTCCGGTAAAGGACAAGGAGAATCCGGGGCGGCGCGCCCTCAACATGAGGCCGCAACCGGAACTGCGGGCCAGCGAACGCGAAAACTGGGAGTTTTTCCTGACCCTGCCGGAACTTGATCGGCGCGATGTCAAGGCGAGCCTGATGAAGAGCGCGATGGTGCTGCAGCCGCTGTTCGAGTTTTCCGGTGCCTGCTCTGGTTGTGGCGAGACACCCTATATCAAACTGGCTTCGCAGCTGTTCGGGGATCGCATGGTGGCTGCCAACGCCACCGGCTGCTCTTCGATCTATGGCGGCAACCTGCCCACCACACCGTGGGCGAAAAATAGCGAAGGACGTGGCCCCGCCTGGAGCAATTCACTGTTCGAGGACAACGCCGAGTTCGGCCTTGGCATGCGCCTTTCCATCGACAAGCAGCGCGAGCTCGCAAGCGAGCTGCTGCATGTGCTGCGCGACAAGATCGGCAGTGCGCATGTGGAGGCGCTGCTCAATGCCGATCAGTCGAGCGAAGCGGGCATTCATGATCAGCGCGAGCGGGTCGCGGAGCTGCGCGCGCGATTGAAGACCATCGACAAGCCGGAAGCTCGGCAGCTGGAGTCGATCGCCGATCAGCTGGTGCGCAAGAGTGTCTGGATCATCGGCGGTGATGGCTGGGCCTACGACATAGGCTTTGGCGGTCTCGACCATGTACTCGCCTCGGGACGTGACGTGAACATTCTGGTGCTCGATACCGAGGTCTACTCCAACACCGGTGGGCAGACCTCCAAGGCGACGCCGCGCGGTGCGGTGGCCAAGTTCTCCGCGGGCGGCAAACCGACGGCAAAGAAAGACCTGGCGATGATCGCCATGAGCTACGAAAATGTCTATGTGGCGCAGGTGGCCTACGCCGCCAAGGATGTGCACACCCTCAAGGCCTTCATGGAGGCGGAATCCTACCCTGGCGTCTCGATCATCATCGCCTATGCTCCCTGCATTGCCTGGGGCAACGATCTGGGACAGAACCATCAGATGCAGGACCTGGCGGTGCGCAGTGGCCACTGGCCATTGTTGCGCTACGATCCACGTCGTGCTGCCATCGGCGAAAATCCGCTGCAGCTCGATTCGAAGGCCCCCTCCATCGACTATCGTGAATTCACCGGCAATGAGGTGCGCTTCAGCATGTTGTGGCGTAGCCGCCCCGAAGTGGCCGAGACCTTGCTCGATGAATCGCGCCGCGAAGCCTGGAGCCGTTACCACCATTACGAGCAGTTGGCAGCACTCCCCTTTGAGCAGCCCCCCGAAGAGAAGAAGTAGTCGAGGAATACAACTGTGGATCTGCGTACGCATTATCTGGGCATCGAGCTGAAGAACCCGCTGGTCCCCTCCGCCTCGCCGCTGTCGCGCAGTCTCGATACGGCACGCCAACTGGAGGATGCCGGCGCCGCGGCGCTCGTCATGTATTCGCTGTTCGAGGAGGAGTTGCGAAGCAGTGGCGGGCCGCACTACGTGGATATTGGCCACACCGAGGCGCGCAGCTACATGCCAGAGTATGTGCCCGAACAAGGTGAACTGGAGCGTCACCTGGAGCAGCTGCAGCGGCTCAAGTTGGCGTTGGCGATCCCGGTGATCGCCAGCCTTAATGGCATCTCACTCGATGGCTGGGTGGAGAACGGCAAACTGCTTGCCGAAGCGGGTGCCGATGCCCTCGAACTCAACGCCTATTTTATCGCGGCCGATCTTCAGCAATCTTCTGTGGAAGTGGAGCAGCGCTATCTCTCACTGCTGGCCGAACTGCGCAGTGTGGTCTCGATTCCGATCACCATGAAGCTCTCCCCCTACTTCAGCTCGCTGGGACACATGGTCAAGGCGCTGGAGGCAAAGGGCGCCAACGGTGTGGCCCTCTTCAACCGCTTCTACCAGCCCGATATCGATATCGATTCACTGCAGGTGGCATCGCGCCTGCAACTCTCCCACCCCGGTGACCATCTGCTCGCCATGCGCTGGATCGCCATGCTGCAGGGACGCACCCAGCTCTCGCTGGCCGCCACCAGCGGGGTACACACGAGCGACGATGCGGTGAAGATGGTTCTCGCCGGCGCGGATGTGGTGCATCTGTGCAGCACCTTGCTGTTACATGGACCGCGCCAGTTGTCACGCATCCTGGCCGGCATGGAGCGCTGGCTCGATGAAAGTCCCTATGAGTCACTGGAGCAGTGCAAGGGGGTGATGTCGCAACGGCAAAGCCGCGATCCAAGCGCCTTCGAACGCGCCAATTATGTGCAGCTGCTGGGGGGCTATTCGGTCTCGAAGGAGCAGTGGCGTTAACTCTGCCCACTTCACGAATATCCCTGGTCTGATCTCCTCCTTGAATTCGGCACAATCGTGGTCGATATTTTCAAGGTTATCTTTCCCACGCATGGCGTGGAATCAAAGACACCGATAAAAGGAGACCTATCATGGCCAAACCTAAAGAAAAAACCGAACAACCCCTGGTAACGCGCCAGCCTGCGGCGCCGGCCGCTCACGCCCTCTCACCGTTCGAAGAGATGGACCGCATGTTTGACAGCCTCTTCGGCCGTGCCTGGCCGCGCTCCTGGATGCAGCCCTTTATGCCCTCCTGGCCCGAAATGCCAAACATGAATATGCGCATGCCCAGGATCGATGTCATCGACAAAGATGACAAGGTGATCGTGCGCGCCGAAGTCTCGGGGGTGAAGAAGGAGGATCTGGAGATCTCGGTGAGCGACGATACCGTTACCATTCGCGGTTGCACCCGCCACGAAGAGAAGGAGGAGAAGGGCGACTACTACCGCTCGGAGATCAGTCGCGGCGAATTCGCGCGCACCGTCACCCTCCCCTGTGCGGTAGACAGCGACAAGAGCAGCGCCAAACTGGAGGATGGTGTACTGGAACTGACCCTGCCCAAGCTGGAGAAGTCCAAACGCCACACCATCAAGGTGGATTAACCGAATAACGACGGGGATGTGAACAACCATCCCCGTCCCGTTTTACGACTCGAACAGACGCATCATCCCCGCCGCCTTGTGCTGCGTCTCCTCAAATTCACTCTGCATGTCGGAGTCGATGACGATTCCGCCGCCGGCCCAGAAGTGGACCGCCCCATCGCGATGCACCAGGGTGCGGATCACGATGTTGGTATCCATCTGACCATCGAAGCCGAGGTAACCGATGGCGCCGCAGTAGACCCCGCGCCGATAGGGTTCCAGCTCTTCGATGATCGCCATGGCCCGCTGCTTCGGTGCCCCGGTGATGGAGCCGCCGGGAAAGGCCCCGCGCAGCAGAGCCAGTGCATCCCGGTCATTCCGCAGGGTGCCGGTGACGGTGCTGACCAGATGGTGCACGGTGGCGTAGCTCTCGACGGTAAACAGCTCGGGAACATGCACACTGCCGGCCACGCAGCTTTTACCCAGATCATTACGCAGCAGATCGACAATCATTACATTTTCGGCGCGATCCTTGCTGCTGTTGCGCAGCTCCTCGGCGAGCGCCTGGTCTTGTTGCGGGTCGTCATGGCGCGCGCGCGTTCCTTTGATGGGTCGAGTCTCGACCTGCTTGCCTGTCACACGTAAAAACCGCTCCGGTGAACTGGACAGGATCTGCAGGAACGGCAGATTCAGATAGGCCGAGAAGGGGGCGCTGTTGAGGCGGCGCAGACGGCAATAGCCTTCAAAGGGATCTCCTTCGACCCGAATCGAAAAGCGCCGCGCATAGTTGATCTGATAGCAGTCGCCATCGCGCAAATAAGTTTGTATACGCGCAAACGCCGCGCCGTAGGCGCTCAGATCCGTATCACAAGTCAGTGGCGTCACCGCCTGCAGGGGGGCGCGCGGCACCTTCGTTGCCGGGTGGCAAAACTGCGCCACGAGCCGCTCCCAGCGTTGGCTCAACTCCTCACTCTCCTGCCCCACCAGCCAAGCTCGCTGCTCCAGATGGTCGACCACGCAGGCCCATTCATAGATGCCCACGGCCATCTCCGGACTAGCAAGATCATTTTGGGCAAGCGTGGGGAGCTGTTCCAGGCGGCGTGCCAGGTCATAAGAAAAATAGCCGAGCGCACCGCCAATGAAGGG
>DASWUD010000217.1:0-1939 GCA_036401755.1 Gammaproteobacteria bacterium
CCATCACCTCTACCGGAAAGAGGGTACCCGTCTCGTTATTGGCCCACATGGTTGAGACGATGGCGGTACGTTCGCTCAGCTTGCTGCGGTACTCATCCATATCGAGACGGCCGCGTGCATCGACGGCGAGGCGGTGCACGGTATAGCCCTCGCCCTTCTCCAGATGGTCACAGAGGGTGAGGATCGCCGGGTGCTCCACCACGGTGGTGATGATCTCGCGTCGTTCGGGCATGGCGCGCAAGGCAGAGAGGATCGCGGTGGAGTCCGATTCGGTGCCGCAGGAGGTGAAGATGATCTCCGACTCCTGCTCGGCGCCGAGCAGCTGCTGTACCTTGCTGCGCGCCTCCTTGAGCGCACGTGCCACCTGATTGCCGAAGGCGTGCAGTGACGAGGCGTTGCCATATTGCTCGGTGAGGAACGGCAGCATCGCCTGCACCACTGCGTCATCGACACGGGTGGTGGCGTTGTTGTCCAAATAGATCGGTTGCATCATTGACCTCCTGCCGCATGGGAACAGCTACTCGCCGCCTGGGCCGGCAGCACCCTTACAAATTCGCCGAGCACCTCGATGAGCTTTTGCTGGATGCCGCCCAAGGTCATGGAGGCCATCTGGCAGCCGGTACAGGCGCCGGTCAGGTTGACGATCACATCCTTGCCCGAAACATCCACCAACTCCACATCGCCGCGATCCATCTGTAACTGTGGACGCAGCTTCTCCAGCGTCTCCTCGATAAGACGGATGCGCTGCAGATTGGTGAGTTTGCCGCCAGGTGCAGCAGGTGATGCGGTTGCTGCGATCGGTACGGGTGTTACAGGAGTCTTCGCTACCGGGGCGATGGCTGCCGGTGTCTCGACCAGCACGCTGGCGAGGATCCCCTCGATCCCTTCATGACACGACGAGCAGCCGCCGCCCGCCTTGGTGTAGAAGGTCACCTCCTCGACGGTGGTGAGGCCGTTGGTGCGGATCGTCTCCTCGATGAGGGCCGAATCGACCCCGAAGCATTTGCAGATCAGCTCACCCTCTTCGTGGTCATCGCTCCAGCTTTCACCGCGATAGTTGGCGATGGCCGCATGCAGCGCCTCGCGCCCCATCACCGAGCAGTGCATCTTTTCCGGCGGCAGGCCATCGAGATAGTCGGCGATATCCTGGTTGGTCACCCTGAGCGCCTGCTCCAGGCTCATCCCTTTGACGATCTCGGTGAGCGCCGACGATGAGGCGATGGCCGAGCCGCAACCGAAGGTCTGAAAGCCGGCAGCAGTGATGGTCTCGGTGGTGGGGTCGATCTTCAGCATCAGACGCAGCGCGTCACCGCAGGAGATGGAGCCGACATCGCCGATGCCGTTGGCGTCTTCCAGTACCACCGCATTGCGTGGATTAAAGAAGTGATCCTTGACCTTTTCAGAGTAGTCCCACATGGTGACCTCCAGATTCGCTAGCGAGTGCAATCACGCGGAGAACGATTTACCGCAGCCGCAACTCGCTGATGCATTGGGATTGTGGAAAGTGAAACCACTCTCCAGCATGGTATCGACAAAATCGATGGTGAGACCTTCGAGCATCGCCGCGCTCTGCGGGTCGACGAAGAGCTTGATGTTGTTCTGTTCGACGACGGTATCGGCGGTATCCGGTGCGCTCTCCAGTTGCATCTCGTACTGCAGGCCGGCACAACCACCACCAGTGACACGCAACCGCAACCCGGCGGCACTCTTCTCGCTTCTGATAAAACGGCTTACGGCCCTGGTCGCCTTTTCGGTCAATGTAATCACTGCTGGTACCTCCACACGGTTGTTTATCCAACCACTGCAACCGCTGTGCCACAGGAGTAATTGACTGATTTACCACCAGTTACTTGATTAAACGTCGGTAAGGCGGCGATCGATTGTCGTCTCTACGACAAGGAGGTGTCGGATAACCAACGGCAGTGATGGGAAATTGGTT
>DASWUD010000218.1:0-4019 GCA_036401755.1 Gammaproteobacteria bacterium
ATCGCCGACGACGCGCAGCAGCATGCCTGCGAGCCGGGCTTCTCTTTCTGCGCCTACTGCGCGCGCATGAAGCGCGGCATCATCTACTCGACGGCGCGACGCGAGGGGTACAACGTCATCGCCCTGGCGCAACACCTGGACGACCTGGCCGAAAGTTTTTTGATGTCGGCGTTCCACCGCGGCCAGCTGCGCACCATGAAGGCCCACTACACCATCGACGCCGGCGACCTGCGCGTGATCCGTCCGCTGGTCTATGTGCGCGAACGGCAGACCGAGGCGTTCGCCAAGGCCGCGCCGCTGCCGGTGGTGCCCGACAACTGCCCGGCCTGCTTCCGCAAGCCAACCGAGCGCGAGCACATGCGCCAGCTGCTGCTCGCCGAGGAGCAACGCTACAACACGCTGTTCAGAAATCTGCTCACCGCGATGCGCCCGCTGATGGCCGCTGACGACGCGCCGGGTACTGAGCCCGAATAATGAAGAGCCGCTTCATCACATTTCTGTTCCGCACCCTGGCGCTGCTGCCACTGCCGCTGCTCCATGGCGCGGGCAAGCTGCTCGGTCTGGTGTTTTTTCTGCTGCCCAATCGCCATCGCGCCATTGCGGCGCGCAATCTGCAGCTCTGCTTTCCGCAACTGACAGCGTGGCAGCGGTGGAACCTGCTGCGCCGCACCATGGAGGAGACCGGCAAGACCATCCTGGAGGTGCCGCTGTTCTGGTGCGCCTCGCAACAGCGCCTCAGGGGACTGATCAAGGCCATGAGTGGCGAGGCGCTGATGGAGCAGGCGATGGCCGCGAGTCAGGGGATGATCACGGTCTCGCCGCACATTGGCGCCTGGGAGCTGATCGGTCAGGTGCTCGCACCGCGCTACCACATGACCATCATGTATCGCCCGCCACGCTACCCGAGCATCGATCAGGTGATGCGCAACGGCCGCGAACACAACGGCGCCCATCTGGCGCCGGCCGATGCCAGCGGCATCAAGGTGCTGATGCAGTCCCTCCGACAGGGGAAGATGATCGGCATCCTGCCGGATCAGGACCCGCGCGACAGCGGTGGGGTGTTCGCCCCCTTCTTCGGCATCGCCACCAACACCATGACGCTGCTACCCAGGCTGGCGCAGAAGAGCGGCGCGGCGGTGATCTACTGTTTTGCCGAACGGCTCTCCTGGGGACGCGGCTTCCATCTTCACTTCATAGCCGCGCCGGAGGTAAGCAGTGACGACATGGGCGTGGCGGCCAACGCCGTCAATGGCGCGGTCGAACAGTGCATACGCCTTGCGCCTGCCCAATACCAGTGGAGCTACAAACGATTTCGTACCCGCCCGGCGGGCGAGCCACCACTTTACGATTAGAGGGGGGAGCGGCGGGAGTGTCGGAAAGTACACTCCCGCCGTGGGGAACTAGCGGGCTGCGAAATTGAACTCGCGGCTGACGAGCAGCTCACCGTTGCTGTCGACCACCTGCACTGTCCACTTGCCGGCATAGAGCGGTGACATGGTCTTGCTCGACCAGACGCGCCAGCGCGGCGCCTTCACATCGAAGTCGACCTCCGACACCACCTGTCCGTTAAACATCCAGCGGTGCTTGATGTGCTGCCCCGCCATGCCGCGCAGCTCGGTGAAGAGATAGACAGTCTGGGTATTGGCTGGGACCTCACTCAGCTCATCCACCGGCTCACGATTGCTGATGGCGCTGGTAATGATGGCTCGCGCCACACCAACCTCTTGTTGCGGGGACTTCTCGATGGTTGCCGCGGGGGCAGCGGCTTCGGCAGGTGCTGCGGGCGGGGTGGCCTCCGCGGCCATCAGTGGCGCGGCCGGGGCGAGTGCCAGCGAAAGTGTCAGAATCAGGGCCCTGTTCATCTTGTTTTTTCTCCCTTGGAATAGTGGTCGTAACAGGCTGCTAGCGCAGCCGCACTACTCTATACCTGTCACGGAGAAAAAGGCCAATCTGGGTGCAAAGCTGTGAGCTGACTACCAGTTCAGGTCCTTGCGCGGGTCAATACTGCGACACTGACGTACATCGACGCTAACGATGGCCTTGCCGTATTCGAGCTGACGGGCAAAGCCATTGGCGCCGATGACGTTGCACACCCCATATTTCGGGTGGAAGGCCGGCTTGCCCACCGGGCATTTGCGGATTTCGGTCGGGAAACGGATGAGGTGTCCCATGGCGTGTTCCTCCGCCGCTGCGGCGCCCTCTTTGCACCGCTGGCGGCCTCATGTGTAGAGTCAGAGGCTATAACTGCGCGCCTCTTCACCGGGATCGGGCAGCCCCGCCACCGTCCACGCTTCGCGGGCGTTGTGGAACAGCTGCTCGACACAGTGCGGGTCGAGGTGGTTGACCACGCAGGCCATGCGCATCGGTGGCATGGCACCGTACTGTACAAAGTGGCTGCGCAAGGTATTGATGATCCGCCAGTGTGCGTCGCTCAGTTTGCCGATACCGTCGCGCAGGGCGATCTGCTGCGCATACTCCTGACTCCACGGACCACGTGCGGCAGGGGTTTCGCCAATGGGTGGGAGTTCGAATTGGCTTGTCATGGGATTATCCTCCGTGAGCTGTAACTCAATAACCGATGCTGAGACTCAATTAATAGCATGGGTCAGGAAGGTTTCCATTCAATGAGACAAAAAGAGGTTCAACACCCCATTCGGCTTGGGGTTGATTTGGGGGGTACCAAGATCGAGGCGGTGGCGCTCGATGCCGGCGGTACCATCGTGGCGCGCCGGCGTGTCGCCACCCCCCAGGGCGATTACGCCGCAACCCTCGCCGCCATCGCCGGGCTGATCTTCGCCATCGAGACAGAGCTGGGTGTGCAGGGGAGTGTCGGCATCGGCATCCCCGGGGCGATCTCGCCGGCCAGCGGGCGGGTCAAAAATGCCAACTCCACCTGCCTCATCGGCCAGCCGCTCGATCGCGATCTGGGGGAGCTGCTGGACCGCCCGGTACGGGTGGCCAACGACGCCAACTGCTTTGCCATCTCCGAAGCCAGCGATGGCGCCGCCGCCGGGGCGCAGGTGGTGTTTGGGGTAATCGTCGGCACCGGCACGGGCGGCGGGGTGGTGGTCAACGGTCAGCTGCTCACCGGCCCCAACGCCATCGCCGGGGAGTGGGGACACAACCCGCTCCCCTGGCCAAGCAGCGACGAATTGCCCGGACCGGCCTGTTACTGCGGCAAGCACGGCTGCATCGAAACCTGGCTGTCGGGGCCGGGGCTGGAGCGCGACTACGCCATCAGCAGTGGGCACCGGCTGGGTGCGGTGGCGATCGTGGCGGCGGCAGCGCGTGGTGAGCATGCCGCGGAGGCGGCGTTGCAACGCTATGAGGAGCGCATGGCGCGGGCGCTGGCCAGCGTCATCAACATTCTTGATCCGGAGGTGATCGTGCTGGGGGGTGGCGTGTCGAACATTGGCCGGCTCTACCGCCAGGTGCCGCTGTTGTGGGGACGCTATATCTTTTCGGATGTGGTAGCCACCCGGCTGGTGCCACCGGCCTATGGCGACTCCAGCGGTGTGCGCGGAGCGGCCTGGTTATGGAATGAGTGAAGCGAGCTGCGCGCGAAACTCGCTGCCAGCAAGCCCCTTGCCGAAGTAGTAACCCTGCAGCAGGTCGGCACCGCGCGAGCAGAGGTAGATGTACTGCTCCTCCGTCTCCACCCCCTCGGCGATCACCTTAAGCTTGAGGCGTTGCGCCATGGCGATGATCGCCTCGCAGAGTGCGGCATCGTCGCTGTTGGTGATGACATCGCGCACGAAGGCGCGGTCGATCTTGAGGACATCGAAGGGGAAGCGCTTCAGATAGCTGAGTGATGAATAGCCGGTGCCGAAGTCGTCGAGGGCGATGCGCACACCGAGCTGCTTCAGTTCGCCCAGGATGGCCGCCACATGGTCCACATCCTCCATCAGGATGCTCTCGGTCACCTCCAGCTCCAGGGCGCTGGGTGGCAGCTTTGAATCGCGCAGCGCCTTCTGCACGCTCCCCACCAGGCCGCGATGGTGAAACTGGCGCAGCGAGAG
>DASWUD010000219.1:0-22099 GCA_036401755.1 Gammaproteobacteria bacterium
CGGGCGGTGAAGGAGAGCGGCTCGTGCTGGCCGGCGCTGAGGCGCAGCCAGCCCACGTAGGCGATCATCGCGGCGTTGTCGGTGCAGAACTCGGGGCGCGGGTAGAACACTGCCCCTCCCACCTCGGCCGCCAGCTCTTGCAGCCGCTGGCGCAGCTGGGTGTTGGCGCTCACTCCGCCGGCGATCACCAGCCGCTTCAGGCCGGTCTGTTTGAGGGCACGGCGACACTTGAGGGCGAGGGTGTCGACCACCGCCTCCTGAAAGGCGCAGGCGATGTCGGCCCGGGCTGAATCCCCCTCGCGACGGAAGGTGGTGAGGGCGTAGGTCTTGAGACCACTGAAGCTGAAGTCGAGGCCGGGGCGGTCGGTCATCGGCCGCGGGAATTCGAAACGGCTGCAGTCGCCGCTGGCGGCGAGGCGCGCCAGGGCCGGGCCGCCGGGATAGCCGAGCCCGAGCATCTTGGCCGTCTTGTCGAACGCCTCGCCGGCCGCATCGTCCACCGATTCGCCGAGCAGGGTATAGCGCCCCACCCCGTCGACCCGCACCAACTGGGTGTGGCCACCCGAGACCAGCAGGGCGACGAACGGGAATTCCGGCCGAGGCTCCTCCAGCATCGGCGCCAGCAGGTGCCCCTCCATATGGTGTATTCCCACGGCGGGGACGTTCCAGGCCCAGGCGATGCTGCGCCCCACCGCCGCCCCCACCAGCAGCGCCCCCACCAGGCCGGGGCCGGCGGTGTAGGCGACGCCGTCGATGGCGCGGCGCTCGACGCCGAGCCGCGCCAGCAGGGTTTCAGCCAGCGGCAGCAGCTTGCGCACGTGGTCGCGGGAGGCGAGCTCCGGCACCACCCCGCCATATTCGGCGTGCATGGCCACCTGGCTGTAGAGTTCATGGCCCAGCAGCCCTTTCTCCCCGTCGTAGAGGGCGACGCCGGTCTCGTCGCAGGAGGTTTCGATTCCAAGTATCAGCATTCGCTCATTTTCCCCGCCCGCAGCCGGGGGAACAAGGAGATTTTGCTTTTTTGCCGCTGCTTAACTAGAATGCTGCGTTCTCCCGGTCCCGGACCGTGGATCGCATTTAACTGACTTAACCCGAGGTAAGAACGTACATGCCCTCCGTACGCGTAAAAGAGAACGAACCCTTCGACGTCGCCCTGCGTCGCTTCAAGCGCAGCTGCGAAAAGGCCGGCATCCTGGCCGAAGTCCGTGCCCGCCAGAACTACGAAAAGCCGACCACCGAGCGCAAGCGCAAGAAGGCGGCCGCCGTCAAGCGTCAGCAGAAGAAGTCGTTCCGCGAAATCTCCCGCACCAAGCGCCTCTACTAATTCCGCTATCTGACGGGGCCTGTGATGTCGGAATCCCTGAAGCAGCGCATCGAGGCGGACATGAAGACCGCGATGCGCGAGAAGGATAAGGATCGTCTCGGCACGATCCGCCTTATCCTCGCCGCGATCAAGCAACGCGAGGTGGACGAACGCATCACCCTCGACGACACACAGGTGCTGGCCATTCTCGACAAGATGGTGAAGCAGCGCCGCGACTCCATCGAGCAGTTTCGCGCCGCCAGCCGTGAAGAGCTTGCCGTCAAGGAAGAGGAGGAGCTTGCCGTGATTCAGGGCTACATGCCCGCTGCCCTGAGCGACGCCGAACTGGATGCCCTCATCGCCGAGGCCGTCGCAGCCAGCGGCGCCAAGACCATGCAAGAGATGGGCAAAGTGATGGGCCTGCTCAAGGCCAAGGTGCAGGGGCGCGCCGACATGGGCGCGGTGAGCGCCAAGATCAAAGCTCGACTCTCCGCCTGATCGGACACGGTTACGGCCGGCGGGGGCAACGCTTCCACCGTGACACGATTTAATGGGCCCATGGCCGGCAGGATTCCTCAAAATTTCATTGACGATCTCCTCGCCCGCGCGGATATCGTCGAAATCATCGATGCGCGTGTCCCGCTAAAAAAGGCCGGCCGCGACTTCGTTGCCTGCTGCCCGTTTCATAACGAAAAGACCCCTTCTTTCAGCGTCAGCCCCTCCAAGCAGTTCTATCACTGCTTCGGATGTGGAGCCCACGGCACCGCCATCGGTTTTTTGATGGAGTATGACCATCTCGAATTCGTCGAGGCGATCAAGGAGCTGGCCAAACATCTCGGCGTACCGATGCCCGAGACGCGCGAGTTGACGCCAGCGGAACAGTCGCGCCGCGTGCAGGAAGAGAATATCTACGATGTATTGGCAGAAGCAGCGCGGTTCTACCAGGCCCAGCTGCGCCACCACCCGCAGGCGCCCCAGGCCATCGATTACCTGAAGAATCGCGGCCTTTCCGGCGAGATCGCCAAAGAATTCGCCATCGGCTACGCCCCGACCGGCTGGAACAATCTGCTGCAGGCCCTCGGCCAGCCGCGCCTGAAGCTGCTCATCGACGCCGGGCTGGTCATCGAGAAGGAGGATGGCAAATATTACGACCGTTTCCGCGAGCGGATCATGTTCCCGATCCGCGACCGGCGCGGCCGGGTGATTGGCTTCGGTGGCCGGGTGCTGGGCGACGGGACCCCGAAATATCTCAATTCACCCGAAACTGCGGTGTTTCACAAGGGGCGCGAGCTCTACGGACTCTACGAGGCGCGCCAGAGTGTGAAAGACTGGTCACGAGTTCTGGTGGTGGAGGGCTACATGGATACCGTGGCGCTGGCACAATACGGCATCCACAATGTGGTCGCCACTCTTGGCACCGCGGTGACACCGGAGCACCTTGATCTACTGTTCCGCAACACCTCGGAAGTGGTCTTCTGCTTCGATGGTGACCGTGCCGGCCGCCAGGCCGCGTGGCGCGGGCTGGAGAATGCCCTGCCGGCGATGCACGACGGAAGGCAGGTGCGCTTTATCTTCCTGCCCGAAGGGGAGGACCCCGATACGCTGGTCCGCAGGATCGGTGCTGATGAATTCAACAAAGCCATCGCCGGCGCCATCCCCCTCTCCGAATTCATGCTCGACCAGCTCGGCCAACAGGTGGACCTGCGCAGTGTCGACGGGCAGGCCCAACTGGTAGAAAAGCTTCGGCCACTCATTAGCCGGATGCCGGCGGGTGCTTACCGGACACTGATGGTCGAACGGCTCGCCGAGTGGTCGCGCATGAAAAGCCACGACCTTCTGAGGGTACTTGGCCAGCCGGACGTACCGTCAGCCGTGCCCGCCCAGCGGTCGGGGGGCGCTCGTGATAAACAGCCGCCCTCCCTGCTGCGTCACGCCATCGCTATGCTATTACAACACCCCTCTCTCGCGGCGCAGCTGGAGGGGCCACTCCCGTTCAGCCAGCTCCGCCAGCCCGGGGTCGCACTGTTGGTCGAGATGATTGAACTACTGCGCGACAGCCCCCATATAACCACAGCTGCCCTGCTGGAACACTGGCGTGAACGTCCGGAGAGCCGCCATCTGGCAAGCCTGCTGCAACGTGATATCCTGCTCGACGAAGACCGCGACGACCTGGCGGCCGAATTCACCAGCGCGATAGCTGAACTGAACCGCCAATATAACATTCAGCGCCGGGATGAACTTTTAGACAAATTCAAATTCGCAGGGCTGGATGCGCAAGAGCGTGAAGAGTTGCAACAGCTGACCCGTCAAGTGAGAACTTAGTCACGAAATAGTCCCTGTTCATGGACGGATAGAAAGTTACATCTATAGTTTATAATAGGGTGTTTCCAGTAGGCATGAAGCCTAAGTAACCATTAAGAGTACCATTGACATGATTGATCACGAATTTGACCACGAACAGCAGTCGCAACTGAAGCTGCTGATCGCCCGAGGTAAGGAGCAGGGATTCCTTACCTATGCCGAAGTCAATGACCACCTCCCCAATGACCTCCTCGATCCTGAACAGATTGAGGATGTGATCGGGATGATCAATGACATGGGCATCATGGTACATGAAGTGGCCCCCGACGCTGATACCCTGCTGATTTCCGCTGAAGCGGTGACGGCCGACGACGATGCCGCCGAAGAGGCCGCCGCCGCTCTCGCCACCGTCGACAGTGAATTCGGCCGCACCACCGATCCGGTGCGCATGTACATGCGCGAGATGGGCGCGGTGGAGCTACTGACCCGTGAAGGCGAAATCAAGATCGCCAAGCGCATCGAGGACGGCATGAACCAGATGCTCGAGGCACTGGCCAGCCATCCGGAAACCATCGCCGAACTGCTGCGTGAGTACTCCCTCGTCGAAAAGGGTGAGGCCCGCCTTGCCGACATCGTGGTCGGCTTCATCGATCTCAACCCGCCCGCCGAAGAGCTTCCCGAAAATATCGAGGACGAAGAGCTCGTCGCCGGCGCCGCTGACGTAAGCGACGAGGAGGAAGAAGGCGAAGAGAGCAGCGACAGCGACAGCGAGGATGTCTCCATCGATATCGAGGAAGTGCGCAGACGCATGACCAAGATGGAGGAACTGCATACCAAAGTGCTGGCAGCCATTACCAAGCACGGCAAGGCCAACTCGCGCAGCGAAAAGCTGGTGACCGAACTCACAGAATCTTTCATGGAGTTCAAACTTGCCCCCCGCATGGTCGACAAGCTGGTCAGCAATCTGCGCGGCCTGGTGGATCGCATTCGCGAACACGAACGCACCATCATGGACCTGTGTGTCAATCGCGCCTCTATGCCCCGCAAGGAGTTCATCTCCTCCTTCCCGGACAACGAGACCAATCTCAAATGGCTGGATGGTCACGCCAAGTCGGCTAAGAGCTATGCCAAATCTCTGACAGAGGTCACTGAGGAGGTAGTGCGCATTCAAGGACGTCTCGCTACCCTGGAAAATGAGTGCGGCATGACCATCGCCGAAATCAAGGATATCAATCGCAAGATGTCCATCGGCGAGGCCAAGGCGCGTCGCGCCAAGAAGGAGATGGTCGAGGCCAATCTCCGTCTGGTCATCTCCATCGCCAAGAAATACACCAACCGTGGTTTGCAATTCCTCGACCTGATCCAGGAAGGCAACATCGGTCTGATGAAGGCGGTGGACAAGTTTGAATATCGCCGCGGCTACAAGTTCTCCACCTATGCGACTTGGTGGATTCGCCAGGCGATCACCCGTTCCATTGCCGACCAGGCCCGCACCATCCGTATCCCGGTGCACATGATCGAGACCATCAACAAGCTGAACCGCATCTCGCGGCAGATGCTGCAGGAGATGGGGCGCGAACCCACGCCTGAAGAGTTGGCGGTACGCATGGAGATGCCGGAAGACAAGGTGCGCAAGGTACTCAAGATCGCCAAGGAACCCATCTCGATGGAGACTCCCATCGGTGATGATGAAGACTCCCACCTTGGTGACTTCATCGAGGACTCCAGCGTACTGTCGCCGGTCGAGTCCGCCACCGCAGAGGGGCTGCGCGAAGCCACTCGTGAAGTGCTCGAAGGGCTCACTGCGCGCGAATCGAAGGTGCTGCGTATGCGCTTCGGTATCGAGATGAATACCGACCACACCCTTGAGGAGGTCGGCAAGCAGTTCGATGTCACCCGCGAACGCATTCGCCAGATTGAAGCCAAGGCACTGCGAAAACTGCGTCATCCGAGCCGCTCGGAAAAACTGCGCAGCTTCCTCGACTCCGAAGGATGATAAAGGCCCCCGATGCAGGGTATAATCGCGCCCTGCATCGGGCCTGTAGCTCAGTCGGTTAGAGCAGGGGACTCATAATCCCTTGGTCCACGGTTCGAGTCCGTGCGGGCCCACCAACAAATCAAGGAGTTACATTCCACGATGTAACTCCTTTTTATTTTCGCCAACCGAACTCGTCTTGCCTGCCCGGATAATGGATTCAGTGGGATGCCCGATCTCGGCGTATCTCAGACTATCCTTCGAAATCCTGCGGAGAGAGGCTTGACGGAGTTGCCACCGCGAATAGAAGTAGCACGTACTTGGCTGGCGTCAGCAGCGAAGATGGCTTTCAGCAGCCCGACCCAGTCACATCACGATTTTTTATTTCTAAGTGACTCCTCGTCACTTTCATATCGATCAAGTGTTTCGTCCATGTTCTCGCCTTCAACCGGAATTTCATCATCCGGGTTTCTCCGGTGCTTAACAAAAGCTCGTGAAAAGAAAAGTCCCGACTCGAAAAGGATCCACATCGGCACCGCGAGCAGTGTTTGGGAGAGAGGATCCGGCGGGGTCAGAACCGCCGCGACAAGAAATATTCCGACAACGACATAGGGACGTTTCTCAGCAAGCCCCTCGGGAGTGACCACACCCATCCATACCAAAAGTATCGTGGCGATGGGGACTTCGAAAGCAAGTCCAAATGCAAAGAATATGGTCAGAACAAAATCGAGGTAACTGCCGATGTCCGTCATCATCGCCACCCCTTCCGGAGTCGTGGCGAAGAAAAACTCGAACATTATTGGCGAAACGACAAAGTAGGCGAAGGAAATGCCGCAATAGAAGAGTGTAATGCTGCCAACCAGGAGCGGTAATATCAGACGCTTTTCGTGCGAATAAAGTGCCGGTGCCACGAATGCCCAGATTTGGTAAAGAATGTAGGGCATCGAGATAAAGACGGCTGCCACCAAGGCCAGCTTGATTGGGACAAAGAAAGAAGAGGAGACTTCCGTCGCAATCATGCCTGATCCTTTTGGCATATAGGCCAGCAACGGCTTGGCAAGTAGTGTGTACAGATCGTTGGAGACCAGCGCCAAAACGCCGAATACCACGGCGACGACCAGCACAATACGCAGCAGCCGATCCCTCAGTTCAACGAGATGGGACAGGAACGTCAGACCACTCTCGTGATCAGGAGTTTGGCTGTTTGTCATTTGGGTCGGGTGAGCCCGTTGTTGCGGGATTATTCTCTACGGACGGCGCAGGGGACGTTGCCTGGTGAATGTCAGCCTTCACTTGCTGGTCAGTCCGTTTCACTTCATCAATAGTGTTGCGTGTCTCTTCAACGATCTCGTGGATACCGGCATTCTTGGCCTGTTCCTGCACGATGCGTTTGAGCTCCTCGGCCTTCATCTCACGATCAATATCTTCCTTGACCTGGTTAACGAAGCGACGCGCACGCCCTGTCCACAGGCCGATCGTGCGGGCAACCTTTGGCAAACGCTCCGGTCCAATGACCAACAATGCCACCAGTGCTGTAAGCAGGAGCTCACTAAAGCCAACATCAAACATGCTCAGACATCCGAGGTGGCAGGGTCAAAACTCAGACCTTGTCCTTGTCCCGGACTGACTCTCCCTCGATCACCTTGCCTTTCTGTTCGATCTTTTCGCTCTCACTTTCCCCTTCCCTCACTGAGGTACGGAAATTCTTGATGGCGCCTCCCAGGTCGCTGCCGATATTACGCAGCTTCTTGGTGCCAAACAGCAGCACCACAATGGCCAGAATGATGAGAAGTTCTGTTACACCGATACCCATGTTGGTTACTCCGTCGTGTTGTCAGAAACCCGGCAGCGATGAGCCGCCAAGCAGATGTATATGCAGGTGGAAGACCTCTTGTCCACCCTTCTTGCCGGTATTAATGATGGTGCGAAATCCCTGCCCCCTCCCGCGCCAACGTCGGCAAAAGGGCTCATCCTGTGAGCCATTAGAGCATAGTGTTCGCGATTTAATTCCATCGTGCTCGAAATATGTTTTTTGGAATCAGCAGAAGGGACTAACGGTTTTTGGTTGAATATCACGAAAAGCTACCACCTGATCACCCTCATAGACCTTGCTCTCCGGAATCTCTCCCGCTGCGATCCTGCAAAAGATGCAGTCGCTCATGTCTTGCCCCGGCTCGCCTTTTCATCAAGCCCCGACAGCCCAAAGCGGCGTTCCAGTTCATCGAGTACCGCCTGTGGATCAATATTCAGGTGCTTAAGCATAACCAACGTATGAAACCAGAGATCGGCTGTTTCGTAGATCACTTCTCCAGCATCGCCCCCTTTGGCGGCGATAACTGTTTCAGTTGCCTCTTCTCCCACCTTCTTAAGGATGGCATCGATGCCCTTATTGTAAAGTTTGGCGACATAAGAGCTCTCAGGATCGGCGCCTTTACGTGCCTCAAGCACCTCAGAAAGCTGGCGAATCGTGTCGCTCATCAAATCATTCCCTATAAATAGAGGCGGGATCCTTGATCACTGGATCGACCGCCTGCCAATGGCCATCATGCAGTTCTTGGAAAAAACAGCTATGACGCCCGGTATGACAGGCGATGCCCCCCACCTGTTCGATAGTGATCAGCACCACGTCGTTGTCACAATCGGTGCGGATCGACTTCACCTTCTGCACATGGCCCGACTCTTCGCCCTTGTGCCAAAGCCGGTTACGGGAGCGCGACCAGTAGACCGCCTCACCCTGCTGCGCTGTCATCTCCAGCGATTTACGGTTCATCCAGGCGAACATCAGGATCTGCCCCGAGTCCTCCTCCTGGGCGATCACCGGCACCAGGCCATCGTCGGTCCAGCGGATCTGATCGAGCCAGTCGCTCACAGGCGCACCTCGATACCGGCTGCGGCCATGGCGCGCTTGGCCTGCTCAACCGTATATTCACCAAAATGGAAGATGCTCGCTGCGAGCACCGCCTCCGCATGCCCCTGCACGATGCCATCAACCAGATGCTGCAGGGTACCAACGCCACCGGAGGCTATGACCGGCACCTGCACGCCATCGCTGACGGCGCGCACCAGCTCCAGATCAAAGCCGCTCTTGGTGCCGTCGCGATCCATGCTGGTCAGCAGGATCTCGCCCGCGCCATACTCTACCATCCTTTTGGCCCACGCCACTGCATCCAGGCCGGTCGCCTTGCGGCCGCCGTGGGTGAATATCTCCCAACGTGACGGCTCACCCTCGCCAGAGACGCGCTTGGCATCGATAGCCACCACGATGCACTGCGAACCGAACTTGTCAGCCGCCTCTTTGACAAACTCCGGGTTGAACACCGCGGCAGTATTGATCCCTACCTTGTCGGCACCCGCATTGAGCATGCGGCGGATGTCCTCCACCTTGCGGATGCCACCGCCCACCGTCAGTGGGATGAAGACCTGGCTGGCCACCTGTTCGACCACATGCACCATCGTCTCGCGCTCGCTGGAGGAGGCAGTGATATCAAGGAAGGTGATTTCATCGGCACCCTGTTGATCGTAACGCTTGGCAATCTCCACCGGATCACCCGCATCGCGGATATCGACGAACTTGACCCCCTTCACGACGCGGCCGTTGTCGACGTCAAGGCAGGGGATGATACGCTTGGCTAGACCCATGATTCTCTGCTGGCCGGACGCCGGCCCTCTGTTAACTATTCTGGCTGCGCGGGACACAACTCGTCGGCAAGCCGCTGTCCTTCGGCAAAGTCCAGTGTACCTTCGTAAATCGCCCGCCCGGTAATCGCCCCCGTGATACCTTCGTCGGCCACGGTGCACAAGGCTCGAATATCATCGAGGTTGGTGATGCCGCCCGAGGCGATGATGGGAATTTTCACTGAACGCGCCAACTTAACGGTGGCATCGATATTGACACCACTCATCATGCCGTCACGACCGATATCGGTGTAGACGATTGCCACCACCCCGTCCTGCTCAAAGTGTCTGGCCAGATCGATCACATCATGTTTCGACAGTTTCGACCAGCCATCGATGGCCACCTTCCCCTCTTTGGCATCAAGCCCGACAATGACATGGCCGGGAAACTCGATACAGAGGTCGTTGATGAAGTGGGGTGCACTCACGGCCTTGGTGCCGATAATCACATATTGCACGCCGCTATCGAGGTAGGCCTGCACAGTCTCCTCATCACGGATCCCGCCGCCAACCTGAATCGGAACCTTGGGAAAGGCGCTGGCAATGGCGCGGATCACGTCACCATTGACCGGTCGACCGTCAAAGGCACCATTGAGATCGACCAGGTGGAGACGGCGTGCACCAGCCTCGACCCAGCGTCCAGCCATGGCGACCGGGTCATCGGAAAAAACTGTCGAATCTTCCATACGCCCCTGTCGCAGACGCACACACTTGCCGTCCTTGAGGTCAATGGCGGGTATCAACAACATGATTCACTATCCTCGCGTGTCCTGTGGAGCTGTCATCTAAATCAAGGCGCACTACCATCCCAGCGCAGAAAATTGGCATACAGCCGCAGACCGGCCTGAGCACTCTTTTCCGGATGGAACTGCGCGGCAAAGATATTGCCGCGCGCCAGCGCTGCCGCAAAACCGACACCATGAGTGGTGGCACCAGCCAGCAATTGTGGATCGTCCGGCGTTACATAATAGCTGTGCACGAAATAAAAGCGCTCATCCTGGGCAATGCCACTCCAGAGGGGATGCGCGGCCACCTGGTGGACCTGATTCCAGCCCATGTGTGGCACCTTCAATGAAGCATTAGTAGCAGGATCGCGCAGATTGTTGCCGAAGAAGGCAACCCGCCCCGGCAAAATGGCGAGGCAGTCAGTACCATCGTTCTCTTCGCTGAAATCCATCAAGGCCTGCATACCAACACAGACGCCGAGAAACGGTTTGCTCTGCACCACATCGCGGATCACCGCATCCAGGCCGAGACGGCGGATCTCCGCCATGCAATCGCGGATCGCGCCGACCCCGGGTAGCACCACCCGATCGGCGGCACGAATGCGTGCGGCCTCGTGGGTGACGATAACCTTGTCCACCGCGCCGGTGTGTTCAAGGGCCTTGGCGACCGAATGGAGATTACCCATTCCATAATCAATAACTGCCACGCTGCTCATCGATGGCTGCCTGTAGTGTTCTGGATTCGATAGTGACGAAATGGGAGTATTACAAAGTGCCCTTGGTAGAAGGTGTCATCCCCTGCATGCGCGCATCAAACTCCAGTGCCATGCGCAGGGCACGACCTAGCGCCTTGAAGAGAGTCTCGGCGATATGGTGGGCATTGCGCCCACGTAGCATATCGATGTGCAGTGTCACCTGGGCATGATTGACGAACCCTTGGAAAAACTCCTGCAACAGGTCCACATCAAAATCGCCAATCCGTGCCCGAGGAAAGTCCACCTGATACTCAAGACCGGGACGCCCGGAGAAATCGACCACCACCCGCGACAGCGCCTCGTCGAGTGGCACATAGGCGTGACCATAACGGCGGATCCCCTTTTTGTCGCCCACAGCCCTGGCCAAGGCTTGGCCTAGGGTGATGCCAATATCCTCGACCGTGTGGTGCGCATCAATGTGGAGATCGCCGTGTGCGGTGATGTTCAGATCGATGAGGCCGTGGCGCGCCACCTGATCGAGCATGTGATCCAGGAAGGGGACACCGGTCCCGAATGTACCAATTCCCGAGCCGTCCAGATTGATCCTCACCTCAATCTGCGTCTCCAGGGTATCCCGCTTGACCGTAGCCACGCGTTCCGCCATGGCGCCCCTCATCAAAATGGTTTGCAAGTGACATAGCATACCTCTAACACCACTCCCTGTGAAACACCACTGCACAGATAGGCTCATCTCAGAAATGTCTTGCAATCAGCCGCTCACCTATAAGAGCATGCCATGGAACCCGGCACTACGCCTCCCCTGGAATGTCCTCGATGGAAGAAGGCAACATCAGTAAAGTCGTCAATCTCAATCCATTCAAACTGGCCTGTAACGATTGCGGCCTTTATCAGCTCTGCCTGCCAGTGGGGATCGGCTCAGAGGAACTGGAACAACTCGACCGGATCATCAAACGACGCCGTCCGCTCAAGCGAGGTGAACACCTCTTCCAGCTCAATAATTCCTTCAAAGCGATTTATGCCGTCCACTCCGGCTCCATCAAGACCTATGTCCCGACTGAGGATGGCAACGAACAGATCACCGGTTTTCATCTACCGGGTGAGCTGCTCGGTCTGGACGCTATCAGCCCCCGGCGCCACCCTTGTGCTGCCAAAGCCCTGGAAACCACCACCCTCTGCGAAATTCCCTATGACAAGCTGGGTGAGCTTGCCAAGCAGCTCCCCACTCTCCAGCACCATCTGTTGAGCATCATGAGCCAGGAGATCCTCCACGACCACTCTCTCCTGACGCTGCTGGGGAAACGCAGCGCCGAGGAGCGACTGGCTGCACTGCTGTTGAGTCTGTCGGAACGTTACCGACAACGCGGCTTTTCACCCACCGAACTGGCATTGAGCATGTCGCGCAATGATATCGCCAACTATTTGGGTATGGTGGTCGAAACGGTCAGCCGACTTTTCACCCGGTTTCAAGAAGAAGGGGTACTCCAGGTGGAGCGCAAGCAGGTGCGCATCCTCTCCCTGGATCTGCTCGCCGCCATGGCGAGCGGCAGCCAGCCTCTTCGTAGCAGCGCAGAGGCAACCAGCAGAGACGACAGGGCAAGACGCTAAGAAAGAATACAAAAGGGTGTGTCAAATGACGCACTCATTGACAAAAATCAATGTACTCGCCGGCGCTTTTTGTTTAAGATTTAATCCACTGTGCAGGAGATTCGGGGGTTTTTCCAGCACACAGTTCGGCACCGATGGCATACAAAAACACTAATGCTTTCCTAAGGTTAGGATGTTTTTGTAATATAAGATCATAATATCGACACCACAGTCGAATTCCACTATAGCCCGTGTGCCTTCTCATCTCCCTCCTGCAACAGGAGAGAGCAAATCCCCTGATTCCTGTATTGCTATGTAAGACGGGGACATTCCGCTTGCGACGGGTGTCATGGAGTAACTGAACGATAAAGGGGGACAACGATCCACTCAACAGTACTCGAAGTGAGTTATGGCGCCTCGATGCCGATTTTCAATCCCCACGAAATCCTGGCAGCTCATAATCTTGAGACCTAAGGTATATCTGCCAATAAGCGCTTTAATACAACTTAAGTAAACAACGCAAAAGGAGACTACTCGTGGAAACGACACAAGTAGAGAAGTACAACTTCGATGTCGTCAGATGGTTTACCGTCATGGCGGTCATCTACCTGGTAGTAGGCACCCTGGTGGGCACCTACGTGGCGTCAGAGCTGGCTTGGCCCTGGCTTAACTTTGATATGGCGGAGCTCTCCTTCGGGCGACTGCGTCCTCTCCACACCAATGCCGTAATCTTCGCCTTCGGCGGTTGTGCCCTGATGGCCACCGCCTTCTACTCGGTACAGCGTACCTGCAGCACCCGCCTCTGGAGCGACAAGCTGGCTTGGTTTGTCTTCTGGGGCTGGAATGCCATTATCGTCTCCGCCGTTATCACCCTGCCGCTGGGCCTGACCTCCGGCAAGGAGTATGCGGAACTGGAGTGGCCCATCGATATCGCCATCGCGGTGGTCTGGCTGGCCTTCTCCTTCAACTTCATCATGACCGTGCACAGCCGTAAGACCTCGCACATCTATGTGTCGAACTGGTTCTTCATGGGCATGATGGTTATGATCACCTACCTGCACGTGGTCAACAGCCTGGCCATCCCGGTCGAACTGTTCAAGTCCTACTCGATCTTCTCGGGTGTGCAGGACGCCATGATTCAGTGGTGGTGGGGCCATAACGCGGTAGGCTTCTACCTGACCGCCGGCTTCCTCGGCATCATGTACTACTTCGTGCCGAAGCAGGCCAACCGCCCGGTCTTCTCCTACCGTCTGTCGGTTATCCACTTCTGGGCGCTGATGTTCGGTTATGTCTGGCTGGGTGCACACCACCTGCAGTACACCGCTCTGCCTGACTGGACCGGCTCCCTCGGCGCCGCCGTCTCCCTGGCAATGATCATCCCCTCCTGGGGCGGTGCCATCAACGGCATGATGACCCTGTCAGGTGCCTGGGACAAGCTGCGTACCGACTACGTGCTGCGCTTCCTGATCATGTCCCTGGCCTTCTACGCCATGTCCACCTTCGAAGGCCCGGTCATGTCGTCCAAGACCGTGAACGCCCTCTCCCACTACACCGACTGGACCGTAGGCCATGTGCACTCCGGTGCCCTGGGCTGGGTGGTGATGGTGGCCGCCGGTGCCATCTACCACATGGTGATGAAACTGTGGAACACCGAGATGTATTCGGCCAAGCTGGTCAACCTCCACTTCTGGATGGCCACCATCGGTACCGTGGTCTACATCACCGCGATGTGGGTCTCCGGCATCATGCAGGGCCTGATGTGGCGTGAGTACACCGAGTTCGGCACCCTCACCTACACCTTCGCCGAATCAGTCGCCGAAATGCACATCTACTACGCGATGCGCGCTGTGGGCGGCCTGATCTTCTGGAGCGGCGCCGTTGTAATGCTCTTCAACGTCGTCATGACCATCCGCTCGGCCGCCGGTCAGCGTAGCGCTGTCGCTGCCGCTGCACGTGCCTAAGCGAATAAGGAGTTAACACAATGGCTGATCAAATTCACTCCACAAAGTTGCAGGACAAAATCGAACGCAGCGCGTTCCTGATGCTGTTCATGCTGCTGATCCTGTTGTCTGTCGGTGGTCTGGTGGAAATCGTTCCGCTGTTCTACCTGAAGGGGACCATGGAGCATAACAAGGCTCCGGAAGTCCTCTGGCACCGTGCTGACGGCCAGACCCTCGCCGACTGGAAGGCCGGCGATGGTGTGCGTCCCTACACCGCTCTGGAGCTGGCGGGCCGTGACGTCTATATCCGCGAAGGCTGCTACCTCTGCCACTCGCAGATGATTCGTCCGTTCCGTGATGAGAAGGAGCGCTATGGCCACTACTCGCTGGCCTCCGAGTCGATGTACGACCACCCCTTCCAGTGGGGCTCCAAGCGTACCGGTCCGGACCTGGCTCGTGTCGGCGGCAAGTACTCCGACGAGTGGCACAAGAATCACCTCCGCGCCCCGCGTTCCGTGGTCCCCGAGTCGGTGATGCCCAACTACCCGTGGCTCGAGAAGAGCATGGTCGACGGCACCCACATCACCAAGGTGATGAGCGCCATGAAGACCATCGGTGTTCCCTATGTCGAATCTGACATCAGCACCGCCGCAGAGACCGTCAAGGGAAAAACCGAACTCGATGCGGTAGTCGCCTACCTGCAGGTCCTGGGAACCATGGTGAAGTTCGAAGAGGGCAAGGATTACCGTGAGTAATCTGAAGGAATACTTCCACACCGACTGGGCGGCGATGTCGTTCAGCGATTGGATCGGGCTGATCGTGACCATCGGCATCACTCTACTGATGATCTGGGCCTATGTTTATGTATTCCACCCCAAGAACAAAGAGAAACTCGAGTCACAGCGTCATCAGATCGATGACGAGGACCGAAATGATACGGAGGAAAAGAAATGAGCGAAAAGAATCCGTACGGTGCACCTGACACCGGACATGTATGGGATGACTCCCTGCGCGAGCTGACCAACCAGCCGCCCAAGTGGTGGATGCTTGGCTTCCACGCCAGCTGGATTCTGGTGGTGGTCTACAGCATCCTCTACCCCACCTGGCCGCTGGTCGAAAGCCACACCAAGGGAGTACTGGGTTGGACCTCCATGGGCGAGTACAAGGAAGACCTGAAGTCCATCGAGCAGGTGCGCGCCAAGTACGAAGACAGACTGCCCGCCATGTCCGTGGAGGCGATCCTCGCCGACTCCGACATGACGGAGTACGTCAAGCGCTCCGCCAAGGTGCTGTTCGGTGACAACTGCGCCGCCTGCCACGGCAGTGGTGGCGAAGGCAACCCGAACTTCCCGGTACTGGCCGACAACGACTGGCTCTATGGTGGTGACATCAACACCATCCATAACACCATTGTCGGGGGACGCATGGGCATGATGCCGGCGCATGGCAAGCTGCTGTCGACCGCCGAGGTCGACGAGTTGGCCAACGCCATCATCGCGGGCAATCCGACCTCCACCCCGCTGTTCGCCGCGAAGGGTTGTATCGCCTGTCATGGTGCGAATGGTGGCGGCTTCCAGGCACTGGGCTCAGCCAACCTGACCGACCAGATTTGGCGATTCGCTGCCAAGGATCAGCTGGCCAGCGTCAAGTACACCATTACCCATGGTGTGAATGACCCGAGCGATCCGGAGACCCGCAATGCGGTAATGCCCAAGTTCGGTGGTGGCAAGCTCAGCGAGAACGACATCAAGAAGCTTGCTGTCTATGTGTACGAGCTGGGTGGTGGCGTACCCTCACAGCCAGCGGCTGCCCCGGCAGCAGAACCCGCGGCTGAAACCGCAGCAGAGCCGGCAACCGAAGCCGCACCTGCCGCCACGGAGTAATAAAGTCCTGACCTAGCGTTGCATCCGCGTGGAGCACACCTCCACGCGGATAACCTAAAAAAGGAGATAATCATGGACGCAGTAACGATCGGTTCTATCCTGACCGTTGTGGGGGCAGTTCTGGTGGTTTTGGTGCTCGCCATTCGTATCGGCAAGCTCATTAATACTACACACTCCAAAGACTGATTCTCCACATTGTTACACCAGGAACACCAAGGGGGGATTTTCCCCCCTTTGTCTTTTATAAGACTGTGCTAATATGGACGGTCTCTAAATTCCAGTAGGGTGATGAAAATGGCCAACGGCCATTTTCATCAGTCTATTGAGTTATTGCCCGCCCAAACGGGCATCATGGGGGTGTTGCGTGAACGAAACGTCCGACAAGCAGAAACATGTCGATTCACTCTATGAGGAGGCCGGCCACTGGCATGTAAATACCGGCGGCGAGACGATTCACGCCAAGCGCATGCCCGGCAGATACCGAACCATCAAATGGTTCACCATGAGCGTCTGGCTCATCTTCTTCCTCGGCCCCTACCTGCGCTGGCACGACCGCCAGGCCATCTTGCTCGACATCCCCGGTCGCAAATTCCATATCTTCGATATCACCATCCTGGCACAGGACGTCTGGATGCTGTCGCTGGTATTGCTCTTCTTCGCCATCCTGCTCGCCGTCGTCACCTCCATCGCGGGACGTATCTTCTGCGGCTATTTCTGCTTCCAGACTGTGTGGACCGACATCTTCACCTTCATTGAAGACAAACTGGAGGGAAATCCGGCGCAGCGCCGCAAACTCGACCAGGCTCCGCTGAGCTTTACCAAGCTGCGCATCAAGGCCACCAAGCACGCCCTGTGGCTGCTGATCGCCATGCTCACCGGCATCAGCTTCGCCGCCTGGTTCACCGATGCCTATCGACTCTGGCACGACTACTTCACCCTGCAGGCGGCGCCTGCCGCCTGGGCAGTGCTCGGCCTCTTTACCGCCGGCACCTACATCCTGGCCGGCTACCTGCGCGAGCAGGTCTGCTTCTGGCTCTGCCCCTATGCCCGTATCCAGGGAGTGATGTACGACAAAGAGACCATCCTCCCCTACTACGACTTCAAGCGCGGCGAGCCACGCGGCAAGCTGAAGAAGGGAGAAGAAGCGGGTACTCTAGGCGATTGCATCGATTGCAATCAGTGTGTGGCCGTCTGCCCAACCGGCATCGACATCCGCGAAGGACAGCAGGAGGGGTGTATCACCTGTGGCCTCTGCCTGGACGCCTGCGATCTGGTAATGAAGAAGATCGACAAGCCCAAGGGTTTGATCCGCTACGCCTCATTCGACGAGATCCAGGGGCTGACAACCATCCCCTTCTACAAGCGGCCGCGCGTACTGGTCTATATGACGATCCTCAGCATCGCGCTCGTTGGCATCCTCTGGGGCATCACCCACCTGGGCAGCCTCGAACTGAAGGTTCTGCACGAGCGTAGCCCGCTATTCGTGCGTCAGAGCGATGGCTCGATCATGAACCGCTATGAACTGAAGATCCTCAACAAGGTCGATCATGATGTCACCCTGACGCTTCACGCAGAGGGGATCGATGACATGGTGCTGCGGGGAGACGAAACACCGATCGTGGCTCAGCCCGGACACGTCAAGAGCCGTACCATCGACATAACCGTGCCTGCGGACAAGATCCACGCTGAGCGCACCGATATCAAATTTACCATCATCGACAAAGACAAACCTGAAATCAGCGCCACCTACGAAAGTATGTTCTTTGCACCAGAGCCTTCTGAACGGCGCCACCCGGAGGAATCAAACCAACATGACGACTGATGCAGGTACCATCTCCCAATCGAGCAAGCGGGCGTTCCGTAACCCCTGGGTGCTCGGCTGGATCGCCTTGGTGGTTATCGTTCTGGGGGTCAACATCGCGATGATCAGCCTCGCGGTCACTACCAACCCGGGGCTGGTCGATAAGGACTATTACGAAAAAGGGCGCGACTTCGAAAACAACGTACAGAAGCAGATCGCCGCACACAATGCATTGGGGTGGAGCGGTCGGCTCGACACTAGCGGTCAACCACGACGCGGTCAGACAACCCCCATGCGCTTCTCCGTAGTCGATAACAAGGGGCTGCCTATCAGCAATCTCAAGATGACCTTGGTCAGTTATCGACCCTCCGACGTCTCCGCCGACTTTAATGTCGACATGAAGGAGTTCGCACCCGGCCTGTATCAGGCTGATGTCAGCTATCCGCTGAAGGGGCTGTGGGAAGTCACGGTACGCGTCGACCACAACGAGCAGCGGCTAGAGCTAGCCAAACAACGCATCAACGTCGCTGAATAACCAGGCCGGCAATCGAGCCGGGTAGAAGCGGGGATATTGCCCGGGATGTCCAGCTGCTTTCATTGCGGTCAGCCTGTTCCTGAACAGGAGAAGTTTGAAGAGCTGATTGAGGGGCAGACGCGCCCCTTTTGTTGTATTGGCTGCAAGGCCGTGTGCAAGGCCATTCATGAGGCCGGCCTGCAGGGCTTCTATCAGCGCACACCAGAAGGGACTCTGCTGGCGCCGCCACCGGAAGTCCCCAGGGATATCGGCATTTATGATATCGACGAGGTGCAGAGCGAATTCGTCGATGCGCTGGGCGAGGTGCGGGAAATCCACCTGTTGGTGGAAGGGATCCACTGCGCTGCCTGTGTCTGGCTTATCGAACATACCCTCGCCCAACTACCTGACGTAGTGAGCGCCAGCGTCAATCTCTCGGCGCGGCGCGTACATCTGCGCTGGGATAACCGCCAGCTCAAACTCTCCGCGGTACTGCGCCGCCTCGCTGCGGTCGGCTACGCTGCCGTCCCCTTCGATCCCGACGCCGCCGAAGGGACTCTCAAGCGCCAGAACCGTGCGCTGCTGTTCCGCATGGCCTTTGCCGGTTTCGCGATGATGAACCTGATGTGGGTCTCCATCGCCCTCTACACCGGCGCAGACCAGGGCGAGTTTCGCGGCCTGTTCGAATGGATCGGCTTTGCCCTCGCCACACCGACCCTGTTCTACTCAGGCTGGCCGTTCCTGCGCGGTGCCTGGAGCAGCATCCGCCAACGCCACGCCACCATGGACCTGCCCATCGCCATCGGTGCCACCATCACCTGGCTCTACTCCAGTTATGTGCTGCTTTTCCATCCGCCGCATGGCGGGGTCTATTTCGATACGGTAGTGAACTTCCTCTTCGTCATCCTGATCGGTCGCCATCTGGAGTCGCTCTCCAAGCGCCACGCCGTCTCGGCCACCCAGCGGTTGGTCGACATGCAGCCACGGGTCGCCACACTGCTCATCGACGGCGAGGAGCGCATCACCCCGATCCGCTCGGTAAAAAACGGTGATCGGGTGTTGGTCAAACCGGGCGAGCGCATCCCGGTGGATGGCGAGGTAATCGAAGGGCGCAGCAGCGTGGACGAGGCGATGCTGAGCGGCGAATCGATACCTGCTGCCAAGACGACAGGCGACCGCGTCTCCGCCGGAACCATCAACATTGAGGGGGCGTTGACACTGCGTGTGGAAGGGACGTTGAAGAACACCGCGCTCGGCCGCATCATCCGGCTGGTAGAGGACGCACAGGCCTCCAAGCCGCCGATCCAATGCACCACCGATCGCATCGTTCCCTGGTTCGTCACCGCCACCTTGGGGCTCGCCACCCTTACCTTCCTCTACTGGATGCAGACCGATTTCGAGGTAGCCCTCATGGCGGCCACCGCCGTCATGATCATCACCTGCCCGTGCGCCGCCGGACTCTCGGTACCGATGGCCGTCGCTGTCGCCGCCGGAGAAGGGGCGCGCCACGGCATCATGATCAAAAACGGCACCGTGCTCGAAGTGCTGGCCGACATCAATCACTTCGTCTTCGATAAAACCGGCACCCTTACCGAAGGAAAGATGCGCGTCGAGGCGCTCCACTCCCAAGGCATCACTGAAGAGGAGCTGCTTGCCCTCTGCGCCAGTGCCGAGCGCTACTCGGAACATACCATCGCCACAGCCATCCGCCAGGCGGCCAGCGAAGGGCACGTGGCCCAGCGTTATCCCAACGTCGAAGAGTTCACCAATGTACCGGGGCTGGGCATCTCTGCAAAAGTGGAAGGGCGCACGGTGCTGCTCGGCACCGAGCAGTGGCTCGAACAGTGCGGCGTTGCCTGTGACGGAGGCTTCAGTGAAGAGACGCGCCGCCATGAGGGGCAGGGGTTGACCTGCATCCATGTGGCGGTCGCTGGCCGCGAAGCAGGGCTCATCGCACTGGCCGACCAGCTGCGCCCTGACGCACTCCGCACCGTCCAGCGACTGCGCGAGAGCGGTATCCGCCTCACCCTGCTGAGCGGCGATCGGCGCCGCGTTGCCGAAGCCGTGGCGGCGCGTTTAGGCGGCATGGAGGTGATCGCCGAGGTACTGCCCGACGACAAGGATCGCGTGATTGCGCAATTGCAACAGCGCGGCGAGCGGGTGGCGATGGTCGGCGACGGCATCAACGATGCGCCAGCGCTGATCCGCGCCGATGTGGGGATCTCCCTCGGCTCGGGTACCGATGTCTCCACCGAGAGCGCCGATATCGTGCTGATGAGCAACGAGCTGGAGAAGATCCACCTGGCGGCGATGCTATCGCGCCGCACCCTGCGCACCATCCGCCAGAACCTCGGCCTGTCGCTCACCTACAACGTAGTGATGATCCCCCTGGCGATGGCGGCCTTCATCACCCCGCTGTTCGCCGCCATCGCCATGCCGTTCAGCTCGCTGGCAGTGATCGGCAACGCCGCGCGTATCCGCACCCTGTTCAAGAAAGTGCCGCGCCCTTGAGATAAGGCTATAATGGGTCCTCAGTCCCATACGAGTCCACCACGATGGAAGTCATCTATACCCTCATCCCCGGCATGCTAATGTTCGGCCTGATTCTGGTCGGGGTCCTGGTCTGGGCGGTCAAGAAGGGGCAATACGAGGATTTCGAAGGCGACGGTCAGCGCATCTTGATGGATGATGACGAGCCCGCCACGGGAGAACACAAGGTCAGCATCGGCAAGAATTTCCCCGACGCCGAAGACTAACCGAGCCTAAGGGCAGCGACGCTGCCACTAGCGAGCGACAACCTCCTCCGCCTTCTCCTGCAACGGCGCCGTCACCCGCTCAAATTCCGCCGGCTTCACATAAAGCAGCACCTCTTTGCCCTCATCGTTCACCGCGAGATCGAGACCGATGGCGGGATAGAGCCAGTGCACCAGGCCGCTGTCACGCTCCTTCAGGCGGTGTGCCGGTTCGCCAAACCGTTTGCGGATCACCGCCGCATCCAGATTGGCAGATGGAATGTAGGTGAGCGAGGCAATCACCGAGTCGTTGATGCGCGCCAGATCCTCCGGGTGGAGCTCCACCTTGCGCACGCTGCCGGCAAGGCTGCTGATGCGTACGCCACGCTCATACATGCCTTGCAGCGTTGCTGCATCAAGCGCCACCCCCAGCACCATCTTCGCGTAGAACTCGCCGATGGCAACACGATCGAAATAGACCTCCACACTCTGTTTGCCATCGGCCGCCACAAACATGCTCACCTCAGCGGGATCGCGGATCAACTCGGCTGCCTGGCGCACTTCACTGCGCCCCACCGTGATGCCGAACACCGTGTTGAACCCCTCGCTATCGACCGTCACATTCCAGGGGTAATCCCCGGGCCCGGAGGCCGGTTGGCGCCCGCTGGGCAGAAATATCGCCACGGCCAGAATGAGCAGGGTAAAGAGCAACACACTAAGAAAGATGTGACGTCCCATGGGATTTCCTGTGTAAATGGCCAAAGTAGCTTCGGCCAGGGCAAACAAGGGTGCATCAAACTTCGACGGGCAGGTACTTCCCTTCCGGATAGCTCTCCACCACCGTGTCAGGCACCCGTCCGTTTTTCGAATCGTCCAGGGAGACCGTCTCCATGATGATCAGGACAAAGGTGGTGATCATGGTTGGCAGAATGGCGATACCCGCCAGGGCG
>DASWUD010000220.1:0-3009 GCA_036401755.1 Gammaproteobacteria bacterium
AGTTGGCCCACAGCGCCGCCGCGCGCAAGGAGCAGCGCCGCCTCGACGCGGAGAAGCGGCAGAAACTGCAGCCGCTGCGCAAGGAGCTGCAGAAGATCGAGGCGCGCATGGAGAAGCTGAACGGGAAGAAGGCGGCGCTCGAAAGCGAGCTGGCCGATCCGGCGATCTACGAAGCGGCCGGGACGGAGCGCCTCAAGCAGCTGCTCGCCGCACAGACAGCGACCGCTCAGGAGCTGGCCGAGGTAGAGGAGCGTTGGCTGGAGCTGAGTGAACAACTGGAGGAGAATTGCTCCCCTTCTGGCGCTCAGTAATCGATAAATCCAACCAGCTTGCCGCTTTGGCGATTGAGCACCAGCAGCCGCCCGCCCAAATAGCTGGCCTCATAGATGAGCAACTGGTCGAGCGGCTCGCCGCACCCGGCAAGAAAGGTGTCGATATTCTTGCTCTTGGCGGGATCCCACGCCTTGAACGCCTCGGGCGTTTTCCCCTTGGCCAGAGCATTTTCCAAGTGGCTGGCGATGGGCTCGTAGCGATCGGTCCGTTGAAACGGACTGGCTGCCTTGCCCTGCTGGTAGTCGCGCCACAGCTCGTTACGCTCGGCATCATCCTTGGGCGGCCGGACCACCGCCAACTGTGGTCCGGTGAAGGGTGAGCTCTTCAACTCCTCTGGCAGCTTGTCCAGATCGAGCTCCTCGGCGGTCGAGACCATAAACTGGTCAAAGTAGAAGGCGGCAAAGAGCGGGCGCCCCACATAAGTGCTGTGGACTCCGTAGCTCAGCGCCGCCAGCTGCACTATTACGATCAGCGTGATGTCGAGGCGCAACTCCCGGCGTGGTTTGGCCGGATTGAAAATGATCAGTGTCATCAGCGGCCCGAGGATCACATCCACGGCCACCAGCATCGCCACGATCTTCGGTGTATCGCGTACCCAGAGATAGGGGCCCGGATACCAGATGAAGAGCACCAGGACCAAAATGGCACCGGTGACCAGTGCGCTACCCAGCAGGTGAAGAAGAAAGGCCTTGAGACGGGGACTCATTGAATATCACTCCTTGGGAAAATCCGCCATAGCACACCAGCTTACCACGATGAACCTGAGCAAAAACAAGAGGGTGCTCACCCTTTTCACCTCAGCAGAGAACACCGATAATGCCCCACCCCCCTCACCCTCGGCCTGCCCTATGGAATCGCGTATCGAAAACCTCGAAATTAGCCACGCCCATCTCGAAGCAGCGGTAGATGAACTCACCGCCACCGTGCTGCAACAGCAGCAGACCATCAGCGAACTGCGCAGCGAGATCGAGTTTCTCAAATCGCTGGTGAAGGATCTGGCCCCCGCCGCGGTGGTGCCGCGTTCGGAAGAGACACCGCCGCCGCATTATTAACCCTGAGCAAAAGTGGCAGGAAAGAACATTATGGTCTCGCCAAGACGCCAAGTGCGCCAAGTAAATCGGAAGAATGACGGAAGATGCGATAGCAACGGATGCTGAACTCCTGGCAGAGAACAAGGTCATCACGTATCGAACATGCTTGATACCTTGGCGTCTTAGCGAGAGAAAATTGTCTTCTCCCTTTGGCAAGTCGCCACAGCGTATAATTGCTGCATATATCCCAGCGGACCACACCCCATGAAGTTTTACGCCTCCGCCCCGCGCGGTATGACCGAGCTGCTCGTCGAAGAGCTCAAGCTGCACGGCGCGCAGAAGATCCAGACCGGTGGTGGCAGCGGGGCGACCTTCGAGGGGACGCTGGAGACTGCCTACCGCCTCTGCCTGTGGGGGCGCATCCTCAACCGCGTGTTGCTGCCGATCACCACGGTGCGTGCCGCGACCCCCGAGATCCTCTATGACGAAGTGAAGACGATCCGCTGGGAGCGCCACATGAAGTCATCGGGGACACTGGCGGTGGACTGCTCGGCGGTGGATTCCGCCATCGGCCACAGCAAGTACGCGGCGCTCAAGGTGAAGGATGCCATCGTCGATCGCTTTCGCGACCAGTTCGGTGAGCGACCCTCGGTCGACACCGAGATGCCCGACATCCGCGTCGCTCTGCAGCTGCGCGGCGATTCGGGGCGGCTATCGCTCGATCTCTCCGGCCAGAGCCTGCACAGGCGCGGCTATCGCATTGAGGGTGCGCACGCACCGCTCAAGGAGAATCTCGCCGCAGCGATCCTAGAATTTGCCGGCTGGAAAGAGATCGCACAACGCGGCGGCCCACTCATCGACCCCATGTGCGGCTCTGGCACCTTCCTCATCGAGGGGGCGCTCATCGCCGCCGACATCGCGCCCGGTCTCTATCGCGACTACTTCGGTTTTCTCTACTGGAAGGGACACGACGAGGAGCTGTGGCAACGGCTGCTCGCCGAGGCGCGCGAGCGGCGCGAGGAGGGGTTGAAGAAACTGCCGCCCATTATCGGTTTCGATCAGGACTACAGCGCACTCTCCGCCGCCAAGGGCAACATCGCGCGCGTCGGCTTGGTCGAGCAGATCACCGTCGAGGAGCGCGCCCTCGACTCACTGCAAGCGCTACCCGATCTACCGCGCGGTCTGCTGGTTGTCAATCCGCCCTACGGCGAACGGCTCGGTGAGGTGAATGAACTCAAGTCGCTCTACGCGCAGATCGGCGAGCGACTGCAGACAGCGCTGCCCGGCTGGCAGGCGGCGCTCTTCACCGGCAACCCGGAGCTGGCCGCCTATGTGGGTTTACGCAGCGACAAACTGCTCACGCTGTTCAACGGTCCGCTCGAGTGCCAGCTGTTTCGCTATAACGTGCCTGAAGAAACTGCACAGGGCGAAACGATCAACCCCGCCCTGGCCGACAGCGAAGGGGCACAGATGTTCGCCAACCGCCTGCGCAAAAATCTGAAGAACCTTGGCAAGTGGGCGCAGCGCGAGGGGATCGACTGCTACCGCCTTTACGATGCCGATCTGCCCGAGTACGCGGTGGCGGTGGACCTCTATCGCGGCGAGAAATTGTGGGTGCACGTGCAGGAGTACGAAGCCCCCAAGA
>DASWUD010000221.1:0-7147 GCA_036401755.1 Gammaproteobacteria bacterium
CTCTTTGGTTACTTTCTCTTGGCCGCGCAAGAGAAAGTGACCTGCGCGCGGGGCAGCCCCCCGCACCAAAATCAACCGTCGCGGCAGCGACACAACCATTTCTGAAATGTTGATGTTCCCGCAAAATACAATGAAACAAAAAAATAAAGGGGCCGTAAAGGCCCCTTGTGATCGCATTGATTCGACCTTGGATCAGATATCGGCGATACCCGGATTGCCCGCCACGTTCTTCAGCACCGGCGTATTGAGTTTGTCGACCTTGGCCACTTTCACATCGCGCAGGTAGTCGGCCACCACCTCCCAGATGGGGCGCCCCTCCGACTGCGCCCCTACCGTCGACCAGCCCGCCACCTTGTAGTTCTTGGCGGCTTCGATGGGCTTGCCGTTGTCGAGCACCATGGCGGAGACGCGCCTGCCCATCTTGGCCGCTGGATCGCAGGCGTAGTTCATGCCGGAGACACGCACCATGTCGCCGCCCTGCTGGAAGTAGGGGTCCTCGTTGAACAGGTTGTCGAGCACATCTTCGAGAATGTCCTTGATCTCGCTGCCGCTCATCTCGCGCACATAGGTTTCCGGATAGGTGGTGCCGGTCTGGTCCATCACATGCTCCAGGGTGATGGTCTGGCCGGGCAGCACGGTGGTGCCCCAGCGGAAGCCGGGCGAGAGGGCGATCTGCGCATCGCCAACCTTGCGCTGCGCATCACAGATGATCTGGTCGAAGGTGCCGTTGAAGTTGCCGCGGCGGTAGAGCAGGTCGCCGGCCGTCCCCAGCTGCTCGTTGAGCTTGCCCAGATAGGGCATGCGCACGCCGTCGATGAAGGCGCTCATCTGTGCATCGGGCTCGATGAGGTTGGAGAAGACCGGCAGCAGGCGGTAGCGGAAGTCGCGCACCTTGCCGTTGCGTACATCGAGATCCATCACGCCGAGGAACTTGCCGTTGGAGCCGGCGTTGGTCACCAGCGTCTTGCCGCCGCGATTCTTCACCACGGTGGGGGCCGGCATGCCGTCGTGGGTATGGCCGCCGAAGATCACGTCGATACCGCTCACCACCGCAGCCATCTTCAGATCCACATCCATGCCGTTGTGGGAGAGCACCACCACCACGTCGGGCTTTTCGCTGGCGCGGATCTCGTCCACCAGTTGCTGCATGTCGCCGTCGTTGATGCCGAAGGTCCAATGGGGGATGAAGCGCGAGGGGTTGGCGATGGGGGTATAGGGGAAGGCCTGGCCGATCACCGCCACCTTCATGCCGTTCAGCTCGCGCATCGTATAGCGCTTGAAGGCGAAGCCGTTCTCCTCGTCGAATCCGTTGAAGTCGGCAAACTCATAATCGAACAGCGACTCATCCTTGACGCGGATGTTCTGCGCCACGAACTCGCCCTGGAAGGCGCCGATATTCTTCAGCACCTCCTCGTCCCTATAGGTGAACTCCCAGTGGCCGGTCATGATGTCGACGCCGAGGCGGTTGCACGCTTCCACCATGTCCATGCCGCGCGTCCACAGTGCGGTGCCCGACCCCTGCCAGGTGTCGCCGCCGTCGAGCAGCAGCGAATTGCCGGCACCGCGCTCGGCGCGGATGCGCTTCACCAGCGTCGCCAGATGGGCAAAGCCACCCACCTTGCCGTAGGTCTGCGCCGCCTCGTCGAAGTTGAGATGGGTGAAGGCGTGCGCCTCGATGGTGTTGGGCTTGATGCCGAAGTGGTTGAGCAGCTTGCTGCCCACCAGATGCGGCGCCTTGCCCTTGGCCGCGCCGATGCCGAGGTTGACGTTGGGCTCGCGGAAATAGATCGGCATCAGCTGCGCATGGGTATCGGTGATGTGCAGCAGTGTCATGTTGCCGAACTTCGGGAGCTCGTAGAGATCGGAAGGGGCCTTGAGATTTTTTGCTCCTGCCAGGCTGAGGCCCGGCACCATCCCGGCAACGCCGGCGATCCCCATCAACTGCACAAACTGGCGACGCGTAATCGGCATGATTTCTCCTCAATACGATATTTGATTGTTTACCACGCTCTCGCCTCTCGCATGGCATAGTACACACCTCCTGAACGCAGAATCCATCCAGCCGACTACGCCCTTGCACGAAAACATTGGCGCAATACCCGACTGCATTTATATGATTAGCGATTCTGGCGAAGTGGACCTTTCTCACAGTCTGCAGATAATGATGCGTTGATAAGGAGTTTTATTCCTGCAACTTCCCTCACGACGATTCCACGCTATATTATGTGGGTAATTACTTGTCACTCGCCGTGGTGAAGCCATGACCGGAATAGAAAACGCACAGCATGATCTCTCCGATGCCCAGTTCAGCATTGAAACCGCCATCGAACTGCTCAGCTGCATCGATCACGACGATCCACGCCCCGTGGAGGAGTTGAACCGAGTCATCGCGGCACTACAGGACATCAAAAGTGAACTGGCCAGCAGCTTCGACAAGCTGAGAGTGGTGCAGGAGCACTTCGACCACTGATCGTTCCTGAAAATGTTGTATCCTTCCGGGCGTTATCCGGCAGGCATCTTGCTCCCCCAGATCCGTGCACCCCACAACCCGACCTGATGCATCGCGTATCCGCCTCCTCAAGGTGGCGGTAAAGCTGATGTTTTTCCTCATGCTGGCGGCCCTCGCCCTGGTGATGGTACGCCCCTTCCTCGTTGGGGATGAAACGCCGATCCAGCCGCTGCGGGTGGATGTTTCCGTTCTCGACGCGGGCCACATGCAGGGGATCGAGTGGAACCGACAGCGGCTGCTCATCGTGCGTACCGCTGCGGACGGACACTTTCTGGTAGTCACCGATTACGATCCCCTGTATGGATGTCCACTGGAGTGGATTGCGGCGGGTACCCTTGAAGCCCCGCGCCAGCCCTGGCCGGGTGGTTTGCGCGCCACCTGTACCGCGCACTGGTTTGACGCAACCGGCGCCGCCCTCACCGAGGGCGTGGCCGATCTGAAACGGCTGCCGTTCCTCCTCGATGGGAACGACACCCTGGTGATTTCCGCCCCCAAGTAATGAAGTTCAGGAGCCCCATGAGCACCACCTGCACCATCTACAAAAGCCTCAGCAAGGATGGCCTCTACATCTACCTGCGCGATCGCGAAATGCTTGCCACACTGCCCGAGGCTCTGCTGAAAAGCCTCGGTAACACCGAGCTGGTGATGGAGCTGGAGCTGACACCGGAGCGCACCCTGGCACGCGCCGATGTCAAGGAGGTGATCAAGAGTCTCGACGAGAAGGGCTTCTACGTGCAGATGCCGCCGCGCGATCCAGCGCTGCTGTGAGTTCACTCACTGCATGAGATGAGGTGCAACACCTCCGCCAGGGTGGAGTGGTTGAGCACCACATCGGCCTGTGCCTGCACCTTGGGCTTGGCGCGGTAGGCGATGCCGAGCCCGGCACGCTGCATCATCAGCAGATCGTTGGCGCCATCCCCCATGGCGATCGCCTGACTTGGCGCAATGCGCAGCTCCTCGCACAGCTCCTCCAGGAAACGTGCCTTGGCCGCCGCATCAACGATGGCACCGAGCACCCGGCCGGTTAGCCGGCCGCCCTGTTGCTCCAGCACGTTGGCGCGGCTGAAGTCGAGCTGCAATCGTGCCTTGAGCCGATCGGTAAAGAAGGTGAAGCCACCCGAAACAACCCCCACCTTCACCCCATGGCGATGCAGTCCTGCCACCATTTTTTCCGCACCGGGATTGGGGGCGAGGCGCTCATCGTAGACCCGTTGCAACACTCCCTCGTCGAGTCCGTCGAGGGTGGCGGCACGCTGTGTCAGCGAGGCAGCGAAGTCGAGTTCGCCACGCATCGCCGCCTCGGTGATCGCCGCCACCTGCGGCTTGACCCCGGCAAAATCGGCGATCTCGTCGATGCACTCGATGTTGATCAGGGTCGAATCCATATCGGTGAGCAGCAGCCCCACCCCTTCCACATCGAAACGCTGCGGCAACGGGTTGATATCGAAACCGAGCCGCTGGCGCAGCGCCATCAGAGCATCGCGCGCGGGTTCGCTGCGATGGTGCAGGCGGTGATGACCGCCACAGAGCTCGAACTCGCCGGGGATCACCGCGGCAACGGCATCCTTGTGCAGGTCATCCAGTGTCGCGGTGTGGAGAACGGTGGTTAACATTGGCATGGAGACACGATCCGGAAAATGGAAAGCGCCATTCTAGCGGATGACGCACTATGGCGCTGCACCACCTGCCGGCCAGTGCTCGCCTAATGCCGCTCATTGCCCCATACTTTGGTGACCCTTCCATTTAAGAGTCGCTAATGAAGTCGATCCCTCTGTTGCTCGCCCTCGCTGCGCTTGCCGGTACGCCGGTGGCGGCAGATGCCGCCTGCGATGATCCCCCCGCGCCCCGAGTCAACTGGATAGGGTGTGACAAGAGCAAGGCGGAGCTGCGCGGTGCCGACCTGAGCGGTGCGATCCTTACCCGCGCGCAACTGACGGGGGCCGATCTGCGCGGGGCACGCCTCTCGGGCGCCGATCTCAACTATGCCGATCTCCGCCAGGCCCAACTCGCGGGGGCGTTACTCGACAAGGCGCGTGCCCTCGGCGCCAATTTCAACCAGGCCGATTTGAGCGACGCCCTGCTCACGCAGACGCGCATGGAGCGGGCGCAATTGAACGGCGCGCGCCTCGACCGGGCGCAGATGCACGAGGCACTGCTGTACCAGGCGGAGCTGCACTCTGCCTCCCTGTTAAACGTACAACTGGACGAGAGCAACCTGCGCCAGGTCCAGCTGAACGGCGCCGATCTGAGCGGCAGCAGCCTGCGCCGCGCCAACCTCTCGGGCGCCAATCTGGAAGGTGCACGACTGCATGGGGTCAATCTGGAAAAGGCCGATCTCAGCCGCGCACAGCTGTTCAAGGCCGACTTTTCTAACGCCAATCTCGTCAACGCCAACCTGGGCGAGGCGACCCTGTTCAACACCCGCTTCGACGGCGCGCGCCTCGACGGCTCCCTCTGGATCGACCGGCGGCGCTGCCGTTTCGACTCCATCGGCGAGTGCCGTTAACTCCGGAGACCTTCGCCTGCGATGGGCTCCTATCAAGGTGGCGCATCAACGGTAGGTTCATCGCACTTTAGCGAAACATCAGAATTATTTTGTGTCGCTATCGCGACGATTAATTTTGATGCGGGGGGCTGCCCCGCGCGCAGGTCACTTTCTCTTGTTCGGCCAAGAGAAAGTAACCAAAGAGAAAGCCGCCCGAAGACTTGCCGCTGCGCGGTGCCCTGCGCTTCTCATCATTTCAGGGCCGTTCGTGCAACTCGCGAGGCAAAAAGCCGCCTCGCTCAAACATGCACTCACTTACCCCTGAAATGACTGCGATGCTCGGCTACGTCCACGGGGTGGCTGTCGCCCTAGCGACTGTTTCCCGGTAATCCGTTATGAACCTATTTTTTCAGGCGCGCAAACGCCTCGGCCATCGCCCCCAAGGAGCTGGCCGCCGGCTGACTGCTCTTCAGCTTCGCCTTGGGTGCCGGGCCACGGCCCATGCCGCTCTCCTGCGCGGCCGCCTGACGCGGGTCGTCGCTGAGGCGCATGGTCAGGCCAACGCGGCGGCGCTTCACATCCACCTCCATCACCTTGACCTTCACCACGTCGCCCGCCTTGACCACTTCGCGCGGGTCCTTGACGAACTTGTCGGAGAGGGCAGAGATATGCACCAGGCCATCCTGATGGACGCCGATGTCGACAAAGGCGCCGAAGTTGGCCACGTTGGTCACCACCCCTTCGAGGATCATGCCGGGCTCCAGGTCCTTGAGATCCTCGACGCCGTCGCGGAAGGTGGCGGTCTTGAACTCGGGGCGTGGATCGCGCCCCGGCTTGTCCAGTTCGCGAATGATGTCGCGCACCGTCGGTTCACCGAAGCGCTCGTCGGTGTAGTCATTGGCCGCGAGTTTCGACAGGAAAGCGCTGTCACCGATCAGCGAACCGATGGCGCGCCCGCTTTTGGCGATGATCTTCTCCACCACCGGGTAGGCCTCGGGGTGGACCGCCGAGGCGTCGAGCGGATTGGCGCCGTTCATGATGCGCAGGAAGCCGGCGCATTGCTCGAACGCCTTTTCGCCGAGGCGGCTCACCTTGAGCAGCTGCTTGCGCTCCTGAAAGGCGCCGTGCTCGTCGCGCCATGCCACGATGTTGGCGGCGAGCGACGAGCTCAAGCCGGCCACGCGCGTCAGCAGCGCGGCCGAGGCGGTGTTGACATCGACGCCGACGGCGTTCACGCAATCCTCCACCACCGCATCGAGCGAGCGCGCCAATTTGGTCTGCGACACATCGTGCTGATACTGGCCGACACCGATCGACTTGGGATCGATCTTCACCAGCTCGGCGAGCGGATCTTGCAAACGGCGCGCGATGGAGACGGCGCCGCGCAGCGAGACATCGAGCTCGGGGAACTCGCGGGCGGCCAGCTCCGAGGCGGAGTAGACCGAGGCGCCCGCCTCGCTCACCACGATCTTGGTGAGGTTGGCGCCCGGGCATTTCTTGATCAGCTCGGCGGCGAGGCGATCGGTCTCGCGCGAGGCAGTGCCGTTACCGATGCTGATCAGCTGCACCTTGTGCTTCTGCACCAGCGCCGCCAGCACCGCTAGCGATTCGTCCCAGCGGTTCTGTGGTACGTGGGGATAGATGGTGGCGGTATCCACCAGCTTGCCAGTGACATCCACCACCGCCACCTTCACGCCGGTGCGCAGCCCCGGGTCGAGGCCGAGGGTGGCGCGCGGTCCGGCCGGTGCGGCGAGCAGCAGATCCTTGAGGTTGCGGGCGAAGACCTTGATCGCCTCCTCCTCGGCCTCCTCGCGCAGGCGGTTCTTCAGATCGGTATCGAGGTGGGTGAGGATCTTGACGCGCCACGCCCAGCGCACTGTCTCGCGCAGCCAGCTGTCGGCGGCGCGTCCCTTCTCCTCGATGCGATAGTGGTTGGCGATCATCACCTCGGCGGCGCTGGTGGCGCCAGGCTGGCTGCTCTCACCGGGCTGTTCGAGGGTGAGGTTGAGCACCCCCTCCTTGCGGCCGCGAAACAGCGCCAGCGCGCGGTGCGAGGGGAGCTTGTGAAACGGCTCGCGAAAATCGAAGTAGTCGGCGAACTTCTCCCCTTCGCTCTCCTTCCCCTCCACCACCTTGGAGACCAGCTCGGCGTT
>DASWUD010000222.1:0-23259 GCA_036401755.1 Gammaproteobacteria bacterium
CAAATCGGAGGTATTCCAGGATCGCGTTTATGTGCTGACCCCCACCGGCGAGATCATCGATCTGCCGCAAGGAGCAACCCCCATCGATTTTGCCTACCACGTTCACACCGAGGTGGGAAACCGTTGCCGCGGTGCCAAGATCAACGGCCGCATGGTACCGCTCACCTATGAGCTGAAAAGCGGCGAGCAGGTGGAGATCCTCACCACCAAGCAGGGCGGGCCGAGCCGTGACTGGCTCAATCCCCATCTCGGCTATATCCGCACCTCGCGGGCCCGTGCCAAGGCACGTACCTGGTTCAAGCAGCAGGATCAGCAACAGAACCTCAGTGACGGGCGTGCTCTGCTGGAGCGCGAACTCTACCGATTGGGCGTAAGTCACCTGGCCTATGACCGGCTCACGGAACATTTCCATCTGGCCACTAACGATGAATTGCTCATCGCCATCGGCCGTGGCGATATCAATGCCGCACAGATCGCCGGGGCGACGCAGAAACTCACTGAACCGGCCATCGCCATACCGCATGAGGCTGCCCCACAACGACGTGTCAATCAACGTGGCGGTGGCCCGATTCACGTGCTGGGTGTCGGTCAGTTGCTCACCAACCTCGCGCGCTGCTGCCATCCGGCCTTTGGCGATCCGATCATCGGCTTCATAACCCAGGGGCGGGGTGTCTCCATCCATCGCAGTGATTGCCGCAACATCATCAACCTGCCTAACGAAAAACGCAGTCGCCTCATCGAAGTCAAATGGGGTGGTGGCGATGAAAAACAGACGTACCCGGTGGAGATCGAGATTGAGGCTGTCGACCGCCAGGGGCTGCTCATTGACATCTATTCGATCCTGGGCAATGAAAAGCTCAATATCGTCGCTACCAATACCTTGAGCGAAAAACGCAACCATACCGCACGCATCGATATCACCCTGGAAATAGCCGATATTGATCAGCTTAGCCGCATCCTCAACCGCATCAGCCAACTTCAGAATGTCCTGGAGGTTCGACGGCGGCACTGACCGGTATTAGTGCGGTAGTTATAAAAGCCTTCGCTTCGCTGTTGGCGATGTCGCTCCCCCAAATGAGGGGTAGTGATCTCTAATCAATAGTTTGCAGGGCCAGCTGAATCGATCTGATTTGTCATGGTTGTCGTACGCGGTGTATCCTCCGCCAGCCACCTTGGTGACCCACGGGACGAAGGGGCGATGTATAACAATAATTTCAGGGGAACATCATGCGCAGGCATTTGTGGATCGCCGCAGTACTCGTTTTGTTGTTGATTACGCTTTTCGTCGGATACAAATATTTTGCGCACTCCAATGAAGTTCCCAGTGACAGCTCACCACAAGCCTCCCTCTGGAGCCAGTATGTCAGCCAGCATACCCCACCAGTCGTCTCGCGCAATACCACGGTACGCATTCGCTTCGTCAACGATGTGGTTGACAGCAGTCAGGTAGGCAAGTCGGCCAGCGAGGTGTTCTCCATTGAGCCTGCTGTCGACGGTGAGCTCCTCTTCAGTGATGCGCGTGAAATTGTCCTGCGGCCAAAGGAGTACCTGCCATCCGGTCAGCAATATCGTGTCAAGGTCGACACCGACGCACTGAAAGGATTTCCCAGCAACCTGGACACCTATATTTTTGATTTTCAGGTCAAGCAACAGGAGTTTGAGGTCAACATCGGCGGACTCGATATCGACCCCGATAATGACACGCAATATGCCCTGAATGGCGAGCTGATCACCGCAGATGTGGTGCAGGCTGCCGCTATTGAGAAAGTGATTGAGGCCCAGCATGAGGGGAAAGCGCTGCAGATCACCTGGAGCCATCCCGACCAGAACACCCATCGTTTTTCCCTGCGGGGCATCGTCAAAGAGGATGAGCCCACACAATTAAAGTTGACCTGGAACGGTGATGCCATCGGTGTGGACAATAGCGGCGAGCGCGAGATTGAGGTTCCCGCCGCGGGGATATTCACCGTAACCGGGGCGCAGGCCGTGCAGGGTGGTGATGGCCAATCGGTGGTGATCAACTTCTCCGAACGGCTCGATGTCACCCAGAATCTCACGGGTCTCATCAGTCTCAGTCAGGACAACTTCACTTCGCGTATCGAAGGTAGCACCATCAAGCTTTTTCCAGAGCGCGGCCTGGTGGGGAATGTCACCGTAACGATCGAAAAGGGAGTGAAGGGCGCGAGTGGCGCCAAGCTCACCGAGCGTGCCGTGTACGAGGTCACCTTTACCAGTCAACCACCACAGGTACGCTTTGCTGGTACGGGTGTCATCCTACCCGAGAACGAGACACTTACCATCCCCATTGAGGCACTCAACGTCAATTCGGTGCAGGTGACTGCATTTGAAGTGTTCGACAACAATATTGGACAGTTCCTGCAGAACAACAAGCTGGACGGCACCGAGGAGCTGCAGCGGGTCGGCCGTTATCTGTGGCGCAAAACTATTCCCCTGAACGCCCCTGATGCAGACAAGTGGAACCGCTACAACCTTGATGTGGGTGAGCTGTTGCGCAGTCACCCCGGCAGTTTGTTCCGCCTCACCCTGTCGATCAATCGCGGCAATTCCACCTATTCATGCGATGATGCTTCGCGCCGTGTGCCGGTGGAGAAGGAAGAGCCCTTAGCCAATAGCGATGATTTGAACGTCAATGAAAATAGCGGCTGGGATTATGCAGAAGATTATTATGGCTATGACTCCGGAGAGTCTGAGTGGTCCGACCGCCGTGACCCCTGCAAGGATGCCTACTATCGCTATGCCGATAATGTAAAACAGTCACGCAACTTCCTGGCCTCCAATATCGGCCTCATCGCCAAGCGCGGCAGTGACAACAAGCTGCGTATCGTCACCACCGACCTGCGCAGCGCGGCACCGCTCGGTGACGTGGCGATCCGGGTGATGAATTTCCAGAATCAGGAGATGGGGCGCGCCACCAGCGATGGCAACGGTTTCGCCAGTTATCAGCTCAAGGATACCCCGTTCTATCTGGTGGCCGAAAAAGGCAGGCAGCGCGGTTATCTGCGCATCAACGACGCTTCGGCTTTGCCTGTCTCGCACTTCGATGTGGGCGGTGAAAAAGTCAACAAGGGGATCAAGGGATTCATCTATGGTGAGCGTGGTGTGTGGCGCCCCGGCGACGCCATCTATCTCACCCTGGTGCTGCAGGATCGGCAAGGGGTCATTCCCGACGACCATCCGGCAACCCTGGAACTTTACAATCCGCAGGGTCAATTGGCGCAGCGTGTGACCAATACCTCACCGGTGGGTGGGTTCTATCTGTTCAAGATGAAGACCAGCGACGATGCGCCGACCGGCAACTGGACGGCTAAGGCCTTGCTGGGCGGTACCACCTTCACCAAGACCCTGAAAGTGGAAACGGTAGTGCCCAACCGCCTCAAGGTCGAGCTCAAGTTCGACCAGCCGGCACTGTTTGCTTCCGATGACGGCGTCAGTGGCAAGTTGTTTGCGCAGTGGTTGCACGGTGCCAAGGCGTCGGGATTGAATGCCGATGTGGCGGTGCGCTTGATGCGCAAGCCGACGCACTTTAGCCGTTTCGATGATCACATCTTCGATGACCCGACACGGGAATTCACGGCGGAAGAGCAAAAGCTGTTTGACGGTGTCCTGGACAATGAGGGCTACGCAGACCTTGCTGGTGAGATCGCCGTGGAGAAGGAGAATGTGCCGGGGATGCTCTCGGCCAACTTCACCACGCGCGTCTTCGAAAAGGGCGGGGCCTTCAGCAGCGCGTCGCAGACCATTCCCTTCCACCCCTTTGATCACTATGTGGGGATCAAGCTGCCCAAGGGGGATGCCACACGCAATATGCTGCTCACCGATGTGGAGCATGCGGTGAGCGTGGCGACAGTCGATGCCAAAGGCGAGCCCGTCTCTCTCAACGAGGTACAGCTCAGCCTCTACAAGATCGACTGGCGTTGGTGGTGGGATAAATCGGGTGATTCGCTGGCCAATTTTACCAGCGGTTCGTATAACAGCAAAATTGCCGAGGGAACCATCTCCAGCAAAAACGGCAAAGGTGTCTGGAACTTCAAGGTGAAGTATCCCGATTGGGGGCGCTACCTGTTGCGTGCCTGCGATACCGAGGGTGGGCACTGTACTGGTCAGGTGGTCTACATCGACTGGCCAGGCTGGGCAGGGCGTGCCCAAGAGAGCAGTGGTGTCGGTGCCAGCATGCTGACCATCGTTGCCGACAAGAGTCAGTATGCCGTCGGTGAAACGGCCACTATCCAGCTGCCAGAAGCTACCCGTGGCCGCGCGTTGGTGAGCATTGAAAACGGTGCGACGATCCTCGATCAAAAATGGCTGGAACTGGGCAAAGGCAATACGCGCATTTCCCTGCCGATCACCGCATCGATGAGCCCCAACGTCTATGTGAGCGTGACCGTGGTGCAACCACATAAGGAGCGTGACAACGATCGTCCGATCCGACTCTACGGTATCGTCCCCATCATCGTTAACGATCCAGCGACCTACCTTAAACCAAAGCTTGGTGCCGCAGACGAGTGGCGTCCCAATACCACGGTGAACGTGGAGGTGTCGGAGGAGAAGGGACGTGCCATGAGCTATACCCTCGCCATCGTCGATGAGGGGCTGCTGGGGCTGACCAACTTCAAGACGCCCGATCTGCACGACCATTTCTTCAAGCGTGAGGCGCTCGGTGTCAGCATGTGGGACATGTACGACTATGTGGCGGGTGCCTATAGCGGCGAGCTGGAGCGCATGCTCTCGCTTGGTGGCGGTGATGAGGCCAGCGATGAACAGCGCAAGAGCGAACGCAAGCGCTTCCCGCCGGTCGTCCGCTTCATGGGGCCGTTCAAACTCGCTGCGGGTGAAACTGCCAAGCACACCGTCGATATTCCGCAATATATCGGCGCGGTGCGCGTCATGGTGGTGGCCGGCAATGACAACGCCTACGGCCTGGCAGACAAAACCGTGACCGTACGTGATCCCCTGAGCATGCTGGTGACCCTGCCGCGGGTACTGACTCCGGATGAAGAGCTGGCGGTTCCGGTCTCTCTCTTCACCATGGACGATAAGATCAAAGAGGCGACCTTAAAGGTCGAGGCCGACGATCATTTCACAGTGGAAAGTGGCAAGGACAAGGTGACCTTCCAGGAGGCCGGCGAACAGCTCGCCTTCGTCAAGCTCAAGGTAAAACCGAAGCTGGGCAAGGCCCACCTGAAATTCAGCGCCGAAGGGGGCGGACACCGTACCGCCTCGGAGATCTATATCGATGTGGTCAGCGCCAATCCGAAGTCCACACGGCTGTCGAACATCGTGCTGGAGCCAGGCAAGACGTGGAGTGAGAAGATCACGCCCCATGGGCTGGAGGGGACCAACCGCGTAACGCTGGAGATCTCGTCGTTGATGCCGCTCAATATGGACGGCCGCTTGCGCTATCTGATCCAGTACCCCCACGGTTGTATCGAACAGACCACCTCATCGGTCTTCCCTCAGGTGGCGCTGCCGACACTGCTGAAGCTCGAACCGCAACAGCGCAAACAGATCGATAACAACATCAATGCAGGGATCGATCGGTTGCGCAGCTTCCAGAACTCCGATGGCGGTTTCTCCTATTGGCCGGGGGATGGCCATAGCAACGACTGGGGTACCAGCTATGCCGGCCACTTCCTGGTGGAGGCGGGCAAGCAGGGCTACGCCGTGCCGCCGGAGATGATCACCAACATGATCAACTACCAACAGCAGCGGGCCCGCAGCTGGACCAGTGGCACGGGCGAGCAAACCCAGCTCGATCAGGCCTACCGGCTCTACCTGCTGGCGCTGGCGGGTAAACCGGAGAGCGGCGCCATGAACCGTCTGCGGGAAGCGGGCCGTCTCGATTCGGCTACTCGTTGGCAACTGGCAGCGGCCTATCAATTGGCCGGCATGCCCGACGCCGCCAGTGAGCTGGTGCAGAACGACACCTTCGCCATCGGCGATTACATTGGCGAAGGGGCGACCTTTGGTTCGGCACTGCGCGATCGCGCCATTGTGCTCAACAGCCTGGTGTTGACCGGTCGCAGCAGCAAGGCCAAGGAGTTTGCCGACGCCATCGCCAAGGAGCTGGCCTCGGAACGGTGGTACAGCACCCAATCGGTGGCCTATGGCCTCATCGCCATCGCGCGCTTTGCCGGCGGCGCCGTGGGCAGCGAGCCTTACACGTTCAGTTACACCGTTGGTAAGGGGAGCGAAGTGTCTCTGACGTCAGAGTCGCCCATGGTGCGCCAGGAGCTGGACAAGTTCCCCGAGGCGGGCAGCGACGTCACGGTGAGCAACAGCTCGAATCGACGCCTCTTTGGCACGCTCATCGTCGAGGGAGTGGCTCGTGCCGGCGCCGAGAAGGAGCAGAGCAACGGCTTGCGGCTGGAAGCCCGTTACGCCGACATGGAAGGCACCCCGCTGCAGGTGGCCAAACTGGAACAAGGCAGCGACATCGTCGAGACGATCACCGTCACCAACACCAGTGGTCGTGAACTGACCAATGTGGCGTTGACCCACATCGTGCCGTCGGGGTGGGAGATCCACAATCCGCGCATGGTCGATGGCTCCGCGGAGGCACTGGCACCCATCGACTATCAGGATATCCGCGACGATCGGATCTTCACCTACTTCGGTCTCAAGTCAGGTGAGAGCAAGAGCTTCAAGGTGCAGTTCAACAGCGCCTATCGCGGCCGCTTCTACCAGCCGGGGCTCGCCGCGGAGGCCATGTACGATGCGACCGTCAATGCCAGCACCCTGGGGCAGTGGGTGGAGGTAACTAACAAGACTGAATGAGTAGCAATCAGCGAGAAGTTGCTTTCCTCTGCGGATAGTGCGCTTCTTCAGGAGATGGCGAACCCTGCCCAGCGAATCGTTTACCCCATGTAAACTATGCAGTGCAGGGTTCGCCTCTTTCTGTCTTCAGGGTATGACTTTCTCACGCGATGACTAAATTTTTGTCGACCTTCAGACGCCGCTGCGCTACGCGACGGCGATGTGTCACCCTACTGATGTTGATAGCCGCAACTATCTTCTTCTGGAGAAGCCTGCCCGAGCCACTCTTCAACGAACCGCTCTCCCGTATCTTGCTGGATCGCAATGGTGATCTGCTTGGAGCCCGTATTGCCGCCGATCATCAATGGCGTTTTCCTGAATCACCCGCCGTTCCCGACAAATTCCGCAAGGCGATCCTGCTCTATGAGGATCGCCGTTTTGACTACCATCCCGGGGTCGACCCGCTGGCGCTGGCCCGTGCCATCCGGCTCAATTTCAACCACCAGCATGTGGTGAGCGGCGCCAGTACCCTCACCATGCAGGTGATCCGTCTGGCGCGTGGCAATCCACCGCGCACCTACGGCGAGAAGCTGATCGAGATGGCATTGGCCGTGCGTCTCGAAATGGGCTACAGCAAGGATGAGATTCTCGCCCTCTACGCCAGTCATGCCCCCTTCGGCGGCAATGTGGTGGGCCTCGATGCCGCCTCCTGGCGCTACTACGGCCGCGATCCTGCCCAGCTCTCTTGGGCCGAAACCTGCACCCTCGCGGTGCTGCCCAACAGTCCGGCTTTGATCCATCCGGGGCGCAATCGTGCGCTACTGAAAGAGAAGCGCGACGGCTTGTTACAGCGTCTGCAGGCGGAGGGGGTGATCGATGCCATGGCACTGCAACTCGCACTGGCAGAACCGTTGCCCGGTGCACCCAGACCGATGCCGCGCCTTGCTCCCCACCTGCTTGAGACCCTCAATGGTGACTATCCGCAGCACTACCGCTTTGTCACCACGCTCGACCGCACCGTGCAGCTGCGCCTGAACGAGATCGTGCAGCGTAATGGTGAACGGCTGAGCCGTGAACAGATCGGCAATGCCGCGGCCATCATTATCGACAACCGCAGTTTTGAGGTGCTCGGCTACGCCGGCAATAGCCAGGACACTATGGGTGATGATGCCGGTCATGCGATCGATCTCATCCGCCGGCCGCGCAGCACCGGCAGCATTCTCAAGCCTCTGCTGTTTGCGGCGATGGTGCAGGAGGGGTCGATTCTGCCTGCCACATTGGTCGCCGATCTGCCGACGCAATACGGCAGTTACATGCCGGAAAATTTTGACCGTGGCTATCGGGGGGCCGTCCCCGCACGCGAGGCGCTGGCGCACTCGCTCAATATTCCGTCGGTGCGCATGCTGAAGCGTTACGGTGTCGAGCGCTTTCATGCCTATCTGAAGCAGTTGGGCATGACCACGCTCACGCGCGCACCCAATGAATATGGCCTGACGCTGATCCTGGGCGGAGCCGAAGGGACCCTGTGGGACCTTTCCGCCATCTACGCCAACCTTGCCCATGTCGCCGCGTCGCCAGGCCCCACGCGCCCCCGTTACCGGCAACTTCAGTTGCTCGCTGGGCAACCGTTTGTCGACGGAGGCGAGTCGGAGCTTTCTGCGGCGGCGGCCTGGCTCACGCTCGATGCCATGGTGGAGGTGGCACGCCCGGGGGAGGAGGGGTACTGGCGCAGCTTCACCAGCTCACAAAAGGTCGCCTGGAAAACCGGCACCAGCTATGGGTTGCGCGACGCCTGGGCGATCGGCATCACGCCGCGTTACACCGTCGGCGTCTGGGCCGGCAACGCCAGCGGAGAGGGGCGTCCGGGACTCACCGGGGTGATGGCCGCGGCACCGTTGCTGTTCGACATCTTCAATACCCTGGAACCCACCGCCTGGTTCGACCAGCCCATCGCGCAGATGAAACAGGTGCGGGTATGCAAGGATGATGGCTATCTGGCCAATGGCAATTGCGATAGTGAACTGCAGTGGATCCCGCGCGACAGCCACTTTGATCAGGTGACGCCCTATCACCTGCGCATCCATCTCGATCGCAGCGAGCGTTGGCGTGTCGACAGCCGCTGCGAAGCGGTCGCCTCCATGGCGCACCGCGACTGGTTCATCCTGCCCCCGGGCCAGGCCTTCTATTACCGCAAATCGCATCCCGGGTATCGCACCCTGCCGCAGTGGCGCGACGACTGTCTGCGCAATGGCAATGCCCCGGCGGAATACACGCCTATCGCGCTGCTCTATCCGGGCGACAATGCACGCATCTACATCCCCTACGAACTCGGCGGCCAACAGCAGCGCACCATCTTCCAGGCCGCCCATCGCGATAGTAGCGCCATCCTCCACTGGCACCTCGATGACGACTACCTCGGTGCAACCCAAACCTTTCATCAAATGGCCCTCAACCCAGCGCCGGGAATGCATACCCTCACGCTGGTCGACGAGAATGGGCAACGGCTGGAGCGGCGCTTTGAAGTGATCGGCAAGGGGCAGTGACCCCCTATGGCTGGAGATGGGCCCGGGGCTGTTCGTTGGGTCCTGGGGGTACGCTTGTTCTTTGTTTGGCTTGCATGCACATGGAACACACCCGTTGTGCCGAACGTCATGCTTTGGGCCTGGGCAATCTAATCTTTCCTTGCTGACGCTCCGCGCCGATAATGGCGGCCACGTTACGCCATCCTGCTGAAGCCTTGATGATTCTTGAGAAGCCACTTCTGCCGGCCATCCTGTTGCGTCGTTACAAGCGTTTTCTTGCCGATGTGCGACTGCCCGACGGGCGCGAGCTCACGGTCCATACCCCCAATACCGGTTCGATGCTGGGGTGTTCGGAGCCGGGCAGCCGGGTCTGGTTGCGCGATGCCGGGGAGAGGGGACGCAAGTATCGCTACAGCTGGGATATGACCGAGACGCACGCCGGAGTCCTGGTGGGGGTCAATACGACGCTGCCCAACCGGCTGGTGATGGAGGGGATTACATCGGGGGTGATCGGCGAGTTGTCAGGTTACACGGCAATCCGTCCGGAGGTGCGTTATGGTGTGGAGAGGAGCCGTATCGATCTGCTGTTGGTAGGGGATGGGCAGCGCCCGGACTGTTATGTGGAGATCAAGAATGTCACCACCTGCGACGCGGACCGGGCCGGTTTCTTTCCCGATGCGGTGAGTACGCGCGCCAGCCGCCATCTGCGTGAGTTGACGGAGATGGTGCGCCAGGGCGCGCGGGCGGTGATCTTCTTTTGCGTACAACGCGGTGATGTGCGCTGTGTGCGGCCCGCCGACGAGATCGATCCGCGCTATGGCGAGGCGCTGCGCGCTGCGCTCGCGGCCGGGGTGGAGGCGCTGGCGTGGCGCGCCCGGGTGACGCCCGGGGAGATTGTGCTGGAGTGCCCGATTCCCGTGCTGGTGCCGTGACGGGGGCAGCCTTTTCCTTGTTGATATGGTTTAATGGCGCCCCATGTACCGTCCCCTCGAAATCTTTATCGGCCTGCGCTATACCCGCGCCAAACGCCGTAACCACTTCATCTCCTTCATCTCCCTGACCTCGATGGTCGGTATCGCGCTGGGCGTCACCGCGCTCATCACCGTTTTGTCGGTGATGAACGGCTTCGAGAATGAGCTGCGCCAGCGCATTCTCGGCATGACCTCCCACGCCACCATCAGCACCTATGGCGGTGACATGCACGAGTGGGCCGAGATCCGGCCGCTGGTCAACCAGCATGAACATGTGATCGGCAGCGCCCCCTATATCCAAAAGGAGGGGATGCTGATCAATGGCGAGGCAGTGAACGGTGCCGTGATCCGCGGCATCGTGCCGGCCCTGGAGCCCGAGGTCTCGGAAGTCACCAACAAGTTGGTGGAGGGGAGTATCAATGACCTGCGCGAGGGTGAGTTCGGCATCATCCTTGGTGCGGCGCTGGCGCGCCAGCTCGGGGTGCTAGTTGGCGACAAGGTGACGCTGGTCGCGCCGAGTGCCAATGTCACACCCGCCGGCGTCATGCCGCGTACACGACGCTTTACTGTGGTGGGAGTCTTCGAGGTGGGGATGTACGAGTACGACAGCGCCCTAGCGATGATCAACATCAGCGATGCCCAGAAGCTGTACAAGATGGATGACGGGGTCACCGGCCTGCGTCTCAAGCTCGATGACCTCTACCTTGCCCCGCGGGTGAGCCGCGATTTGGCGAGCCAGTTGCCGGGCATCTATCTGGTACAGGACTGGACCACCTCCCACGCCAACTTCTTCCGGGCGATTCGCACCGAAAAGACGGTGATGTTCGTGATCCTGCTGCTCATCGTCGCGGTGGCGGCCTTCAATATCGTCTCCACCCTGGTGATGGTGGTGACCGACAAACAGACCGACATCGCCATCCTGCGCACACTCGGTGCCACGCCATCCTCCATCTTGAAGATCTTCATGGTGCAGGGGACGGTGATCGGTTTCATCGGCACCTTGCTCGGCCTGCTGGGTGGGGTGGTGCTGGCACTCAATGTGGAGAACGTCGTTCCCGCGCTGGAGCATGTTTTTGGTATGAAATTTCTCCCCGCCGATGTCTATTACATCAGCGATCTCCCCTCGGAACTCCACTGGGATGACGTGGTAAAGATCTGCGGAGTGTCGTTCATGATCAGTCTGTTGGCCACCATCTACCCGGCCTGGCGTGCCTCACGTACCGAACCGGCGGAGGCGCTGCGCTATGAGTAAAACCGTGCTGGAGTGCCGCGCCCTGGAGAAGTGCTTCGAGCAGGGGCCGCTGAAGGTGGATGTGTTGCAGGGGGTCGATCTGGCCATCGCCCAAGGCGAGCGGGTTGCCATCGTCGGCGCCTCGGGCTCGGGCAAAAGTACGCTACTGCATCTGCTCGGCGGCCTCGATACGCCCACGCGCGGCGAGGTCTATGTGGCCGGTGAGTCCATGAGCAAGTTGGGCGAGGCGGCACGCGGCCGGTTGCGCAATCGTGCCCTGGGCTTTGTCTACCAGTTTCACCACCTGCTCAACGAATTCACCGCGCTGGAGAATGTGGCGATGCCGCTAATGATTCGTGGTGACAGGCCGGTCGAGGCGAAGCGGGTGGCGGCGCAGCTGCTGGAGCGGGTGGGGCTTGGTCCGCGCCAGCTCCACAAACCCGGCGAGCTCTCCGGCGGTGAGCGGCAGCGCGCGGCGATCGCCCGCGCTCTGGTGACACACCCGCTGTGTGTGCTGGCCGACGAACCGACCGGCAACCTCGATCAGCATACCGCCGAGAACGTCTACAGCCTGATGTTGGAGCTGAACGAAGAGCTGAAGACCAGCTTCATCATCGTTACCCACGACCTGTCCCTGGCACAGCGCATGAACCGCGTATTGCGCATGGCCGACGGCCGCATCGTCGAACAACCACTGGCGAGCTGAACGCCTGCCCGCCTCACCCGTGCTTCTGTGCGACGTTGCATTCGCGCAGGCGCCGCTCATTCTTCTTGCGTCGACTGTGGCGCACCACCTGCAAACGCCATAAGCCCCGCACTGCCAGGTAGCCAAGGGCAGAGGTGATGGAGCCCACCAGCAGACAGCCGAGCAGGAACGGTTTCCATAAGGTACCCATGCCGTGGATGAGCCACTCGAAGGAGAGTTCGAAGGACCAGGGCTGCGGGGGGACACCGAGAAGCCAGGCGCCCACCTTGTAGCAGAAGTAGAAAACTGGCGGCATCGTCACTGGATTGGTGAGCCACACCAGCGCGATCGAGATGGGCAGATTGACCCGGAACAGGATCGCCAGCGCCGCCGCCGGTACCATTTGAAAGGGCATCGGCACGAAGGCACAGAAGAGTCCGACAGCGAAGGCACCTGAGGCGGAGCGGCGGTTGAGATGCCATAGGTTCGGCTCGTGCAGGGCCCGCCCCAAAAATTGCAGTTGTTTATGTTCCTGGATCGTGCGGTGATCCGGCATGAAGCGTTTGATAAACTTTTTCGGCATGATGGTACTGCGAAGGATCGAAGTACCTCCATTATCCACCAAATTGACAGGAACGATATATGCGCTCATGGACGATCGCGCTACTTTTCGGTGTAGTGCTGTTTCAACAGCAGGCCACCCCTCCCTCCCCTCAGCTCCTTGGGTTGCTCGCCATTCTGGCGCTGGCACTGCTGCTGTTGCAGCGTTTTGCCCCGGCACGATGGGGGGTGGCGCTGCTGGCCGGCTTTCTCTGGAGCGGCTGGCATGCCCACGGCCTGCTTTCACAGCAGCTCCTTCCTGAACAAGAGGGGGACGACATCACCCTGACCGGCTGGGTGGCGAGCCTGCCGGTGCGGGATGCGCGGCGCACCCGCTTTCGCTTTGAGGTGGCATCCGCAGGAGAGGCTGAGACACCCGCCTTTCCGCGCCGGCTGAATCTCAGTTGGTATGACGATGCGCCAGCGCTACGGCCTGGTGACTACTGCCGCTTCGTGGTCCGGCTCAAGCGCCCCTGGGGCTCGCTCAATCCAGGTGGTTTCGATTACGAGCAGTGGTTGTTTCGCGAAGGGGTGCGGGCCACCGGCTATGTGCGTAGCGGCGAGGTGGTGGCGAGCGGCTGGCGCTATCCGCTGCAGCGACTGCGCGCGGCGCTTTACGATGAGCTCACGCACACGCTGGAGGGGCGGGCGGAGGCGGGGATCATCATTGCCCTCGCCATGGGGGAGCAGCAGGGGATCAGCCGGGAGCAGTGGCAGGTCTTCGCGGCAACCGGCACCACCCACTTGATCTCGGTGTCGGGGCTCCATGTGACACTGGTGGCGGGGCTGGTATTTTTTCTGGCGCGCTGGCTCTGGAGTCGCAGCGCCAGAGGCGCGCTGCGCTGGCCGGCGCCGCGTGCAGCGGCCATCGCAGCCTTTTTCGCCGCGCTGCTCTATGCGGCGCTGGCCGGCTTCGGGGTGCCGGTGCTGCGCTCGCTGGTGATGATCGCGCTGGTACTGGGGGCGGTCGGATTCCGGCCGGGGATGGCCAGTTCCCGCACCCTGGCGCTGGCCCTGCTCGCCATCATGGCGCTCGATCCCTTGCAGGTGCTGGGGATCGGTCTGTGGCTCTCGTTCGGCAGCGTGGCGTTGCTGCTCTATGCCATGCAGGGCCGTCTCGCGGTACGCAGTCGCTGGTGGCGCTGGGGGCGGGTGCATTGGGTGGCCGCGTTCGGTTTGTTGCCGTTGATGGTGCTCTTCTTCCAGCAGGCCTCGCTCACCTCGCCACTGGCCAATGCGGTCGCGGTGCCGTGGGTGGGGCTGGTGGTGGTACCGCTCTCCCTGGCGGGAACCCTGCTCACCCCGTTCCTGCCCATGGTGGGCCAGGGGCTGCTGGCGCTGGCCGCCTGGACGCTGTCGCTGCTCTGGCCTCTGCTGGAGTGGCTGGCACAATGGCAGCCGGCCGTTACCCTGACCGCCCCTGCGAGCTGGACACTGCCCTTGGCTGCCCTCGCCGTTGTCTGGCTGCTGGCACCCCGCGGCTGGCCGTTGCGCTGGGTCGGCGTGGCACTGTTGTTGCCTTTGCTGGTCATGCCGCATCCACGGCCGGCACAGGGGGAGGCGTGGTTTACGCTGCTCGATGTGGGCCAGGGGCTGGCCTCGGTGGTAGAGACACACAGCCATGTGCTGGTGTTCGATACCGGTCTGGCCTTCTCCAGCGGCAGTGACAGCGGCGGCAATACCCTCCTGCCATTCCTGCGCCACCACGGCCGCAGCGCCATCGATACCCTGGTGGTCAGTCATGGAGACAGCGACCACATTGGCGGCATGCCAACCTTGCTCGCGCAGGGGCGGGTAGCGCGGCTGTTGACCAGTGTGCCTGACAAGATGCCCGAGGTGCCCTTCGAGCTGTGCAGCGCGGGCCAGTCGTGGCAGTGGGACGGGGTCGCCTTCGGCATGCTCCATCCGCAGCAGGCTCCGGCGGGGAGAGGTAATGATGACTCCTGTGTATTACACGTGAGCGGCAGAGGATTCAGCGTGCTGCTCACCGGCGACATCGAGAGTCCGGCTGAACGCGAACTGCTGGCGGAGAGGCCGCAGCTGTTGCGGGCCGATCTGCTGGTGGCGCCCCATCACGGCAGCAAGACCTCATCCACCTCCGCCTTCATTGAGGCGGTCGCTCCGCGCTGGGTACTCTTTCCGACCGGCTATCGCAACCGCTACCGCTTCCCTGCCAAGCCGGTGGTGGAGCGTTATCATCATGCCGGTATCGCCATGCTCGAAACGGCGCATAGCGGGGCTATCAGCGTGCGGCCCGACCCACGGCAAGGCTTCGTCATCGAGGAGTATCGAAAAATCAGCCAGAGATACTGGCATAGTGAACCGCTGCACTAGGCGCAGATGCCGTACTTTGTTAAATTGGCGAACAATTTTTCGCAGCAGAAACGGAGTAACAAGCGTGTTTGAAATCGTCGTAGCCGGTGGCTGGGTCATGGTACCGATCATCCTCAGCTCGGTGTTGGCTTTGGCCATCATTGCCGAGCGGTTCTGGACGCTGCGCAAGGGCAGGATCGCACCGGCGGGGCTGGCAGTGAAGGTGCTGCAAATGCATAAAAGCCGCCAAATCGACGATGCCCGTCTGAAGGAGCTCTATGACGAATCCCCGTTGGGACGCATCCTGGCCACCGGGCTGATCAACATGCACCATCCCCGCGAGGTAATGAAGGAGCGTGTGGAGGACACTGGCCGTCACGTCATACACGAGCTGGAGCGCTATCTGAGTACCCTGGGCACTATTGCCGCGATTGCGCCGTTGCTGGGGCTGCTCGGCTCGGTCACCGGCCTGATGTCGGTCTTCACCGCTGTCACTATGCATGGCGCAGGTAACCCCCAGGCAATGGCCGAAGGTATTTCCGAAATCATGATCGCGACGGCGGCCGGTCTCGCCGTGGCAATTCCTGCAGTGATCTTCTATCGCTTTTTCCAGCGCCGAGTGGATGACCTGGCGATTACGATGGAGCAGGAGGCATTGATGCTCATCGACGCCATCTATGCCGATACCTCATCGGCGCGGAGCTAAACGATGCAGTTACGTACACGCCGGCGGGATGAGCCCGAGATCGTCGTCATCCCCCTTATCGATGTGCTGCTGATGTTGCTGATCTTCTTCATGGTGGCCACCAGTTTCGACAAATACAGCCAGATGAAGATCAAGCTCCCGGAATCGAGTGCCGCTGTAGAGAACAGTGAGCAAGCTGTAATCGATATCGCCATCGATGCCCAGGGACGCTACTACGTCAACAAGCAGGAACTGCTTAATACCCAGAGCGAGACGTTGAAACAGGCACTGCAGAAGGCAGCGGAGGGGAAGCAGGAACCACAGCTGATTCTCAGCGCCGATCGTATGACTCCGCACCAGGCGGTGATCACCGCGATGGATGCGGCGCGTCAGCTTGGTTTTGTGAACCTCACCTTTGCCACCAGCAGCAGCGAGCAACACTGAGACGATGAGCGACACACCCTCGACGGGTTCGCTGGCCATCTACCAGCGGCTGCTGGCCTATGTACGGCCCCATCTGCGTGCCTTTGTCATCGCTGCGATTGCTCTGGGCTTTGTGGGGCTGACTGAAGCGCTCTTCGCCATTCTGATCAAACCGCTCATCGATGGCAGTTTCGTGCAGAAGGATCCGATGATTATCACCATGGCGCCGCTGGCGCTGATCCTGCTGTTTCTGGTGCGCGGCATCGCGTCGTATCTTTCCGACTACTGGATGATGTGGGTGGCGCGCCAGGTGATCAACACGCTGCGCGGGCAGATGTTCTCACAACTGTTGCGCCTGCCAGTGAATTTCTACGACCACACCACCTCGGGCACGCTGCTCTCCAAGCTGACCTATGATGTTGAGCAGGTGGCGATGGCGAGCAGTCAGGTGATCTCCATCGTCATCCGCGACACCATCACAGTTATCGGGCTGCTGCTTTGGATGTTTTACATCGATTGGGTGCTGGCCGTCATTCTGTTGGTAGGTACACCGGTCATTGCCTGGATTATTCGTGGCATCAACAAGCGCTTCCGTCGTTACAGCTCGCGTATTCAAAGCTCGGTGGGGAATATCACGGAGATTGCCAGCGAAGCAATCGATGGTCAGCGCGTGGTCAAGACCTTCGGCGGCCAGGCTTACGAAGATGAACGCTTTCGGGCGGCCAACGAGGAGAACCGCCGCCTCAATATGCGCATGGAGGCGACCAGCGCCGCTGCGGTGCCGGTGATCCAGTGGATCGCGGCGACGGCGGCGGCCGGGGTCATCTTCGTGGCCACCCGCGAGCAGAACCTTGCTCAGCTTTCCGCTGGTACCTTCGTCTCTTTCGTCGCAGCGATGATGATGTTGCTGGGGCCGATGAAGCGCCTCGCCGGTGTTATGTCAAACCTGCAAAGAGGGGTGTCGGCCGCGGAGAGTATCTTCACGCTGATTGATACACCGGCCGAGGTTGACACGGGTACACGCTGCATTGGCCGCAGCAACGGGCGGGTGGAGTATCGCGATGTCCACTTCGCCTATCAGTCCGACAAGGGCGATGTGTTGCAGGGGGTCAGCTTTGTCGCCGAAGCGGGGCAGACGGTGGCGTTCGTCGGGCGTTCGGGCAGCGGCAAGTCAACTCTAGTGAGCCTGCTGCCGCGTTTCTACAACCTGCAGCAAGGTTCGATTCTCCTCGATGGTATCGACATTCGCGAACTTCCGCTGGAGGAGCTGCGCGACCAGATATCGCTGGTGAGCCAGCACATCACCCTGTTCAACGACACCATTGCCAATAACATCGCCTATGGCCGCATGGCTGGCGCCAGCCACGAGGCAATCATCGCCGCCGCCGAGGCAGCCCATGCCATGGAGTTCATCAGCGATCAGCCGCAGGGGCTCGACACCATGGTGGGTGAAAATGGTGTGCTGCTCTCGGGTGGGCAGCGCCAACGTTTGGCGATTGCCCGTGCACTGTTGAAGAACTCGCCGATCCTTATTCTCGATGAGGCAACCTCAGCGCTCGACACCCAATCAGAGCGCCATATCCAATCGGCTCTGGAACAGCTGATGAAGAATCGGACCACGTTGGTGATTGCCCATCGTCTCTCTACCATCGAAGGCGCTGACAAGATCATAGTCATGGATAAGGGACAAGTGGTGGAGAGCGGCCGTCATGATGAACTGTTGCGTATGGGGGGCCACTACGCCGCATTGCACAACATGCAGTTCGCCGACTGACAACATGAGTCGCCTGCAGGACTCCTGGTATCGCCGTCGTTGGTTCACCTGGCTGCTGCTGCCGCTCTCCTCGCTCTTCTGTCTGCTGGTGATGGTGCGCCGTATTCTCTACAGGAGCGGCGTGCTCCACAGCCAACGGCTGCCGGTACCAGTCATCGTCGCGGGCAATATCACCGTGGGAGGCACCGGTAAGACCCCGCTGGTGATCGCACTGGTGGAAATGCTGCGTTTGCAGGGCTGGAATCCGGGGGTGATCAGCCGCGGCTATGGTGGGCTGGCAACGCAGTGGCCACAAACGGTCGATGCCGATGCGGATGCGCGATTGGTTGGTGATGAGTCGCTGTTGATCGCCCTGCGCACCGGTGCCCCCATGGCGGTGGGCCCGGATCGTGTGGCCGCTGCGCGTCATCTGCTGGACAAGCATGCTGTTGATATCATCATCTCGGATGATGGCCTGCAGCACTACCGCCTGCAGCGCGATGTGGAGATCGTGGTGGTGGATGGCGTCCGCGGATTGGGAAATGGCCACTGTCTCCCCGCCGGGCCACTGCGCGAGCCGCGCGGTCGTCTGCATCAGGTCGATTTAATAGTGGTGAATGGTGGTGGCGAACAGGGGGTTGCCATGCGGCTGGAACCACAGCCGCCACGCTGTGTGGCCGATGGACAGCAGACGAAATCGCTGGAAGCGTTCCGCGGCCAACGGGTACACGCCGTTGCCGGCATCGGCCATCCCCAGCGCTTTTTTTCCATGCTGGAGCAAGCGGGGCTGGAGATCTTCTCCCATCCCTTCCCGGACCATCATCGTTTTAGTGGTGCCGATATCGAGTTCGGCGATACTGCACCGGTGCTGATGACTGAAAAAGATGCGGTAAAATGCCGTACGATCAGCGATGCGCGCCACTGGTACATCCCTGTTACGGCACGCCTGCCCGACAGCTTCGCGCAGCAGCTACAAACACTCCTGGAGAAATGATCGTGGACAAAAAACTGCTCGATATCCTGGTATGCCCGATCTGCAAGGGTTCGCTGAACTACGACAAGGCCAAGCAGGAGCTGATCTGCAAGCACGACCGGCTGGCCTATCCAATCCGCGACGATATTCCGGTGATGCTGGAAGACGAAGCTCGCTCGCTTACTGATGAGGAGATGAACTGAGTGGCGTTTCGCGTTGTTATCCCGGCGCGTTATGCCTCGACGCGCCTGCCGGGCAAACCGCTGCTCGATATTGCCGGTAAACCGATGGTGCAGCACGTCTATGAGCGTGCCCGTGAGAGCGGTGCGTCGCATGTGATCGTGGCCACGGACGATCAACGCATTGCCGAGGTGGTGCAGGGCTTTGGCGGTGAAGTCTGCATGACCGATATCAATCACAAACAAGGCACGGAGCGAATAGCCGAGGTAGTGACGCGATTGGAGATTGGTGACGAGGAGATCATCGTCAATCTGCAGGGTGACGAACCACTGATGCCCCCGCAATTATTGAAGCAGGTGGCCGACAATCTGGCGAGCCATGCCAGTGTGCCGATGGCCACACTCTGTACGCGTATTCATACCGCGGCCGAACTGTTCGATCCCCATGTGGTGAAGGTGGTCAGCGATAGCCAGGGATATGCCCTCTACTTCAGTCGTGCTGTCATCCCCTGGGATCGCGATGCCTTTGCCGTCACCACCGAAGAGCTGCCCGAGAAGGCCGAGCACTATCGTCATCTCGGTATCTATGCCTACCGTGCCGGTTTTATCCGTGACTATGTAAACTGGCCCGCCTGTCAACTGGAGACGATGGAATCATTGGAACAGCTGCGCGTGCTGTGGCACGGCCGCCGTATCCATGTGGATGTCGCCCTCGAATCACCAGGACACGGCGTCGATACCCCTGCGGATCTCGAGAAGGTACGGGAGTTGATGGCGAAGAGGATGGTCTGATTTTGTTTCAGGAAGTTGCACGCACGATCCGCACGCCCTGGGGGAGAGCGGAGGGCGGAGTGATCTATTTCAAAGGGATTGCCAGCTTCAACGCCACAAACTGCGGATGGAGCTCACAGCTGCCGGCAGTAAACACCGGCACGGTATAGACCTGCGGCACGCGGCGCCACAAGCCACCGTACTGGTTCTCCTGGATCATCGTATGATCCTCGCTATCCTGCAGGATCAGCTGTGGGCCGTCATCGAGTACCTCGAGCAGGCGGCAGTGCACCCCCTGATGGATGACCTCGGTACCGAGTTGGCTGCGCAATGCGCTGAGTAGTGATGCAGATGTCATGTTAAACCGCCATTGGCCTCCAACTTCACATGGAGGCGAATGGCCAACAATCAAAGCCGCCAAGTGAGTTGTTGCCTGATTTTAGCCCTTCGCAGCCGATCTTACTCTTTCCCCCAACCCCGTTTTTCTGCGATGCTGTTTGTGGTTTCCCCGTTGGAAACCGTGGATATTCAATACAACAACGCATATTAGGGAAGTAATAGACCATGGATAGCCTTTTTTTCGTACAAGCCGCCGGCGTCGCCTTCGCCACCTATCTCGCCTTCGCCGCCATGTGGCTGCAGTACCTCGCCGTGATGAATCTCAAGGAGAACCGCAGCAAGCTCACCGTCGCAGCCAAGCTCTGGGCCTACCCGATGCTCATCGTGGGCGTGTTGTCGGATGTGCTGTTCAACCTGGCGATCGGCACCGTCGTTTATGTGGAGCTGCCCCATGAACTACTCTTCACCACCCGCTGCAACCGACACATCGGTGAAAAGGGCTGGCGTGGTAACGTGGCCCGCTGGTTCTGCCGCAATTTCATGGACCCGTTCGATCCGGCAGGTAATCACTGTGACGGCAGGTAGCTTTTGAGCGCTCTATATGAAGCCTATAGAGTTTTTGGAAGCAAAGAAGCAACACTTGGCGCGCCTTGCAAATGAGCGGGGCGCCGCGGGAGAGGTTCTAGCCATCGACGGCATGGCAAATTGGGTGCCGCGTCCCCGAGGGAAGGGGCTAAAGATTCTCTTGGCCGCGCTGAGGGCTGAGGGCATTAGCATCAAGCCTTCAAGCTTTGATGCTATTTCGCTCCCTTCCAGTGGTGTTCTAGACTTCGAAAACCCGGAGGCAATCTCTGAATTGTTGCCAAGCATGGTATTTGTTGAGGTCAAAACCGCAAATCAAACCCGAGTCAGAGAAGACTTCTCCGGGTTCTTCTTTGCGCTTACGGAGAGCGAAATATCAGCGGCGGAAGCGCTGGGTTCTCGGCATCGAGTCGCACTTTATAACAAGAACTCAGGTGCCATGCTCTTAACTTCAGTCCCGGAGATTCTCGCCAAGGCAAAGTCAACCAATTGGCAGGTCTCTGTTCAGCTATGAAGTTTATCGAATTGTGCACGTAACCTGGCAGGCTGAGAGAGTAGGGCTTGAACCTCCCTCTTAATTTGCCCGCCAAACTCCCGTACCATTAGACTTCTCAAGTTCCTCTCCATTAGCCAAACGTCTTGTATGAAAAAAATCCGAGTGTTGATGATCTGCATGGGCAACATCTGCCGTTCACCGTTGGCCCATGGCCGCTTCGAGCATCTGGTGCAGGAGGCCGGACTGGCGTCGCGCATCAGCGTCGATTCGGCCGGTACTCACGCCTATCACATTGGCGAGCCGCCGGATCGGCGTTCGCAGCATACGGCGCTGCAGCGCGGTATCGATATCAGCGGACAGCGGGCGCGCAAGGTGTCGGTGGCCGATTTCGAGGAGTTCGATTATCTGCTGGCGATGGACCGCGACAATCTGGCGATCCTCCAGTCGCTGGCACCGGCCGAACATGCCCACAAGGCACGTCTGTTTTTGGAGTTCGCTCCAGAACTGAACGAGACGGAGGTGCCCGATCCCTATTACGGCGGGCAGTCGGGGTTCGAGCTGGTCTACGACTTGATCGATGCAGCAGCGCAGGGGCTGTTGGAGGAGATACGCAAGCGCCATCTGTGAGATGAAAAACAAAAAAAGGGAGCGGCAGCTCCCTTTTTTGCGTTTGAGGCGGTTAAACCCTATTCACGTCGCTCGTCGTTCTCGTTGAACGGCGAGGTCTGCTCCCGGCTCGCCGGGACTTCGGGTTTGGCAGCCGGTTCCGGAGCAGGGGAGGCGGATCGCTCCGCCGGTGCGGTGGCTCCACTGGTGCCGTGACTCTCCGGGTTGGGCGTCGGCTTGAAGGTGGTCTCTACCTGCTCCAGGCGCGGTGCGGGTTCGGATGTCGGCCGCTGAGGGGCCGGACTCTCCATCGCTTCGCGGTGCACGGGCGCTTCGCTGCGAACCGGCTCGGCTACGGGAGCACGCTCAACTGGGGTCTCACTGCGGGCCGATTCGGTGTGCTGCACTATCGGAGCCTGTTCCTGAACGGTAGTCTTGCTGCCCTCTGCCGGCTGGGAGTGGCGAGGCTGTTGAGCGCGCTCGGCCGCTTCTTCGGCACGGCTTTCCTCTTCACCGCCTTCTAAACCCTCGGCGACGCTGGACATTTCTGCCTGTGTGCCAGCACCAGAGCGTCCGCCACGACGGCGGCCGCCACGGCGGCCGCGACGGGTGCCGCGCTGCTCCTGGCCTTCGCCCTCGGCGGCAGCTTGCGCGGGGAACTCACCGCCTGCTGTTGTAACCTCTTCGAGCTCCTCAACCTCTTCGCGTACTTTTTCTACCGGTCGCGGCTTGGGCGGCTGCTGTGGTTTGCGTTGCGCGGCCTCGGGTTGTGGACGCGGCTCGCGTTGCAGGCGCTCAGCGCGCTCGGGGCGTTCGGTGCGTTGCTGCTGTTGCGGCTTGCCGACGCCACGGCGGCGCTGCTCCTGGCCGCCACGCGTTTCGCGGCGCTCCTCGCGTTCACGCGGGGCACGCCCTGTCGGGGCGGGGCGTTCCTTATGCACCGGCTCTTCGGCTTTGGGGGCACCGAACAGCGACGAGAAGAGGCGTGTCAGGAAACCGCCAGGCTGGGCCGCTTCGGCGGCCGCAGGGCTCGGAGGTGGTGCCATGCTCGGTGTGACCCCCTTGACCGCGGGCTCTTCGCGCGGCAGGAGGGCCTTTTCGGCACCCGACGGCATCGCCTCTTCCTCAAAGCGGGTGATCAATTCGTAGCTCGATTTCTGCTCGGTATCGAGCTCATCGGCACGGATGCGCTGGATCTCGTAGTGGGGGGTATGGAGGTGCGGATTGGGCACCAGTGTAACAGTGATTCCCTGACGTGCTTCGACGGCAGCAATGATGGCGCGCTTTTCGTTGAGCAGGTAGGCGGCCACCTCCACCGGCAATTGAGCGAGGATCTGGCCGGTCTTCTCCTTCATG
>DASWUD010000223.1:0-17894 GCA_036401755.1 Gammaproteobacteria bacterium
AGGGTCGCCACACTCGGCGATCGCGTCAGCGAGAAGGATGTGATCCGCGTCGACGGTAACGTCGTGCCGCGCGAAAAGGTCAGCGGTGGCAGACGCCGCGTGCTGATGTATCACAAGCCGGTGGGCGAGGTCACGACACGCTCCGATCCGGAAGGTCGTCCCACCGTCTTCGATCACCTGCCGAATCTGCGCAACAGCCGCTGGGTAGCAGTCGGCCGTCTCGACATCAACACCTCCGGCCAGTTGCTCTTCACCTCCGACGGCGAACTGGCCCATCGTCTGATGCATCCATCGCGTCAGGTGGAGCGCGAATATGCGGTACGCGTGATGGGGGAGGTCCCGCCCGAGATGCTCAAGCGGCTGCAGGAGGGTGTCGAGCTGGAGGATGGCAAGGCCCACTTCGACTCCATCGTCGATGCAGGCGGCGAGGGGGCCAACCACTGGTACCACGTCACCCTGCTGGAGGGGCGCAATCGCGAAGTGCGCCGCCTCTGGGAGTCGCAGGGGGTAATGGTGAGCCGCCTGATCCGCGTGCGCTATGGTCCGGTGACGCTGCCGCGCTGGCTGCGTGATGGCAAGTTTGAAGATGTACCCGAGCACCAACTGCAGGCACTGCTGGAGTTGGTGGAGATGGCCAAACCGAGTGAGGTGAAGGCGCCAGCGCGCAGCCGGCGCGGCAAGGCGGAGGAGTCGGACGCCATGCCACATGGCCGCGACGACACGTCACAGATGCCGCCGTGGGCATCACCACGCAGCCGGGCCGGCAAGGCGCAAAAACACAAGGAGTCAGCGCATGGCGCAGGTTCACCTCGCGGTCGCACAGGCAAGGGAGCAGCAAAGCCATCGGCACGCGGAGGGAGCCGCAAGCCGCCACCGCGGTAATCGGTATCGATCGATAGGTGGAATTTTAATCCCGAATGGTCACACTCACGATACGCTACCTTCGGAATAGATTCTGCCTACAGCTCGCCACCAATATCGCGTTGTGGCAGAAAGTCGCCGCAGTCATTAATCTGTACCCATGCGCCTGCGCCAACTCTATGATCGTCTGTACAAAGCCTATGGCCCCCAGCACTGGTGGCCCGCCGACTCACCCTTCGAGGTGATGGTCGGCGCGGTGCTGACGCAGAACACCGCCTGGAGCAATGTGGAAAAGGCGATCACCAATCTCAAGGCCCATCACCATCTCGATGCCGCGGCGATTGCCAAGGCCACGCATACACAACTGGCCCACTGGCTCAAACCCTCCGGCTATTTCAACATCAAGGCCAAGCGGCTGCAGAACTTCTGCCGCTGGTACCTGGCACAGGGCGGTTATGACAAGCTCAACCTCCTTGACACTCTGGCACTGCGCAAGGCGCTGCTGGGTGTCAACGGCATCGGCCCCGAGACCGCCGACGATATCGTGCTCTATGCTTTTCATCGCCAGGTTTTTGTCATCGACGCCTATACGCGCCGCCTGCTGACGCGGCTTGGCCTCAGCGAAGGTGACGAGAGCTACGAAGAGCTGCGCGCCATTTGTGAAAAGGGGTTGGCGCGTATGGATGACAAGGTGGCGGTTTTTAACGAATTTCACGCCCTCATCGTGATGCATGCCAAGATGGCCTGCAGGAAAAAGCCGTTGTGTGCTCTTTGCACCATCGCACACCACTGTCCGAGGATTGGCGTTGGCGCATGACCCAAGTACAGGAGGCCAACATGGACCATCAATTCCTGCGTGAGGCGATGGCGCTGGCCGAAGCATCGGTGCGCAATGGCGGCGGACCGTTCGGCGCCGTGGTGGTGCACGATGGAGTAATCGTCGGCCGTGGCAACAACCGCGTCGTCCCCAACAACGATCCCACCGCCCATGCAGAGATCGTTGCCATTCGCGCCGCCTGCGCACAACTCAACGAGTACCACCTCACCGGCTGCGTCCTCTATGTCAACTGCGAGCCGTGCCCCATGTGCTTCTCCGCCGCCAGCTGGGCCCACATCGAAAGGATCGTCTTCGCCGCCAGCCGTGGTGACGCCGCTGACGCGGGTTTCGATGACGTGGCTATCCATCAGCAGGTCATGCTGCCCTTGGCTGAGCGGAGAATCCTCATGCAGCAGCAACTGCGTGAAGAGGCGCTCAAGGCCTTTGAACTCTGGAAAAATCTCGAAGGGCGGATCGATTATTGAGGATGTTCGTCACGCATCAATCGGGAGATGGGCGGCACCCAGCTCCCTATCGTGGCGCTACTCCACCAGCAATTTTTTCAGCACGCGCTCATAGATGGCCGAGAGGGTGAGCAGATCCTCGACGGACACGCACTCATCCACCTTGTGGATGGTCGCATTGAGGGGGCCGAGCTCCAGCACCTGGGCACCAGTGGGGGCGATGAAGCGGCCGTCGGAGGTACCACCTTTGGTATTCACCTCCGCCTCCACACCGGTAATTTCGCGCACGGCGGCGACCGTGGCGGGCAGCAGCTCGCCGGTTTCGGTGAGGAAGGGGTTGCCGGAGAGCGACCAGTGGATGCGATAGTTGAGACCGTGGCGATCGAGCAGAGCCTCGACCTGTGATTGCAGACCTTCTGTGTTCTGTTCGGTGGAGAAGCGGAAGTTGAACATCACTTCGAGTTCGCCGGGGATGACGTTGTTGGCGCCGGTGCCGGCACTGATATTGGCGATCTGGAACGAAGTGGGCGGAAAGTAGGCGTTGCCCTGGTCCCATTCGATGGTGCAGAGCTCCTGCAGGGCGGGGGCGAAGCGATGCACCGGGTTGTCGGCCAGGTGGGGATAGGCCACATGGCCCTGTACACCGAGCACCGTCAGATAGCCGGTCAGTGAACCGCGCCGGCCATTTTTGATGCCATCACCGAGACGTTCGACGCTGGTCGGCTCACCCACCAGACACCAGTTGATCTTTTCATTGCGTGCCTCCAGTCGTTCCACCACCTTGACGGTGCCGTCGACCGCGGGTCCCTCTTCATCGCTGGTGAGCAGAAAGGCGATGGAGCCCTTGTGATTTGGGTGGGCGGTAATGAACCGTTCGCAGGCGGTAATGAAGGCGGCGATGGAACCCTTCATGTCGGCGCTGCCGCGGCCATAGAGCATGCCGTCGGCGAGGGTGGCGGAGAAGGGTGGGTGTTTCCAGCGGTTCTCCGGCCCGGTCGGCACCACATCGGTATGGCCGGCGAAGCAGAAGAGTGGCCCCTCTTTGCCACGCCGTGCCCAGAGGTTCTCCACCTCACCAAAGCGCATCGGTTCGATATGAAAGCCGAGGGGGCTGAGTCGTTCGGCGATGAGTGACTGGCATCCGGCATCGTCGGGGGTAATCGATGGCGCCTGGATCAATGCGCGTGCGAGCTCGATGGTCGGGTTCATTTATTATTCTGCAGGCGTGTGATGCTTGACGGGGAGTGTGTGGCGGGCATCAGCACCGCCACACCGATGGAAAATTATCAGGCCTTCTTGCCCAGGGCGTAGTTGCCACCACCGGCGCTGGCCAGTTTCCCTTCGCGGATCAACTGGTCCACCAGCTTGGCGAGATTGGGGATGTTGTAACCCTTGACCTTGAGCTGCTCCTTAAGCAGGCCGTGGCTGATAAAGGAGCGGGTGCGCATCAGATCGCGGATTTTCTCGAACAGCTCATCCTTGTTGTCGATAATGATTGTGTCGGATGGCTCTTCACTCGTGGCAGCCTCCTGAACCGGTTCGGGGGGGGCGGCGGGAGTAGGCTTTTCGACGGCTACGGGCGCGCTCACCTTGGGCGGGGCGGGGGGCGGCGGCGGGGGCGTCGCTGCTTTCGGGGCGGGCGCAGGCACAGGTGCAGGTGTGGGTTTGCTCGCTCTTTCTGCGCGCTCGGTCTCTTGAATCTGCTGTGTGAGCTCGCCGATCTCCCTGCCGATGGTCACCATTGTGTTTTCATGCTCGGCGATCAGCTTGCCGCGCTGACTGGTCAGCTCGCTGATCTTGCGCTCGATTTCGGCAAGCGCCACCTGGTGGGCAGACATCAGCAGCGCGCGTTGCTTTTGCAGTTCCAGCAACTGCTCCTGACGTTGCGCCTGTTTCTGCTCCTCTTGCTCTTTGCGAAGGGCAAGTTCGAAGAGCTCCTTTGCCGACAATTTACTGAGATCAATCGTCATGCTCACTATCCTTGCGCTGCTGAGGTTGAGTGGCTAAATAACACGCTGTATTCGTCCTCGCTGAAACCTGTATGAATGCCCTCACCGATTACCAGCACCGGGCGCTTGATCAGCGTCGGGTTGGCAAGCATCAGGCGGAGTGCGTCCGTTTCATCAATATGTGTACGCGCTACTTCCGGCAGCTCCTTCCAGCTGCGGCTGCGCCGGTTGAGCAGTGCCTCCCAGCCGATGGCATCGTTCCATTCTCGCAGAGTTTCCATGGCCAGGCCATCGGTGCGAAAGTCATGGAAAGTATAGGCGATGCCCCGCGCTTCCAGCCAGGCACGGGCTCGCTTCACCGTATCGCAATTCCTGATGCCGTAGAGGGTCATCATCTTGAAATGGAAAGTGGCGGAGTTCCGGGACTTCCGCCACATTTCGACTCAAATATCCCGCAACAGTTCGTTGATACCCACCTTGCTGCGGGTCTTCTCGTCCACCTTCTTGACGATCACCGCGCAGTAGAGACTGTACTTGCCGTCCTTGGAGGGGAGGTTGCCGGAGACCACCACCGAGCCGGCCGGGACGCGGCCGTAGTGGACCTCGCCGGTTTCGCGGTCGTAGATTTTGGTGGACTGGCCGATGTAGACGCCCATGGAGATCACCGAGCCCTCCTCGACGATCACCCCTTCCACCACTTCGGAGCGGGCGCCGATGAAGCAGTTGTCCTCGATGATGGTGGGGGCGGCCTGCAGCGGCTCCAGCACGCCGCCGATGCCGACGCCGCCGGAGAGGTGGACATTCTTGCCGATCTGCGCGCAGGAGCCGACGGTGGCCCAGGTGTCGACCATGGTGCCGGAGTCGACGTAGGCGCCGATGTTGACGTAGGAGGGCATCAGCACCACGCCGGGGGCGATGAACGAGCCGCGGCGCGCGGTGGCGGGCGGTACCACGCGCACCCCGCCTTCGCGGAAGTCGCGGGAGTTGTAGTCGGCGTACTTGGAAGGGACCTTGTCGAAGTAGTTGGTGAAGCCGCCCTTCATGAACTCGTTGTCGTTGATGCGGAAGGAGAGCAGCACCGCCTTCTTCAGCCACTCGTTGACGGTCCACTGGCCGACGCCGTGGCGATCAGCGACGCGCAGCTTGCCGTTGTCGAGCAGACGGATCGCCTCGTCGACCGCCTCCTTCACATGGGTATCGACGTTGCGCGGCGTGATGTCGGCACGGCGCTCGAAGGCGGCTTCAATGACACTCTTGAGATCGTTCATGGGGCTCTCCAATTCGACTGAATTATTGGTTTAAAGGGATTTGATAAAAGTACGCAGGCGCTGTGCCGCCTCGATACACTCGTCCATCTCGGCCACCAATGCCAGGCGCACGTAGCCGGCACCGGGATTGTGGCCGTGGGCCTCGCGTGACAGGTAGCTGCCGGGCAGCACGGTGATGTTCTGTTGCGCAAACAGTTCGCGCGCGAACTCGCTGTCGCTGCCCGGTGTTTTGAGCCACAGGTAGAAACCGCCGGCCGGCTGTTCCACCTGGATGGCCGGTTGCAAAATTTCGAGCACCGCAGCGAATTTGCGGCGATAGTAATCGCGGTTCTCCACCACGTGCTTCTCATCCTGCCACGCCTTGATGCTGGCGGCCTGGGTGGGCGGCGGCAGCGCACACCCCTGGTAGGTGCGGTAGAGCAGGAAGCGCTCCAGGATCTGTGCATCGCCGGCGACGAAGCCGGAGCGCAGGCCGGGCAGGTTGGAGCGCTTGGAGAGTGAGTGGAAGATGACGCAGCGTTCGAAGCTGGTGCGTCCCATCGCAGCGGCCGCCTGCAGCAGTCCCGGCGGCGGCGTCTGCTCGTCAAAGTAGAGCTCCGAATAGCACTCGTCGGAGGCGATGATGAAGTCGTACTTGTCGGCCAGGGTGATGAGCTTCTGCAGGGTGTTGAGGTCGGTCACTGCACCGGTGGGGTTGGCCGGCGAGCAGAGGTAGAGCAGCTGGCAGCGCTGCCAGACCGCTTCGGGCACCGCATCGTAATCGGGAAGGAAGCCCTGCTCGGCAGTGGTATTGAGAAACCAAGGCTCGGCGCCGGCGAGCAGCGCGGCCCCTTCGTAGATCTGATAGAAGGGGTTGGGCATCACCACCAGCGGCTGGCCGTTGCGCTGCACTACGGCCTGGGCAAAGGCGAACAGTGCCTCGCGGGTACCGGCCACCGGCAATACATGGTGCTCGGCATCGACGCTGCCGGCGGGCAGGGTAAAGCGACGGGTGAGCCACTCGGCGATCGCCTGGCGCAGCTCGACGCGCCCCTTGGTGAGCGGGTAGTTGGCCAGACCGTGCAGGTGGCTGATCAGCTCTTCGGCGATGAATTTGGGCGGCTGGTGCTTGGGCTCGCCGATGGAGAGGGCGATGTGGGCCAGCCCGGGCGGTGGGGTGACCCCGGCCTTGAGGCGGTTGAGCTTTTCAAAAGGATAGGGTTGCAGCCTGTCGAGGTCTGGGTTCATCGTCTGCCTGTTGCCGCCCCGCAGGGCAATTCCCGGTCAAAAACAGCCGCTTAGTATAAAGTAGCCGGAGGGAGAGCGTCCAACCGAAAGAGGAGGGGTGAGATGACCCGTTTGCATCATGTCAGTCTGATCGTCTCCGACGCTCGACGCGCTTGCGGCTTTTATGAGGGGATCCTTGGGCTGCCGCCCATCACCCGTCCCGAGCTCGGTTTTCCGGGGCTCTGGTACTCCCTTGGCGAGGGGCTGCAACTCCACCTGCTTGAACTCCCCAACCCGGATCCCGTTAGCGATCGGCCTGCTCATGGTGGACGTGATCGTCATGTCGCGCTGCTGGTCGACGATCTGGGGGAGATGGTACGGCGCCTGGAACGGGCAGGCATCGGCTACACCCATAGCCGCTCTGGGCGGGCCGCAATCTTTTGCCGTGATGCGGATGGTAACGGCTGGGAATTGATCTCGGCGCCGGCAAATAAAGACTTGGAGCCGTTCAGCCCTGCCATGTGAGGAGGAGAGTTCCGGGCACCATCAGCAACCAGCCGAGTACTGGATGCAGAAGAAGCCGCCAGTGGGGCAGATGCGGGACGAAGCCAACCCCATGAATAAAGCCGATGGCGCAGCCCCACATCAGCAGACTGAGCATGGTGTGATCGATCTCATCGACGGCCGCGGCGATCGTGAGCGGAAAGATCAGAAGCACTATCGACAGCGCGCTCGCCAGAATCAGCGATATCACTCTTGCCCCAGCCGACCGTGGGTAAGGGATGCGCAGCTGAGCTCGCATTGCCATCGCGATGCACCTCACTCTGTTTCCTTATCAGCTTTTCCCCACTGCTCCGCCTCCAGCCACAGCACGTTGATGATGCCCAAGCTGCATGCCAGCAACACTCCCAGGATCCAGGCGAAATACCACATCGTTCTCTCTCCGGTCGCACTCAACACTCAATAGGATTCATGATCGGTGGCCCGTATCCGTTCCACCGTCACCGGTCCCCACATGGATTTGTAGGTCCAGCTGGTGTAAGCGAGGATAATGGGGACAAAGATCACCGCCGCCCAGAACATGATCGTCAGGGTCAGCTGGCTGGATGACGCATCCCACAGGGTCAAAGAACTGACGGGGACCGTGCTGGAGGGCATGATGAAGGGGAACATGGAAAAACCTGCGGTGAGAATCACGCCACTCATCGACAGCGCGCTGGTGAAGAAGGCCAGAGCTGGCCGGTTTACCCGCACCAGCAGCATGGTGGCGCCAGCACCGAGAAAACCGCTGAGCGGGGCGAGCATCATCCAGGGGTAGGCGGTATAGTTGCCCAGCCAGGCACCTCGCGCCACTTGCACGCTCTTGGCCAAGGGGTTGGGCAGCGCATCGAGCGCCGGTTGCGACACAACCCGATAACCATCGATCTCCAGCGCCAGCCAGAGACCCGCCAACGCAAAACTGATTATCAATATCCCTCCGGCGATCACGGCGACGCGGCGGGCGCGCTCCCGGACCGGGGGGCCGGCGCGCAACTGCAACCACACTGCACCGTGCATGATTAGCATCGAAAGACTGACGAGGCCAGCAAGAAGTGCAAAGGGGCGTAACAGTCCAAAGAAGCTGCCGGTGTAGATCGGGCGCAGGAGTTCATCATGCTGAAAGGGCACACCGAGTAACAGATTGCCGAAGGCGACACCAAACAGCAGCGCGGGGACGGCCCCGCCGATGAATAGTCCCCAATCCCATCCGCGGCGCCAACGTGGGTCGGCGATCTTGCTGCGGTAATCGAACCCCACCGGACGAAAGAAGAGGGCGAACAGCACCAGGAGCATGGCGGTATAGAAGCCCGAGAAGGCGGCGGCATATACCGCCGGCCAGGCGGCAAAAATGGCACCACCGGCGGTGATGAACCACACCTGGTTGCCATCCCAGTGCGGTCCGACGGTGTTGATGATCACCCGCCGCTCCTCATCCGTTTTGCCGAGAAAAGGGAGCAGTGCACAGGCGCCCATGTCGAAGCCGTCGCTGATGACAAAACCGATCAGCAGCACACCAATCAATAGCCACCACACAAGCTTCAATGTTTCATAGTCGAGAATCATCATCTACTCCTTGGAGCGAGCGCCACCAGCGGGCTGATATCCAGCTAATCAGTTCTCACTCTGCTCATGGTGGTAACGGCCTGTGTGAAGACTGCTGGGGCCGATGCGGGCAAACCTGAACATCAGATAGAGCTCGACTATCAACAACAGGGTGTAAAAAATGATAAAGCCTGCAAGGCTGAAATAGAGGTTGCCACTGCCGAGTGACGAGGTGCTCAGATAGGTGGGCAGCACTTCGCCGATGGACCAGGGTTGGCGCCCATATTCTGCGACAAACCAGCCCGACTCGGCGGCGATCCATGGTAGTGGTATGGCAAAAAGAGCGAGCTTGAGCAGCCAGGGTTTGCTCTCTACCGTGCGTTTGGCGCAGTAATAGAACGATGCGGCAAAGATGAACAGCATCAGCAAGCCGCAGGCCACCATGAGGCGGAAACTCCAAAAGAGTGGCGCTACCCGCGGGATCGTATCGGCGGCGGCCCTGCGGATCTGTTCGTCCGTGGCATCGACCACGTTGGCCGTGTAGCGTTTCAGCAGCAGTCCATAACCGAGATCCTTCCTTACCTGGCTGAAGGCGGCTATGGTGGCTTCATTTTTCTGACCGCTGCGCAGTTTTTGCAGCAATCCATAGGCAAGCATGCCGCTGCGGATGCGCACCTCATGCTCGGCGACAAGCTCCTTGATCCCCTTCACCTCTTCGCTGACCGAGCGGGTGGCAATGAGTCCTAATACCCAGGGGATTTTGAGCGCACTATGCGTGGTCTGTGCCGCCTGGTCGGGAATACCAAACAGGGTAAAGGGGGCCGGGGCCGGATGGGTATCCCACTCGGCCTCGATGGCGGCCAACTTGGTCTTCTGCACGTCGCCGAGTTTGTAGCCAGATTCATCGCCCAGCACGATCACCGAAAGGATGGAAGCGAGGCCGAAACCGGCGGCGATGGCAAAGGATCGGCGGGCGAAGGGGAGGTCGCGTCTTTTGAGCATGTACCAGGCCGAGATGCCGAGTACGAATAGCGAGCCGGTGACATAACCGGCAGCGACGGTATGGACGAATTTCACCTGAGCCACCGGGTTGAGCAGCAGCGCGGCGAAGTCGTTCATCTCCATGCGCATGGTTTCAAAATTGAACTCGGCGCCGACCGGATTTTGCATCCAGCCGTTGGCGATCAAGATCCAGAGTGCCGAGAGGTTGGAGCCAAGTGCAGTGAGAATAGTAACCAGCAGATGCTGGCGTTTGCTGAGCCGATCCCAACCGAAGAAGAATAGCCCGATAAAGGTTGATTCGAGAAAGAATGCCATTAACCCCTCGATGGCGAGCGGGGCGCCGAACACGTCGCCGACGTAGTGAGAGTAGTAGGCCCAGTTGGTGCCGAACTGGAACTCCAGGGTTATGCCGGTGGTGACCCCGAGAGCGAAGTTGATGCCGAATAGTTTGCCCCAGAAGCGGGTCATGTCCTGGTAGATCACCTTGCCGGTCATGACATAGACCGACTCCATGATCACCAGCAGAAAGGAGAGCCCCAGCGTAAGAGGAACGAACAGAAAGTGATACATCGCGGTAAGGGCAAACTGTAAGCGCGATAACTCAACAACGGTCTCAGAAACCATTTCGTTCTCCGGGCGATTGGTTTGCCAGGGGTTGTGCAGGGGGACCGGTGGGGTGTTCGCCGAGCAAAACCTCTCCCACCTCCTGGTGGGCCACCACCGCTCCATCGGGTGGTCTGAAGAACACAAACCAGAGCAACCAGAGGGCGGCCAGTTTGATGATCGTTATCAATGTGATTTCACGAAGGAGCGACTGCTGCCACACGACAGGATACCCGAATGGGGGGTGGAGATAAGGGATAGGCCATTTTCCTGGGGATATCCACCACCGAGTCTGGTCAGCAGAATCAATTAGATGTCTAATACCCGCACCACGGATTTCCAGGATAATAAAATGTCAGCTCTCACCCTCGTTATTGGCAACAAGAACTACTCCTCCTGGTCCATGCGCCCCTGGCTGGTGTTGCGCCAGGCCGGCATCCCCTTTGAAGAGCTACGCATCCCGCTCTATACCCCCGATACCTCCGCAGCGCTGGCGCGTTGGTCGCCGTCGGGCAAGGTACCGGTGCTGCATGATGGCGAATTGGTGGTGTGGGATTCACTGGCGATCTGCGAATACCTGGCCGAGCGCTATCCCGACAAGGGGCTTTGGCCGGCTGACGCGGCGGCGCGGGCGGTGGCCCGCTCCGTGAGTGCGGAGATGCACGCGGGATTTGCCGAACTGCGCAGCGCCCTGCCGATGAACAGCCGCCGACACATCACGGGACGGGCCATCAACGAGGGGGGACGCAGCGACATCGCCCGCGTGACGGCGATCTGGAACAGTTGCCGTAGTCGGTTTGGCGCAGGCGGTCCGTTTCTCTTTGGCGGTTTTACCATCGCCGACGCCATGTTTGCGCCGGTGGTGCTGCGCTTTGCGACCTATGGCGTGGTGCTGGAGGGGGCGGCGCGCGCCTACGCCGATGCCATTACGTCACTGCCTGCGATCCAGGAGTGGCTGGCGGCGAGCCGGGAGGAGGCGGAGACCATCGAGGCCTTTGAACTCTAGGGCTCTCTGCCGGTAGAAAAAGGCTGGGCGTGCGCTCCGTGTTGTGATTCTGGCGTATAATCCGCCGAAAACTAGGGATGACGTAACCACCACACAGCAAGAGGGGCATGCCCGCCTTTCCCGGGTTGGAGAAGAATAATGAGCGACAAACGTTACCATGTCATTTTTACCGGCGAGCTCATGCCAGGGATGGACAGGAAGACGGTATTGAGCAATCTGGTTCTGGGCGTCGGCATCAGTGAGGTGAAGGCCAACGACCTGCTTGGCAGAGTCGATGTGATGCTCAAGCGTTATGGTAGCAGTGCCGATGCCAAGCGGCTGGTCGACAAGTTCCAGCAGGCCGGGGCGGTATGCCACATTGTGGATCGCGGCGAGAATTATGCGGGGAATGCCGACAGTCAGAGCGCCCTGGTCAGCATCTTCAAGCGTTTTGTTCGCACGCCGGGTTAGCCCCCGGCAGGTTAAGAGCGGTAGCGGCTGTAGAGCTGGCTCACGCGCCGCACATAGTTCTGCGTCTCTTCATAAGGCGGCACACCCCGGTAACGCTCTACCGCCTCTTCTCCCGCGTTATAGGCCGCCGCGGCCATCTTGAAATCGTTGCGGTATTTTACCAGCAGCCGCTTGAGCAAGCGGGTTCCGGCCTCGACGTTCTCCCCCACATTGTAGGGATCCTTTACCCCGAACTGTTTCTGCGTCTGTGGCATCAGCTGCATCAGCCCCTGCGCCCCCGCCCGCGAGAGCGCCTGATGGTTGAAGTTGGATTCGGCGTGGATCAGGGCGCGCAGCAGGGCGGGATCGACACCGTGGCGGGAGGCCGTGTCGGTGATGAGCTGGCGATAGGCCGCGTGGTTAAGGGGTACGTGGCTCCAGTCGGCATGGGACTGTTCGCAGCCGATGTAGGAGAGCAGACAGCTCGGTTCCAGTTTTTTGAAGCTGCCACTTTGGGGTTTGAAGGCGCTGTAGGTAACAGTACCGTCGGCCGCCACATATTTGAAGATCTCATCGGCGCGTGCACTCACGGCACAGGTAGAGAGCACCGCCGCCATTACGGCAGCCAGTCGGTGGAACGCGGGGACTCTTGTCAGCGGCATCATGCAGATTGTTATTTTGTCCTGTGCCGCGATTATAGGGTGAAGCAGCCGGCAAAATACAAGGTTTTTTAGTAGCTAAGCCGGTGCATGGGCCCGTCGCTTGACGCCGGCCGGGACTTCCGTTTTTCGCTCCTATAAAATGGTCCCAACTTTACTGTGCCTCACGATACGCCATGACCCGCGACTCCCTCTTCTCCGTACCCCACGAACTGCTGGCCGATTTCGCTTTCGACGAGGCGGTGACCCGGGTATTTCCCGACATGATCCGCCGCTCGGTACCGGGTTACGGCAACATCGTCACCATGATTGGCCTGCTGGCGGAGCGCTACGCGCAATCCGGCACTACCCTCTATGATCTTGGCTGTTCGCTCGGTGCCTCGACACTTTCCATGCGCCGCTGTCTGGGGCAGCGCGACTGCACCATTATCGCGGTGGACAACTCTCCGGCGATGGTGGAGGGGTGCCGGGCCAATGTAGCCGCGGCGGCTGGAGGGGTCCCTGTCGAGGTACGCTGTGAGGATATTCGCAACATCGCGATTAGCAATGCCTCGGTGGTGGTGCTCAACTTCACCCTGCAATTTATCGCTCCCGAACATCGTCTTGAACTGCTAAGCCGGTTCCGCAGCGGCCTGCGCCCGGGCGGCGTGCTGATCCTCTCTGAGAAGATTGTCTTCGACACGACGGAAGAAGATGAGTTTCAGCGCGCCCTGCACCTCGATTTCAAACGTGCCAACGGCTACAGCGAACTGGAGATCAGCCAGAAACGCACCGCACTGGAGAATGTGCTGATCCCCGAGACGCTGCAGCAACACCGCCAGCGCCTCGGTGAAGCCGGCTTCGCGCGCAGCCACCTCTGGTTTCAGTGTTTCAACTTCATCTCGCTCGTCGCCTTCGCATGAACGATTACGACGATCTCTATGCAGCACTGATGCAGACCCCACTGGCGCCGTGGATCACGGTCCTGCGCCAGCACATCGAGCGCGAGCTGGCACCCGCCGGTCATGGCGATATGCCGCGCTGGTTGGAGACACTGCGAAGCCTGCCCCGCATCCCGGCCAGCGAGGTTCTGCTCAACAGCGACAGCATCACCGTCAATCCACCCGTTGATGCGGCATTGCGCGAGCTCCTGGTGGAGGAGCTGTGCGAATTTCATCCTTGGCGCAAGGGTCCCTTCACCATCCATGGGGTGCATATCGATACCGAATGGCGCTCTGATCTGAAATGGAACCGCCTGAAGGAGCAGATCCAGCCGCTGCAGGGGCGTCTGGTGCTGGATGTGGGGGCGGGCAATGGTTACCACTGCTGGCGCATGGTCGGTGCCGGGGCGCGCCTGGTGGTGGGGATCGATCCGACCCTGCTCTATGTGATGCAGTTTCTTGTGATCAAACACTTTCTTGGCCAGTTGCCGGCACATCTGCTGCCGCTGACGCTGGAGGAGATGCCGCAGAACACCCGTGCCTTCGATACCATCTTCTCCATGGGGGTGCTCTACCACCGCCGCTCCCCCTTTGACCACCTGGCAGAGCTGCGCGGTATGCTGCGCAGTGGCGGCGAACTGGTGTTGGAGACACTGGTGATCGAGGGCGGGGAACACGCCGTGCTGGTTCCCGAGGGGCGCTACGCCAAGATGAAGAACGTCTGGTTCCTACCCTCTGCGCCAACGCTCGTGGCGTGGCTGCGCCGGGCCGGATTCCAGCACGCACGGATTATCGGTGTGACCGCCACAACCAGTGAAGAGCAGCGCACTACCGACTGGATGCGCTTTGAATCGCTTGCCGATTATCTCGATCCCCACGACCACTCGAAGACCATCGAGGGCTATCCTGCGCCGCGCCGTGCTATCGTGCTGGCGGAGGCACCATAGTCATATATGTAGTGGAGAATGGAATCATAAAACTTTTTTACTTCCCCACCTTGCCAGTGCAACGAACGATGCCACGGGGCTAGCCATGTCGACCATTCTTCTAATTGAGGATGAATCCTCCATCGCCGATACGGTGCTCTATGCCCTGGAGAGTGAAGGATTCCATTGTGTCTGGAAGAGTCTGGGGCGGGAGGGCGTTTGCTACCTGCAGGAGCATGAGGATGTCGCGCTGATCATCCTCGATGTCGGCCTGCCCGATGGCAACGGCTTTGAGTTCTGCAAGGAGATCCGGCGCCATTCGAATGTACCGCTCATCTTTCTCACCGCACGCAGCCATGAGATCGATCGCATCGTGGGGCTGGAGATCGGCGCCGACGACTATGTGAGCAAGCCGTTCAGTCCACGTGAACTGGCGGCGCGCGTCAAGGTGATTTTACGGCGCAGCGGGCAGGGAGCTTCGGTGGATGAGTCCGAGTTTGTGATCGAACGCAGCAAGGGGCGCATCCGCTACCGCGGCACACTACTGGAGCTGACTCATTACGAATATCAGATCCTGGCGCTGTTTCTGCAACAGCCGGAACGGATCTTCAGCCGCGGCCAGATCATGGATCATGTCTGGAGTGAACCCGACACCAGCCTGGAGCGGGCCGTCGATACCCACATCAAAACATTGCGGGCCAAGCTCTCGGCGGTGCATGGCGACACCGATCCTATTCACACCCATCGTGGTATGGGCTACAGCCTGAGCGGCAGCGTACGTGAATCTTAGCGGTCGGCTCTTTCTGGGATATTTCCTGCTGGTGGGGATCGCCATCGGCTTCGTGGTGCGCACCTTTACCGCGGAGTTGGTGCCGGGCATGCGCCAGTCGCTGGAAGAGGTGCTGGTCGATACCGCCAATCTGATGGCGGTGCAGGTGGCCGCGGAGGTACGGGATGGACGCGTCGCCAGTGGCGAGTTCTCGACCATGATGGAGCGTTACGCTGGACGCCCCCTCGATGCGCGCATCTGGTTCATGAAAGAGCGCGATCCCTCACTCATCGTCTATATCACCGACCAGCGCGGCACGGTCATCTACGATTCGCGCGGGCGCGACCTCGGCAAGGACTATTCACGCTGGAACGACGTCTACCTGACCCTGCACGGCAAATATGGCGCCCGCACCACCCGTGACGACCCGGCCGACGAATTCAGCAGCGTGATGTATGTAGCGGCGCCGATCATTTATGACGAGCGTCTCATCGGCGTGCTTACCGTCGGCAAGCCCAGTGTCGCGGTTTATCCCATTGTGCAGGCCGCGCGCGAAAATATCGAACAGAAGGGGATGTGGATCTTGCTTGCTGCGCTGTTGGTGGGCCTGTTGCTCACCTACGGCCTGACCCAATCGATCCGCAAGCTGACCGGCTATGCGCGCGCTGTTCAGGAGGGGCGGCGCGTGGCGGTACCAAAGCTCCATGAACGGGAGTTGGCGCAGCTGGCCGAGGCGATGGAGGCGATGCGCACCCGGCTCGAAGGAAAGGATTACGTGGAGAATTATCTGCACACCCTGACCCATGAGTTGAAAAGTCCCCTGGCGGCGATCCAGGGGGCTGCCGAACTGTTGCAGGAGACGATGCCCGCGGAGCGGCGCATGGCCTTTGTGGCCAATATCCGCAACGAAAGCGCCCGTCTTGGACAGATCGTGGAGCGGCTGCTGAACCTGGCAGAAGTGGAGAAGCGCAGTGGCCCACAACATCTGGAAACCATTTCGCTGCGGCGCCTCGTCTCGCAACTGGTGGCGGACAAAAACCCCATGGTGCTGCAGAAGAGGCTCACTCTGGTGAGTGATTTTTCTGATGAGCTCAGCGTCGAGGGAGAGCGGTTCCTGTTGCAGCAGGCGCTCAGCAATCTGCTCGACAACGCCATTGGCTTCAGTCCGGTGGGTGCTACCCTTACCCTGAGCGGAACGACCAACAAAGATAGCGTTGAGCTGCTGATCGACGATGAGGGCCCCGGCGTCCCCGACTACGCCAGGGAGCGGATCTTCGAACGCTTTTATTCGTTGCCCCGCCCCGATGGCGGGCAGAAGAGCACCGGACTCGGTCTGTCGCTGGTGCGCGAGGTGGTGTTGCTGCACGGTGGCGAAATCGCGATCGACAGCCGGGCCGAGGGGGGGACCCGGGCGCGGCTGCGCCTGCCGGTACGACAAAGCGCACCCTAATCCACTCCCTCACACTCGCCACACACTCCCCACATAAAATCTCCACACGCCCTCGCTACAGTTCTCCCCGACCATTCAACCGAGGAGGATTACCATGGGCAAGCTGCTTAACTACAAAGTTCTGATCATCACCTTATTGATGCTGTTACTGTTGATTCCACTGGCGATGATTCGCGGTGTCATCAGCGAGCGCACCTTTTACCGGGCCGAGACCCGTCAGGATATCGCCGAGAGTTGGACCGGGGCGCAGAAGCTGCTCGGCCCACTGCTGGTGGTTCCCTATTCGGAGACAGAGACGCGCTCGGTGTGGGATGAAAATCTGAAGAGATACAAGGAGGAGAGCTACATCACGCGCAATCATCTCTATCTGCTGCCTGACCAGTTGAACGTCACCGCGAAGGTCGCCACCGAAAACCGCAGCCGCGGCCTCTATTCGATCCCGGTCTACACCAGCGAGATGCATCTCGAAGGGGTGTTCGATACCAAGCCGCTGGTGGAACTGGTGGCGCGCAAGGGGAACATCACCGTCGGCAATGCCTACCTGTCGGTAGTGGTGACCGATATACGTGGTGTGGTGGTACAGCCGGAGCTTACCTGGCAGGGCAGGATGACACGCTTCGTGTCGGGTTCGGCCATCGATAATTTGGAGAGTGGCATGCACGCCGTGGTAGGGGAGCTGTCGGCTGACCTGGTACAGCGCCACCCCTTCTCCTTCGACATGAGCATGCACGGCATGGAGACCATCGAGTTTTCACCGGTGGGCAACACCACCCAGGTGGATATGGAGGCGGCCTGGCCCCACCCCAGCTTTATCGGGCGCTATCTCCCTTCGGCGCGCACCATCAACCCCCGTTCGTTCAGTGCCCAGTGGCGCGTCTCCTCCTTTTCCAGCGACATGCCGCGCATCATAAGTGACTGCGCGGCGGGAAATTGCCAGGAGTTTTCCGGCAACACCTTCGGGGTGTCGCTGGTCAATCCGGTCGATATCTATCAGCAGACCGAGCGGGCGGTGAAATATGCGATCCTCTTCATCGTGCTCACCTTCGTCGCCTTTTTCCTGTTTGAGGTGATGAAGCAGCTGCGTCTCCACCCGATGCAATATCTGCTGGTGGGGTCGGCACTGACGCTCTTCTACCTGCTGCTGGTGTCGCTCTCGGAACACGTGGCCTTCCACTGGGCCTATTTGGGCGCGGCCCTCTCCTCGACGCTGCTGATCGGCGTGTATGTGAGCGGTGTGCTGGCAAGCACGGCGCGCGGGGCGGCGATCACGGGTGGTCTGCTGCTGCTTTACGCAATGCTCTACGCCATTTTGCGCTCGGAGGATAATGCGCTGTTGATGGGCAGCCTGCTCATCTTCGCGGTGCTTGCCATTGTGATGTTGGTGACACGCAAGTTCGACTGGTACCGCATTGGCGGTCAATCGACGCTTTGAGGGGAGGGGGGTAGAAAAAATGTAGCGGCGTGCCGGTGAAGCGATTCACCG
>DASWUD010000224.1:0-10158 GCA_036401755.1 Gammaproteobacteria bacterium
CGTGCGCGAGCAGGAGCGCAATCAGTCCCCCGCCTATCAGCAGGAGCAGGAGCGTGACCGCAATCAGCCTCCGGCATTTGGTCGCGAACCCGTGCGCGAGCAGGAGCGCAATCAGTCCCCCGCCTATCAGCAGGAGCAGGAGCATGAACGCAATCAGCCTCCGGCATTTGGCCGCGAACCCGTGCGTGAGCAGGAGCGCAATCAGCCCCCCGCCTATCAGCGTGACCCCCGCAACGGCGTAAATGGCAACCTGCGCCAGCGCGAAGAGCGGCGCCCCGAAGCACCAGCCGCCAATCGTGACAACGGGCAACAGCCCCCCGCCTTGCGTGAGAGGCAGCGGCCCGCGTCACCTACCTCACGCGATGGCGCGCCGCAGCGCGCGCCCGCTTCCGCCGGCAATAGCCGCCCTGCACCGCAGGCGCAGCCGCAGCAGAACAAGCGCCCGGCGAAAAAGAAGCAGAGTGATGGCGCCGACGAGGAGGGGGAAGACGGCAAGCCTGGCAGGAGGGGTGAGCGCAACTAGCCGGTAACGAGTGTTGACAACCAGGGTGCCTGCCGGCGCAGGCACCCGTCCGTTTCGTCGGGGTATGCGTTGGAACACCATCACGATCACTCCCATCACCACCACAGCACCGGTTCGCTGCTGCTGCTCTCCCTGGCACTGACACTCGCCTTCTCGCTGGTGGAGGCGATCGCCGGTTGGTGGTCGGGGTCACTGGCCTTGTTCAGTGACGCCGGCCATATGGTGAGCGACTCCTTTGCCCTGGGTGTTGCGGCGCTGGCGGCCGTCGTGGCCCTGCGCAAACCCTCCTACCTTCACTCCTATGGCTTGGGGCGCGCCGAATTCGTCGGTGCGCTGTTCAATGCAGCCCTGATGCTGCTCATCGTGGTAGCCATCGCCGTCTCCGCAGTGAACCGGCTGCTGTCGCCACAGCCCGTCGAGGGGGGCGTGGTGGCCACAGTGGCACTCATCGGCCTGGTCATCAACATCGCAGTGGCCTGGGTGTTGAGCCGCGGTGAGGGGGACCTCAACACCCGTGCCGCACTGCTGCATGTCATGGGTGACCTGCTCGGCTCGGTCGCGGCACTGATCGCCGGTGCGGTGATCTACTACACAGGCTGGACCCCCATCGATCCGCTCCTCTCGCTGTTTATCGTCGCATTGATCCTCGTTTCCACCCTGCGCCTGCTGCGCGAATCGATGCACGGCCTGATGGAGGGGGTGCCGCTACACCTGTCGCTACAGGAGGTGGGCAAGGCGTTGGCCCAGGTCGATGGTGTCAAGTCGGTGCACGATCTGCACATCTGGTCCCTCTCCAGCCACCACGTTGCTCTGTCGGCCCATGTGATCATCACCGACATGGCGTGTTGGGAGAACACCCTCGCCGCGCTTCAGGACCTTCTGCTAGAGCAGTTTCACATCGAGCACGTCACCCTGCAGCCGGAGACCCTCGCGGGTGATTCCGTGCCGCTGCCGCTGCCCGGCTGTCAATCTTCACGTCAATGAGCTATTACATAGCGGGACGATTCCGGGGATAATAAGCGCTCAAGTTTGCCAAACGGCACCCATCGCTCGCCCCTGATTAAAGACGGACTCCATGAAATACCACCTGCAACAGCTGCTCTTTTCTGCGCTGGAAGCCCTGCGCGCTGACGGTACCCTGAGCTGCGATCTGCCGCAGCAGATCGCCATTGAACGTACCCGCGACAAGTCGCACGGTGATTTTGCCTGCAACATCGCCATGGTGCTGGCCAAGCTGGCGCGCGCCAAGCCGCGCGAGCTGGCGGAGAAGATCGTCGCCGCGCTGCCTGTCTCGGAGCAGGTAAGCAAGGTCGAAATCGCCGGCCCCGGCTTCATCAATTTCACCCTGTCGCCGGCCGCCTCTCTGTCGGTGGTCGGCCAGATCCTGGAGGCGGGCGAGGCATTCGGCCGCTCCACCGTCGGCGCAGGCAAAAGGGTGCAGGTGGAGTTCGTCTCCGCCAATCCCACCGGGCCGCTCCATGTGGGCCACGGCCGCGGCGCGGCCTATGGCGCGGCGGTGGCCGACCTGCTCGCCGCCGCCGGCTATCAGGTGCACCGCGAATATTATGTGAACGACGCCGGGCGGCAGATGGACATCCTCGCCACCAGCGTCTGGGTGCGCTATCTGGAGCTGGCCGGCGAGCAGCTGCCCTTCCCCGCCAACGGCTACAAGAGCGACGACTACGTGTGGGATATCGCGGCGACTGTCCACCGCAACCACGGCGACGCCTTCCGCCACCCGGCCGCCACTGTGCTGGCCGAGCTGCCGCCGGACGAGCCGCAGGGGGGCGACAAGGAGCTCTACATCGATGCGTTGATTGCCCGCGCCAAACACCTGTTGGGAGAACAGGGCTACCGCACCGTGTTCGACACCGGGCTCGATACCATTCTCGCCGACATCAAACAGGACCTGGAGGAGTTTGGTGTTTGCTATGAGCAGTGGTATTCGGAACGTCAACTGGTGGCGAGCGGCAAGGTCGATGACGCCATCCGGCGTCTGCAGGCGGCCGGCCACATCTACGAGCAGGAGGGGGCGCTTTGGTTTCGCACTACCGCCTTTGGTGACGAGAAAGATCGCGTAGTGGTGCGCGACAATGGGGTGAAGACCTATTTCGCCTCCGATATCGCCTACCACATGGAGAAGCTGGAGCGCGGCTTTGATCGCGTCATCGATGTGTGGGGGGCCGACCATCACGGCTATGTGCCGCGCGTCAAGGCGGCGCTGCAGGCGATGGGCCAGGACCCCAGCAAACTCGATGTGCTGCTGGTGCAGTTCGCCATCCTCTATCGCGGTGGTGAACGGGTGCAGATGTCGACCCGCTCCGGCTCCTTCGTCACCCTGCGCGAACTGCGCGACGAAGTGGGCAATGACGCGGCGCGCTTCTTCTATGTGTTGCGCAAATGTGAACAGCACATGGATTTCGATCTCGACCTCGCCAAGTCGCAGAGCGCCGACAATCCGGTTTACTACATCCAGTATGCCCATGCGCGTATCGCCAGTGTGATGCGCCAGCTCGCCGAGAAGGGGTTCAGTTACGATCAACCCGCCGGGCTCAAGCATCTGTCCCTGCTCAGCGAAACGCACGAGCAGGAGCTGATCCAGGCGCTGACCCGCTACCCCGAGGTTTTGGAGGCGGCGGCGCTCAACCATGAACCCCACCAGCTCGCCCACTACCTGCGCGAACTGGCCAACGCCTTCCACACCTACTACAACGCCCACCAGTTCCTGGTTGATGATGTGGCGCTGCGCGATGCGCGCCTTGCCCTGATCAACGCCACCCGCCAGGTGCTCGCCAACGGCCTGGCGCTGCTCGGTGTCTCGGCCCCGGAGAGCATGTAACCGATGGCGCAGCGCAACAGTTCCAGAAAACCACGCAGTAGCGGCGCCAGCCGCCGCGGCGGCGCCAAGAAAGGGGGTGGGGTTCCCGGTTGGGTGTGGCTCGTCACCGGCGTGCTGGCGGGGCTGTTCGCCGCCTTTCTGGTTTTTCTCGTACGGTTCGAGGCGCCTGCCACCCCTCCTGCGGCCGACAGGGGCAAGCCGGCCAGTGAGGCCAAATCACCCAGCCCCAAGGAGCGCGCTCCCGCCGCTGCTACCGCCACCAGCAAACGACCCACTGAGAAAACGGCGCCCAAGGCAGAGGTGGCCTCGACAAAACCTGCCCCTACCCCAAAGCCCGCTCCGACGCCAAAGCCTGCCGAGCAGGCTGAGAAACAGCCGGAGAAGCCGGCAGTCAACTACGACTTCTACAAAATTCTGCCGCAGTACGAGGTGGTGGTTACCGAGGAGGAGGCACGTAAACCCGCGACTATCGCCACCCCGGGTACCTTCTATCTGCAGGTAGGCGCCTTCCGCAAGATGGAGGAGGCCGATGGACGCAAGGCAGAGCTGGCAATGCTCGGTTTCGTCTCATCCATCCAGACAGTGACGGTGGATAAGGAGAACACCTGGCACCGGGTGCGCATCGGACCGGTCAAGGACATGCGCCAACTCGACCGCACCAAACGGCAGTTGCAGGAGCACAACATCGCCTTTGTGACGCTCAGGGAGAAGAGCTGAGGGGAACCTCGTGACTTAACGCTTGCGCACTTTTCCAGAAGTTCCTTGACGTTGTTTTTTATTAGAACGAAATTTGGGCAATGTGACGCAACTCTCGGTTGCTGTAGCCCCCTTCGGCTCCAATAACGTGCCGAATTTTCGTATTTCCAATTAGAAAGGGGATTGTCATGAACAACAAGATCAAAACCGCTGTTGCCGCGGCCCTCATCACCACCGGCATCGTCATGGCCGCACCGGCCAGCGCCGAATCGTACGCCAATGTTCAGCTGGCCGTCTCCGACATCGGCTACTCCAACACCTACAATGGATACGGCTACTCCGGTTTCGATAACGGCATCACCCTGGTCGGCACCTTCGGCATGACCCTGCCGGCCGTGCACAAATATTTCGGCTGGGAAGCGGAGATCGCCAAGTCGGTCGTCAACCCTGAATACAACTACTCCACGAGTACTTATCACTACTCTGTTGATTACGACTACTTCAACCTGGGCGGTTTCGCGGTATTTACCATCCCGGTTCACCCGAAGATCGACGTGCGCGGCCGTGGGGGTCTGGTTTACCACAACTATACGGTCTCTTTTGACTCGTGCTACTCGTGGGGCGGCTGCTATAGCAGCAGTGTCTCCGATTCCGAGATCAATCCCGCCGTCGGCGGTGGTGCGGTCTTCAAGGTCAGCCCCAACCTCAACCTGATGGCCGAACTGACGGCGTTTGATGTCAGCAACGACAGCCTGCACCTCTCGGCCGGTGCGCAGTTCAAGTTCTAAGCGCGCTGCCTGAAAAAAAGGGCCGCCACGGCAACGTGGCGGCCCTTTTCTTTTGGCGGGCCGGTGAGATTAGCCGGTTCACTCTTCCAGATAGGTATAGCCGGTCATGCCGATCCGCAGCTGCTCCATATATTCTGTCTGTTGCGCCGCGCTCAGCCCGGAGCGCGCCAGCTTGGCGCGATAACCCTCCAACAGTTGCGCTGCATCGAACTGCACGTGGCGCAATACCTGCTCCACACTCTCGCCCTCTTGCGCAGCGAGCAGTCGATAGCTGCCATCCTCATTCAGTTCGACATTGACCGCGTCAGTATCGCCGAACAGGTTGTGCAGGTCGCCGAGGATCTCCTGATAGGCACCCACCAGAAACATTCCGAGCAGATAGGGCTCGTGGGCGTGTAGCGGATGGAGCGCCAGGGTCGTCTCCAGTCCAGTGCCGCTGACGTAGTTATCGACCCGTCCGTCGGAGTCGCAGGTGATGTCATGCAGTATGCCGCGTCGGGTGGGGGCTTCGCCCAGGCGATGGATCGGCATGATGGGAAAGATCTGCTCGATGGCCCAGATGTCGGGCAGCGACTGGAACAGCGAGAAGTTGCAGAAATATTTGTCCGCCAGCCGGTCGGTGAGGTCGTCGTGGATCTCGCGATGGGCACGCGCGCTGGCCGGCAGTTGCGCCAGCACCTCCCAGCAGGTGGCGAAGTAGAGTGCCTCGGCGCGGGCGCGCTGCTCCAGGTCGAGCAGGCCGTGGGCAAACATCCCCTGCGCCTCGCCGAGCCAGTGCAGCGCATCGTGATAGGCCTCGGCCACCGAGCGTCCCGAGGGGTGGCGCTGCAACGACTCCAGGCCATACCAGAGGTTGTGGAGGAGCAGCGCATCCTCGGCAGCAGGTTGGGCGATCCGTGCGGGGCGTGCCACCTGTTCGCTGTCGATCACATTGGTGATCAGCGCCGCGTGGTGCGCCGTCATAGCGCGCCCCGATTCGGAAAAGATGTCGGGCTGGGGCAGCCCCTCCAGAGTGCAGAGCTCCTTGATGGCGTGCACCACATCGTTGGCGTACTCCTGCACGCTGTAGTTGGTGGAGCAGGCGCTGCGCGAGCGGCTCCCTTCGTAGTCGATGCCGAGTCCGCCCCCTACATCGAGCACCTCAAGGGCGATGCCCATGGCGTGCAGCTGGGCGTAGTAACGCGCCAGCTCGTGCATGCCGCGCTGGATGTCGCGGATGTTGGCGATCTGCGAACCGAGATGGCAGTGCAGCAGCGTCAGGCAGTGCAGCATGCCGTGGTTACGCAGCAATTCGATCGCCTGCAACAGCTGGCTGGAGGAGAGACCGAATTTCGATTTCTCGCCACCCGAGTTCTGCCACTTGCCGGTGCCGATGGAGGCAAGGCGCAGCCGTATGCCTAGCAGCGGCTCGATGCCGAGCTGCTTGGCCTCGGCGAGCACATGATCGAGCTCGCCCGGTTTTTCGATGACGATGTAGACGCGGTGGCCCATCGCCTTGCCGAGCAGGGCGAGGCGGATATATTCCCGATCCTTATAGCCGTTGCAGACGATCACCCCACCGTGCGGCACCATCGCCAGCACCGCCATCAGCTCCGGCTTGCTGCCCGCCTCCAGACCGATGGCGTCACCGCCACCGCGCAACAGCTCCTCGACCACATGGCGTTGCTGGTTGACCTTGATGGGATAGAGCGCGGTGTAGCGTCCCTCATAGGCCTCACCATCGATGGCGCGCTTGAAGGAGCTGACCAGGGTTTGGACACGATCGCGCAGAATGCCGGTAAAGCGCACCAGCAGCGGCAGACGCAGGCCGTTCGCCTGGGCCTCGTGGACCAGATGGTAGAGGTCAATGCCGCGCGACCAGTCGCGATCGGGGTGGGCCGTGAGATGGCCGGCGCTGTTGATGGCGAAATAGCCGCTGCCCCAGTGGGCCACGTTATAGAGCTCCTGTGCCTTGTCGATACTCCACTCGCTCATCGTGTTTGCTCCTCCTGCCCGTGAAACGACCGCACCGGTTGCACAGCTCACCCTGGCTGGGTATCTTTGCCGCTCCATCCCCGAAGACGATTGCGCCATGCCCCTCGATCCCGCCCATTGGTTCAATGAACTCAACGCCCAGGATGGCTCGGCCTTCTCCCTGAAGTATACGGCGAAGCTCCATGAAGAGCAGACACCGTTCCAGAAAATCGAGGTCTACCACACCGCAGGGTTTGGCAACCTGATGGTGATCGATGGCTTCATCATGCTCACCCAGCGTGACAACTTCCTCTATCACGAGATGATGGCCCATCCGGTGCTGTTCACCCATCCCGCGCCCAAGCGCGTGCTGATCATCGGCGGCGGTGACTGTGGCACGTTGCGCGAGGTGCTGCGCCACCCTGCTATCGGGCGCGTCGATCAGGTGGATATCGACGCAGGGGTGACGCGCGCCGCCGAGAAGTTCTTTCCCGAGTTGTGTGAAGCCAACCACGATCCACGCGCCGGGCTGCACTTCGCCGACGGCCTCAAATGGGTGAAGGAGGCCACACCCGGCAGTTACGATGTGATCATCGTCGATAGCACCGATCCCATCGGCCCTGCCGAAGGGCTGTTCGGCGTCGCCTTCTATCGCGACTGTCTGGCCGCGCTGGGCAGCGACGGTATCCTGGTCCATCAGAGTGAATCGCCGCTGCTGCATCTCAAGCTCACCATCGCCATGCGTCGGGCGATGCGCGACGCAGGCTTTGCCGATCTCAGCACCCTGCACTTTCCGCAGCCCACCTATCCGAGTGGTTGGTGGAGCTGCACCATGGCGCGCAAGAACGTAAGTTTCAGCGGTTTTCGCGAGGCCGATGCGCGTCAGCGCCCCTTCACGACCCGTTACTACAGCGAGGCGATCCACACCGCCGCCCTGGTGCTGCCGCCGTTTGTGCAGCAGGCGTTCGCGGGTAACTAAAACCCCACGGGGCGATCCGCCTCAGACAATTTTTGTAGACGATAAAGACAAGGCCCGCCGGGGGCGGGCCTTGGAACACCGTCAAAGGCGGTGCTTGTGCGCTAACGCGTATTACTGTTGCCGGGTGGCGGCAACCGAAGCGTCGTTGACAAGAATGTTAAGCTTGCAGGTATAGCCGAACGACACGTCGTTGGTGGAGGGGCGTGCACAGATCCAGTTCTTGCCCTCCATCATCGTCAGCGAGTAAACACCGTTGCCATCGGTAACAGCCGACTGCGTACCGGCATATACGGTGGCGCTGGTGGCCGAGAACGCCGTACCTTCCTGGTTCTTGGTGATGCGTCCGGACAAGTGATAACGCTTGATGTTTTTGATGAAGGTGGTGTCGGCTGAACTGATCACGATGCCATCGCTCACAGCACCATTCACCAGCAGCAAGTATTTGCCGTACGCTACCTTGGCGGTGTACTCACCATTGCTGTCGGTGGTTACCTCGCTGAAAGGGATGGGTTTGCCATCCGCTTCGATGCGATACACCGCGACGGTGACGCCAGCGAGATCACTGCCATCCTCATCGGTGATCTTGCCCAGGATAAGACCGCCGGGGGCCACCGTGATGTTCTGCTCGGTGAGATCGCTATCTGCAACGGTGACCTGCAACGCGGTCACGTCGGGCATATCGGTTACATTGGCGGCCCGCAGCTTGTAGGAGAGTCCTGCACCGGGGGCGCCAAACAGGTCGATGGAGTAGGTGCCTGAGCCATCTGCCGATGTCAAAACAGCGCCAGCAAGATTATCGCGATCGTAGCTCACCCCCAGCCCAGTGTTGAGGGAGGCTCCGACGATAGCGGCACTATTGTCGAGTGCGGCGCCGGCCACGGGAGCGATCCTGCCCGTGATGGTACGCTTGCGAAGCAGCACGGTCGTGCTGGTGGTGCTGATGTTGTTGAACTGATAGACCGCCACCGTGCCCGTGTTGGCGGCATCGCTGACCTCGGCAATCACATTGCTCAGATTGGTCCCTACCATCACCGAGGCGACGCCATTTGCGTTGGTGATTTTGTTATCGAGCAGTATCCGGGTGCTGCGGTCACGGAACGAAATGTTACGGCCTTCGAGCGGAGCGGCATCGTGGTCGTTCAGGATGACGGTAAGCTCATTGCCGCTCTCGGCGGTAAGTGTGACAGGCGTTGGCACAATCGCACCCTGGCCAGTGACGGTGATCACCGGTGATATGTAGGTGGCGATGCGCGTGCTGGCGTTGGTGGCAGTGGCGCGCAGGGCGACTCGGTAGGTTCCCTCAAAGAGCTCCGCATCGATACTGGTACTCTGCGCGGCGCCCGGAAGTCTGGTCTTGGTGAATACCAGGGGGGCTCTGACGTCAGGTGCAATGGTGCCGCCCATGGGCTGCACCACATAATCCCCTGTACCGCGATTGATCTTCCCCGCCGCATCCGTTTGATAAATTTCCAGGGTGACCGAGTCAAGGCTGACGTTTGAGGTGACGTCAAAAGTGTATTTGTCAGCGTGGTAGATCTTTTCTCCGTTGCCATTAACCGTGGTGGCATAGCTCACAGGAGAGTGTTCACCGACCACCGCATCGCTCGGGGTATTGCCAATCTGGCGAGTATAGCTGTCGGCCGGCACCGCTACCGTTGCAACTCCGCTGCTGTCAGTAGTCGCGATGGCTGCGCCGATTGCAGCCACGTTAAAGCCGGCCACGCCACTCTTTTGCAGGCCATATGCAATCGCTGCATTCTGAATTGCACTGCCATCCTGGCGGGTCAAGGTATGGCTTATGAGCGGGACAGTCTGCATAGAAGCATTGAGTGCCCCTTTGAGACTCGGCGCGGTTGTGGTGTTGGTTGTTTCGCTGTCATCACCACCACCGCATCCTCCAAGAAGCAGTGCGGTGCTTAATGCGACGACTACAAAAGTATTGGATGGCCACCCATGGGCCCTGTTGAATAGCATGGTAATCTCCCTATTGCTTATTGTTGGTACGGCTTCGCCCAGATAAATTGTGGCGAGGCTAATATACACATGTTCCGTGAGGACAATAACCCCCGCTTGACTGCGCAGAGAACAAGCTCTGGTGAAAAACCGCCAGTCAGCTGCTTCGAATCCAATCGCCCCTCCAAATGGGGGGTGGCGTTGCTGACTGGGGACTAAAACTGTGAAAAATGGTTTTGATAAAAAAATGAAGCCGACCGGCATTCTTTTGGCCATCGCCATTTTCGTCTACACGCTAAATTCATACAGAACACCGCCAATGTCGGAAATTAATTCTGTTAAATATTCATCCAATGTCGAGGGTAAATATCCTCTTTCCGTGATCATCGACGCCACTCGTACAGCCTCCGTAAGATTGGAGAGTTCC
>DASWUD010000225.1:0-19725 GCA_036401755.1 Gammaproteobacteria bacterium
TCTTATGTAAACTCTGCTTTTTCGTTCATTTCCGCCTTGCCATCATCGCCTTGATCGAATTTTATAACGATTAATTGATACGAATTACGAAGAGAAGAAGGAATCAAACATGAGCAACACGCCGAAAGAGTTGAAGTACACCAAGAGCCACGAGTGGGCGCGCCGCGAAGCGGACGGCAGCGTCACCGTCGGTATCACCGATCACGCCCAGCATCTGCTTGGCGATCTGGTCTTCATCGAGCTGCCCGAAGTGGGCCGCGAGCTGGCCGCCGGTGAAGAGTGCTCGGTGGTGGAGTCGGTGAAGGCCGCCTCCGATGTCTACGCCCCCATCGCCGGCACCGTCACGGCCGTCAACAGCGATGCCGAGTCGACCCCCGAACTGGTCAATCAGGATGCCTACGGCAAGGGGTGGCTGTTCCGCATGACCCCTGCTGCCAGCAGTGGCTTCGACAGCCTGCTCGATGCGGCGGCTTATGACGCTGTTGTCGCTTCAGAATCTCATTAAATTATTTCGAAAGTAGAGAGAGACCATGCCGTTCATTCCCCACACCGAGGATGACGTTAAGGCGATGCTCGGTTCCATCGGCGCCGAGCGCATCGAGCAGTTGTTCGACGAAATTCCGCAGGAGCTGCGTTGCCAGGGCATCGAGGCGATCCCGCCTGCCCTCAACGAGATGGAGATTGGCCGCCTGATGCGCCAGCGCGCGGCGCAGGATGGCCAGCCGCTCTGTTTCATCGGCGCCGGTGCCTACGAGCACCACATCCCTGCGGCGGTGTGGGAGATCGTGACGCGCGGCGAGTTCTACTCTGCTTATACGCCTTATCAGGCGGAGGCGAGTCAGGGCACGCTGCAGCTCATCTACGAATACCAGACGATGATCGCCAGCCTCACCGGCATGGATGTCGCCAACGCCTCGCTCTACGACGGCGCCTCGGCGTTGGCCGAAGCGGTGCTGATGGCGGTGCGCGCCAACCGCAAGAGCAAGAGCAAGCGCGTGCTGATGCCCGTCACCGTGCATCCCGTCTGGCGCCGCGTGGTGCACGCCATCGTGCGCAATCAGGGGATCGAAATGGAGCTGCTGCCCTATGGCGCGCAGGGCAGTATTGATCCGGCCTCGCTTGCCAAATATGCAGGCCAGGATTTCGCTGCGCTGGTGATCCCGCAGCCGAACTTCTTCGGCGTGCTCGAGCCGGTCGACGAACTGACCGACTGGGCACACGCCAACCACATGCTCGCCATCGGCGTGGTCAATCCGGTGGCGATGGGACTGCTCACTCCTCCCGGCCAGTGGGGCAGCAAGGGTGCCGATATCGCGGTGGGCGAAGGGCAGCCGCTCGGTGCACCGCTCTCCTCCGGCGGTCCCTACCTCGGCCTGATGGCCTGCAAGGAAGAGCATGTGCGCCAGATGCCCGGCCGCATTGTTGGCCGCACCGTCGACCTCGACGGCAAGGAAGGTTTCACGCTGACGCTGCAGGCGCGCGAGCAGCATATCCGCCGCGCCAAGGCCACCTCCAACATCTGCTCGAACCAGGGGCTGATGGCCGCTGCAGCGACCGTACACATGGCGCTGATCGGTCCCGCCGGCCTGGAGCAGGCAGCGCAGAGCAGCCACGCCAATACCCGCAAGCTGCTGGCCAGGCTCACAGCGATTGAGGGCGTCGAACGCGTCTTCACCGGCCCCTTCTTCCACGAAGTGGTAGTGCGTTTGAATCAGCCGGTGAACGAAGTGCTGCGTGCCCTCGCGGTGCAGGATGTGCTGGGCGGTTTCGATCTGAGCAGCGAATACTCCGAGCTGGAGAACTGCCTGCTGATCTGCGCCACCGAGACCAAGAGCGACGAAGATATCGACTGCCTCGTGAACCACATGGAGCGCATCATCTCGCGCCGCAGCGACAAGCCCGTCTGCACCAAGCTCAAGCCGAAGGATCCTTCCGCGCTGGGTTTTTAACAGATTTGAACGACGCGAGTGCTCAGGCCTCGGTCTTTTAAGTGAGTAATGATTATGCTGATTTTTGAACAGTCAAAAGCGGGCCGTACCAACACCGTGCAGTTGAGCGGTGCACAACCGGTCGACGACATTCCGCAGAATCTGCTGCGTAAAACGCGTCCCACGCTACCCGAAGTTTCCGAGCTGCAGGCGGTGCGCCATTACACGCGCCTATCGCAGAAGAACTTCTCCATCGATACCCACTTCTACCCGCTCGGCTCCTGCACCATGAAGTACAACCCGCGCGGCAGCAATACGCTGGCGATGCTGCCCGGCTTTCTGGCGCGCCATCCGCTCGCGCCCACCGAGACGCACGGTCAGGGTGTATTGACCTGTTTGCATGATCTGCAGGAGATCCTCAAGAGCGTCACCGGCATGAAGGGGTGTTCGCTGACACCGATGGCCGGTGCGCAGGGCGAGTTCGCCGGCGTGGCGATGATCCGTGCCTATCACGATGCACGTGGCGACCATGCACGCCGCGAGATCCTCGTTCCTGATGCGGCGCACGGCACCAACCCCGCCACGGCGGTGATGTGTGGTTATGAGGTGAGGGAGATCCCCACCGATGCCACTGGCGACGTGGATATCGAGGCACTGAAAAAAGTGGTTGGCCCGCAGACCGCCGGCATCATGCTTACCAACCCCTCGACCCTCGGCGTGTTCGATCGCCGCATCAAGGAGATCGCGAAGACCGTCCATGAAGCGGGTGGGCTGCTCTACTACGATGGAGCCAACCTCAACGCCATTCTCGGCAAGGTGCGTCCTGGTGACATGGGCTTCGATGTGGTGCACCTCAATCTGCACAAGACCTTCTCCACCCCGCACGGCGGTGGCGGTCCCGGTGCCGGCCCGGTGGTGGTGGGTGAGCGTCTGCTGCCGTTTCTGCCGATCCCGGTGGTGGGCAAAGAGGGTGATCGCTACCGCTGGCTCACCGAGAAGGATCTGCCGCAGAGCATCGGCCGCCTCTCGGCACAGATGGGCAACCTCGGTATTCTGCTGCGCGCCTATGTTTACGCGCGCATGCTCGGCAAGGAAGGGATGGAGCGCGTCGCCGACTTCGCCACCCTTAACGCAAATTACCTGATGGCCGAGCTGAAGAAGGTCGGCTTCGAAATGGCCTTCCCCGAGCGGCGCGCCACCCACGAGTTCATCCTCACCCTGAAGCGCGAGGCGAAGGAGCACAACGTCACCGCGCGCGACGTGGGCAAACGGCTGCTCGATTACGGCCACCACGCACCAACCACCTACTTCCCGATGCTGGTGCCCGAGTGTCTGCTCATCGAGCCGACCGAGACCGAGAGCAAGGAGACCCTCGATACCTTCGTTGCCGCGATGCAGGCGATCCGCGAGGAGGCGATCACCTCGCCGGAAATCGTGCGTGGCGCACCGCACACCATGCCGGTAAAGCGTCTCGATGACGTGAAGGCGGCGCGTGAGCTCGACCTCACCTGGAAGCCTGCAAAATGACAGCGCCGGTCAACAAGCCCGATCACAAAGGATTGCTCCACATCTTCAAGGCATTGATCTACTCGTGGCAGGGGTTGAAGGCCGCGGCCAAATACGAAGAGGCGTTCCGCCTGGAATTGATGGCGCTGGTGGTGTTGCTGCCACTCGGCATCTGGCTGGGGCAGAACGGTATCGAGCGGGCGCTGCTGGTAGGGTGTCTGATCCTCGTGCTTGCCTTCGAGTTGTTCAACTCCGCCATCGAGGCGGTGGTCGATCGTATTGGCGTCGAGCATCATGTGCTGTCGGGTCGCGCCAAGGACCTCGGCTCGGCGGTGGTGATGGTCTCTATCATCAATGTACTGGTAGTGTGGGGCTTCATCCTCTACGATCGTTTCGGCAAGTAAACAGAACAAAGGAAAACGACCATGTCCGCACTCATCTGTGGTTCCATCGCCTACGACACCATCATGGTGTTCCATGACCGTTTCAAGAACCACATCCTGCCGGACAAGGTGCACATGCTCAATGTCTCCTTCCTGGTGCCCGACATGCGCCGCGAATTTGGCGGTTGCGCCGGCAATATCGCCTACAACCTGAAGCTGCTCGGCGGTAAGCCGCTGCCGATGGCCACCGTGGGACGCGACTTCGAATCCTACGAGGATTGGCTCGAAAAGCATCACATCGACATCAGCCACATCCGCGTGTTCGACAACACCTTCACCGCGCAGGCGTTCATCACCACCGACATGGATGACAACCAGATCACCGCCTTCCACCCCGGGGCTATGAGCTTTGCCCACGAGAACCGTGTCACTGATGCCAAGGGGGTCACCATTGGTATCGTTGCGCCCGATGGACGCGATGGCATGATCGAGCACGCTGCGCAGTTTGCCGAGGCGGAGATCCCCTTCATCTTCGATCCGGGCCAGGGGTTGCCCATGTTCAACGGCGATGATCTGCTGAAGTTTATCGAGCAGGCGACCTGGATGGCGGTCAACGACTACGAGGCACAACTGGTGGAGGAGCGCACCGGCAAGTCGCCGCATGAACTGGCGGAGCGGCTCAAAGCGCTTATCGTCACGCGCGGTGCGCAAGGCGCCTCCATCTACACCGCCAAACACCGCATCGACATTCCGCCCGCCAAGGCGGCGCGCCTCGCCGACCCCACCGGTTGTGGCGATGCCTTCCGCGCCGGTCTGCTCTATGGACTAATGAACGACATGGACTGGGAGACCACCGGCCGTATCGCTTCGTTACTGGGCGCTATCAAGATCGAACATCACGGCACGCAGAACCACCACTTCACCAAGGAAGCCTTTGCACAACGCTTCCATGAAGAGTTTGGTTATCACTTCTAAGTAATCGGCTCCCGTTCTGCGGCGGGAGCCTCCCTCTACCCTTCGCGGTACCCCCCATGGAATTTGCCCCGCTCATCCTCAAGAAAAACGAAGAGCGCCGTCTGCGCAATGGCCACCTCTGGATTTTCAGCAACGAGGTGGATGTGGAGCGCACGCCGCTCACCGCCTTCGAGCCCGGCCAGGGTGTGGTGATCCAGGCGAGCGACGGCAAGCCGCTCGGCAGCGGCTATGTGAACCCACATTCGCTGATCTGTGCGCGACTGGTGAGCCGCGATGCTACACAACCGCTCGACAAGTCGCTGCTGGTGCATCGCCTCAACATCGCTCTGTCACTGCGCGAACGCCTTTACGACAAGCCGTTTTACCGCCTGGTCTACGGCGAGAGCGATTTTTTGCCGGGGCTGGTGGTGGATCGCTACGGTGATGTGGTGGTGGCGCAGCTCAACACCGCCGGCATGGAGCTGCGCAAGCAGGCCGTGGTCGAGGCACTGCTCAAGGTGCTCAAGCCGCGCGCCATCCTGCTGCGCAACGACAGCAGCGTGCGCGCCATGGAAGAGTTGCCGGAGAGTATCGAAGTGGCCCACGGCGAGGTGCCGGTGAGCGTGCTCATCGAAGAGAACGGCGTGAAGTTCGAGGTGCCGCTCGCCGGACAGAAGACCGGCTGGTTCTACGACCATCGTGACAACCGCGCCCGCGCCGCGCGCTACGCCAAAGGGGCACGCGTGCTCGATGTCTTCAGCTACATCGGTGGCTGGGGCATCACCGCTGCAGCAGCCGGTGCGCGCGAGGTGCTCTGCATCGACAGCTCGGCGCCGGCGCTCGATCAGGTGGAGCGCAACGCCATCCTCAACGGTGTGCGCGAATCCATGGGCACCATTGAAGGTGATGCCTTCGAGGCACTCAAGGCGCTGCGCGCCGAACGCGAACAGTTCGACGTGGTGATCGTCGACCCGCCCGCCTTCATCAAGCGCCGCAAGGATATCAAGGCGGGCAGCGAGGCCTACCGCCGTCTCAATCAGGCGGCGATGCAGCTGCTCGGCAAGGACGGTATACTGGTCTCCGCTTCCTGCTCGCACCACCTGAGCCGCGACAGCCTGATGGATATCCTGCAACAGTCGTCACGCCACCTCGATCGCAGCTTGCAGATCATCGAGCAGGGGCACCAGGGCGGCGACCATCCGATCCACCCGGCCATCCCGGAAACGGAGTACATCAAGTGTCTGATGGGGAGAGTTGTGCTGGTTTGAGGCGGTGTGGCGTTGCCACATACTGGATGCTGCTGTAGACCGAATAGATGTTTTTGTGTGGCATAGCCATGTTTAATATGATGCGGGGCGGCTCTCTGTATCAAATAACCGTGGCGCAGCCACACAAACAACTGAGCGAAATGGAATAACCACTCATGAACTACCCAAACATCGATCCCATCGCAGTTCAAATCGGCCCGGTGGCCATCCACTGGTACGGACTGATGTATCTGGTGGGCTTTGCCATGGCGTGGTGGCTGGGGCGGCGTGAGGCGCGGCGGCTGGGTGCGCCGTGGAGTGTGCAGGCGATTGATGATCTGATCTTCTACGGGGCGCTCGGCGTCATCCTCGGCGGGCGCATCGGTTTCATCCTGTTCTACAAGTTCTCGGCATTTCTGGATGACCCGCTGATGCTGCTCCGCATCTGGCAGGGGGGCATGTCGTTCCACGGCGGGGTGATCGGGGTGATGATCGCGCTGTGGTTTTTTGGCCGCCATTTCAAAATCAGCTACTTCGCCGTCACCGATTTCGTGGTGGTGTTGGCGCCCATCGGCCTTGCCGCAGGGCGCATCGGTAACTTCATCAACGGCGAGCTGTGGGGCAAGGTGAGTGACCTGCCGTGGGCGATGGTCTTTCCCACCGGCGGCGATCTGCCACGCCACCCCTCGCAGCTCTATGAAGCGCTGCTCGAAGGGGCGCTGCTCTTCACCATTCTGTGGCTCTTCAGTCGCAAACCGCGCCCGACGATGGCCGCCTCCGGCTTGTTTGCCTTCTTCTACGGGCTGTTCCGCTTTTTGGTGGAGTTTGTGCGCATGCCCGACGCCTACCTTGGCTACCTCGCCTTCGGTTGGGTGACGATGGGACAGCTCCTCTCACTGCCGCTCATCATCGCCGGCCTCACCCTGCTGCTGTTGGCCTATCGCAAACCAGCCCGCTGATCGCACTGGCAGGGTGCCGCCTGTGGCCTTCCTCGGTAGCGTTGGCGGCTTGTAGTGGTCGCTGCCGTGCCTCTTTTCTGGATAGCCGTTACTTCTTCACCACCTCTTCGCTGATCGTCTCCAGGGCATTGTCGATATCGAGTTTGAATTGGCGATTGGCGAGGGTAAGCAGGGGCAACAGCGAGCGCAGGGCGGCAACCAACTGCGGGGTGGAGGGGGCTTCACGGCGCTTGAGCTGGCCGAGGAGGGCATCGACGCTGACCTGCGCGTGGGCGGCCGCTTCCACGGGTGGGGGGGTAGCGGCGGCAGGCTCTTCGTCTGGTACGGGTCCCGGCGCCATGGCAGGCACGGCCTCAGTGGCGGGAGCCGGTTTGCGCAGCGCCTCTTCGGCCTGGTAGAGCATCTGGGAGAACTGCGTGATCGATTCGTCGATGTTCTGGGAGGAGAGGCCGGTGGCGAAGCTGATCTGGGCAAGCCGCTCCCCCACCTTGAGCTGGAAGTTGGCGATGCGGTTGCGCAGCCGCGCCCAGACCTGGGCGGTGGCTTGCGGATCGGTTCCTGGCAGCAGCAGGGCAAACTGGCCGGTACCGAAGTGGGCGGCCACATCCTCGGTGCGCTTGTTGTCGGCCAGCGCCTTGCCGGCCACCGCAATCATTTTGGCCGCGACCTGCGGGCCAAAATCGTTTTTCAGCTGCGCCAGATTGGCAATGGTGATACGCGCGACGGTAAGTCGGTAGTAGTTGCGCCGCGCCAGCGCCAGGTGTTTTTCGCCCTGCTCCATGAAATATTCGCGTGTCGAAAGGCCGGTCAGCTTGTCGACCGGCACCTGCTTTTCCAGCTGCACCACCTTCTTGCGCAGGGCGGCATAGCCGCGCGCCCGTGACACCAGCTCGGCGGAGTGGAATGGCTTGCTGACCAGATCGGTGGCGCCCAGGCTGAGGAAGCGCTCCTTGGCCTCTTCGCCATCCTCCTTGCCGGTGACGATGATCACCGGCATTTCGGCAATCTCGGGGTTGTCGCTGCCGCGAATCTTCTCCAGGAATTGGTAACCATCCAGGTTTGGCATCGACAGGTCGGAGAAGATCAGGTTAAAGGACTGATCCTGTTGCAGAAGCTCCCACGCCTGCGCGCCATCCTCGCACTGTTCGATGTCGAACTCCTCGCCGAGAAATTTGACAAAACTGGCGCGGATCAGTCGTGAATCGTCGACCACGAGAAGCCGCGGGCGGGTGCTCGTGCTATCGCTCAATTAAGGAACCTCTGTTCATGCGCATTGTGACGGGTTGCCGGAAAACGTCGGAATGATTTAAGCAGTTGCGAATAATCTCACATTTTACCCACTTCGCCATGTGCAGTGCGTCAGATTGGGCGGAATTGCCCAAGGAAAAAATATTTTTCCCCCGTTAACCCCAGGCAGCCGCCGCGCCCGTTCTCCTTCATGACACCCAACCACAAGGAGAATAACCATGTTCCGTTCCACCGCTCCCCTCCCCCTGGCGCTGCTGCTGGCCACGCTTCTCGGTGTCGCGGGGTGTAGCCATGACCGTGATACCAGCGCCCTTCCCGACGCGCTGGAAAGCCAGGAAGTGGTGGCGCCGCCGCAACCTGTCTCAACGCAGCCCGGCAAGCCCAGGGTGACCGAGCGGGTGCTCAAGGCCGAGAGCAAACGTCGGGTGAGTGAACCGGCCGCCGAGGCGCCGCTCGCCTATGCAAGCGACCTCGCCGGAGTGCGTCAGCCCAGCGCCCCTACCAATCGCGATCGCTTTGCGCCCATTACCGACAATCCGCTCCACCTGACCCAGCAGGAGCCGGTCTCTACCTTCAGCATCGATGTGGATAGCGGCGCCTATGCCCTGGTGCGCCGCGCCATCAGCGAGGGGCGCCTGCCACCGAGCGATGCGGTGCGGGTCGAAGAGATGATCAACTATTTCGATTACGACTATGCCCAGCCCAGGGATGGCACTCCGTTCAGTCTTGTTACCGAGGTAGGGCCGACGCCGTGGAATGCCAACACGCGGTTGGTGCATATCGGTATCCAGGGCAAGTCGATTGCGGCGAGCGAGCGCCCCGCGGCCAATCTGGTGTTTCTCATCGACGTCTCCGGCTCGATGAGTGATCCGGACAAATTGCCGTTGCTCAAGTCTGCCTTCCGCCTGCTCACCAAGCAGCTCACCGCGCAGGATCGGGTAACGCTGGTGGTCTATGCCGGCGCCTCCGGGGTGGTGCTGGAGCCGACCGCGGGTGATCACCAGGCGCAGATCATCACCGCCCTCGACCGCCTCGAAGCGGGTGGCTCCACCCACGGTTCGGCCGGCATCCAACTCGCCTATGCCATGGCCGAGGCGTCGCGCATCAAGGGCGGCATCAATCGCGTGATCCTCGCCACCGACGGCGACTTCAACGTCGGTACCGTCGACCACGAGCAGCTCATCGACCTCATCGAGCAGCAGCGCAGCAAGGGGATCACCCTCACCACCCTCGGCTTCGGCCAGGGCAACTACAACGACCAGCTGATGGAGCAGCTCGCCGACAAGGGTAACGGCAACTACGCCTACATCGACACCCTCAACGAGGCACGCAAGGTGCTGGTGGACGAACTGAGCGCCACGCTGGAGACCATCGCCAAGGATGTGAAGATCCAAATCGAATGGAACCCGGCACAGGTGAGCGAATATCGCCTCATCGGCTATGAGAACCGCCTGCTCAATCGCGAGGATTTCAACAACGACAAGGTGGATGCCGGCGACATCGGTGCGGGCCACACTGTTACCGCGCTCTACGAGATCACCTTGAAAGGGCAACCGGGCCAGATCGATCCACTGCGTTATGGCAGCACCGAAACCGCGCGTGGCAAAGGTAGTGAGCTGGCCTTCCTCAAACTGCGCTACAAGGCCCCCGAAGGCGAGAGCTCGCAGCTCATCACCCAGCCGATCGATGCCAAGCAGATGGCGACCAAGCTGGAGCGCACCAGCGAAAGCTACCGCTTCAGCGCCGCCGTCGCCGCCTTTGGCCAGCTGCTGCGCGGTGGCCGTTACACCGGCAAGTTTGGCTACACCGATGTGGAGCAGCTGGCGCGCAGTGCGCGCGGTGAAGACACGTTTGGTTATCGCAGCGAGTTTTTGCAGTTGGTGCGGCAGGCGGCGACGTTGTGAATTACTCAGTAGGTAACCGAGACGAAGCTGTGAAGTTGATGTAGCCCCCCTTTGCCGCACCCGAGCACTGGAGTGGAGGAAAGAACAGCCCGCTGGCGCGCACGAGTACATGGATGTACTCGGTAGATTGCGTCGGGAACAAGCAGTCGAGGACGCGTGCCATTCGTCAGCCGGGCCAAGGATGGCCCGTCTGACGAACCCGACCGGAATGAAGCGGCCGCTCTCGCACATCCATGCCCCCTGCGGGGATAAATGCTTCGCGGCACTTGTGCATCCTGCACTTCGCACAGGGAAGAATGGGGCGGCCTGACGTACAAGGATGTACTAATGTCGCGGGCGCATGGATGCGCAGGAGCGACTCTTTACGTCTCTTTCTTTGGCCGCGCAAAGAAAGAGACTCGTCGTGCGGGGACGAAACCCCGCATCTGATTAGGTCGCGACATTTCTGTGTGAAGGGTAAGATGATGCGATGACTTACAGGTTATGGCATCGATAGCGTGGTTAGCAGTAACGACAGCGACGAAGTGCTCATCAGCCGCTATTTCGGCGGAGAGATGCCCGCCTTCGAAACCCTCTATTCCCGCTATCGCGCGCCGCTCTACCGCTTTATGTTGCGTTCGCTGCGCAGCAAGGCGGAGGTGGAGGATCTCTATCACGAGGTGTGGTCGCGCATCATCACCGCCTCGCAGCGCTTCAGTGATGCAACGCCGGGAGCATTCCGCGCCTACCTCTATCAGATCGCACGCCATCTGCTCATCGATCGCGGCCGGCGCGCGACGCTGCAGCTGGTGGAGGCGGACGATCCGCCCGAGGTGGCGAGCGATGCGCCAGCGCCCGATGAACAGTTGCATTACGCCGATTGCGGCGAACGATTGTTGCTGGCCATCGATGGCTTGCCCGCCGAGCAGCGTGAGGCGTTCCTGTTGAAGGAGGAGTCGGGGCTGAGCCTGGAGCAGATCGCCGCACTGGTCAGTGCCGGGCGCGAGACCATCAAGAGCCGGCTGCGCTACGCCATGAAAAAATTGCGTGAACTGCTGGAGGAGTGCCTGTGAGCGAACACGACAGCCACGACGATCCCGCGCTCAGCGCCCTCTACCGGCGCGCGGCGCAGCAGGAGCCGCCCGCGCATCTGGATGAGCGGGTGATGGCGGCGGCGCGCCGCCATGCGACACATCGCGCGCAGCGCTGGTGGCTGCCGCTCTCCACGGCGGCGGTGGTGGTGCTGGCCGTCTCCCTGCTGCTGCGCCAGCAACAGGCCCCCGACGAGTTGCAGCAACAGATTGCCCAACTTGAAGCGAGCGAGGTGGCCTCGAAACCACAAGTGGCGGCTGCCCCGCCCACACCGACTGAGCCGGTCCCCGCCCCCGCCGCAGTTCCGACGCCATCCCCCCCCGCACCTAAAGCGTCGCGCAGGCGTGCCATGAATTCCGAGCCGTGGGCCAACCCCTCCCCGGCCAAAGCGGCAGAGACAGAAATGCAGTCTGCCGACCAACCCGCTGAGGCTGTGCAGGGTGTCGAGCCGCCGGCCGAAGCCGCTGCAGAAAGCGCGTCATCAATGGCACCGGCGGCTGATTCAGTTGGGGTGCAGCTGGACGCCGGCTTTGAGGTATCAAAACAGGCTGAGCGGGCGCGGAGTATGGCGTCGCAGGCCGAGCCCGCAGCCAGTAGCGCCATGCCGCGTGCCATGGCCAAGGCGGAAAAGAAAAGTGGCGAGGGGGTCGAAGCCGCCGAGCCGTGGCTCAGGCGCATCGAGGCGCTGCACGCGAAGGGTGAGCTCGACGCGGTGCGGCGCGAGCTGGCGGCATTTCGCGCCGCCTACCCGGACTATGCGTTACCCAGGGAGCTGCAGGGGCTGCTGCCCGAGGCGGCGAAGTAACGTAGAATGGCGCGATTCCACTGAATCGAACGAGAGAACACGATGCGCCAGTATCTGGATCTGATGCAGCATGTGCTGGACCACGGCAGCAAAAAGGAGGACCGCACCGGCACCGGCACCCTGAGCGTGTTCGGTCACCAGATGCGCTTCAACCTCGCCGACGGTTTTCCGCTGCTCACTACCAAGAAGGTGTTCCTCAAGGGGATCATTCACGAGCTGCTCTGGTTTCTCGCCGGCGACACCAACATCAAGTACCTGGTCGATAACGGCGTGGGGATCTGGAACGAGTGGCCGCACGCCAGCTACGTCAAGGCCACCGGTGACCACATGGCGTTGGCCGACTTCGTGGCACGCATCCGTGACGATGCGGCGTTTGCCGAGCAGTGGGGCGACATCGGTCCCGGCTATGGCCACCAGTGGCGCTCCTGGCCGACGCCGAACGGTGGCCACATCGACCAGATCAGCCAGCTGGTCAGGCAGATCAAGAACACCCCCGACTCGCGCCGCCTGATCGTCTCGGCATGGAACGTGGCCGAAGTCGACAACATGAAACTGCCCCCCTGCCACACCCTGTTCCAGTTCTACGTGGCCGACGGCAAATTGTCCTGTCAGCTCTACCAGCGCAGCGCCGACATCTTCCTTGGTGTGCCGTTCAACATCGCCTCCTACGCACTGCTCACCATGATGATCGCCCAAGTGTGCGATCTGCAGCCGGGCGATTTCGTCCACACCCTGGGTGATGCCCACCTCTACCTCAACCACCTGGAGCAGACCCGTGAGCAGCTGGCGCGTGCGCCCCATCCACTGCCCTGCATGAAGATCAATCCAGCAGTGAAGGATCTGTTCGCCTTCCGCTTCGAGGATTTCGAATTGGTGGACTATGAGTGTCATCCGGCCATCAAAGCGCCGGTCGCCGTTTGATGAATAGCAAACCGATTATTTCGCTGATCTGGGCGATGGACGAACAGCGTCTCATCGGGGTAGAGAACTGTCTGCCGTGGAAACTGCCTGCCGATATGAAGTGGTTTCGCCGTCATACCCTCGGCAAACCGATCGTGATGGGGCGCAAGACCTACGAATCGTTTGGTGGCAAGCCGCTGCCGGACCGTACCAACATCGTCATCACCCGCGACACCACCTATCTTGCCCCCGGCGCGGTAGTGGTGCACTCCATCGACGAAGCACTACAGGCCGCGGGGGCTGCGCCAGAGATCTTCATCATCGGCGGCGCCAGCTTCTATGAGCAGATGCTCCCCTATGCCGATCGCCTCTACATCACTCACGTGCACGGCTGCTTCGAGGGTGATGCCTGGTTTCCTCACTTCGACATGCAGGCGTGGCATGCGGTGGCGAGCGAGTCGTGCGATGTGGATGAGAAGAACGCCTACGCCTGCACCTTCACCATTTACGAGCGCGCAACCTCCTAAGCTCCGCCCAGTCGCGGGCTTCCTCGCCGAGCCGCGTGCGCTGCCGCGCTACTGCAGCGCTCCTCCCATGAGCAGTGATAGGCACTGGTTGGGGCAGCGTTGTGCCAGAGTGTGACCGCCACCTCCAGATAGGCCCCCTGGATATGGCGGATGATCAACTGATCAAGCAGCTCGCCCGCGCTTTTTTCATCCGGCAACGTGCAGCCCAGCCGCTGCACCATCCTTACCACGGCGGGCTGCCGGGCAAAGGTTTCCGGGGGAAGCGCAAAATTGATCGAACCACAGTGCGCGTTGGCGGCTGTCGGCCACCGCCCGATGTTGCGCTGCGATGCAAACAGCAGTAACAACCGCATGGCATTGAGCGATTCATGGGGAGCGCTACCCATGTCGTAGGGGGTGACGGTCGGGCCGGTAGTGGCGGCAGGAAGTTCGATATCGCCGATGCAGAACGTGACCCGTTCGCCGGGCAGATAGTTGAACTCCCCCAGGCGGCTGGTGACTCCCTGTTGGGTGCGGGTGTGATAGCCGAGGCCGGCCACGAGGGGGATGATGAGCCGTCCAGTGAGAGGTTGCGGCGTGACTGTTGCAGAGGTCTCGCGCTGGAGCCAGCGCCGCAGGTTCTTTTCGTGTACATCCAGCGGTTTACCCAAGGTGCCTCCTGGCTAAAGCGTAACGGCTGTAGGACAGTTCGGGTCAACCAAACAGATGCGCATCCCCAATCTGTGGGATCCGACTATGCAGGGGAATTGTGACAGCCATATTTCAGTCGCCGCCGGGGGCAGCGTAACCCGCGCACTTCAAGGTGAAGGTGGTGTGGTCGTCGAGGCGCAGCGCGGTGAGATTGCCGCCCCACAGGCAACCGGTATCGATGGCGGTGGTGTTGTTCTCCTGATGCAAGCCGAGCGTCGACCAGTGGCCGAAGATGATGCGCGTCCCTGCCCAACGGCGCTGCGGGGCGCGAAACCAGGGAATATGGCCGCTGCTGTTTTGATCCGGGTTGCCCTTCTGCTCAAACTCCAGTTCACCGGCCGGTGTACAGAAACGCAGCCGTGTAAAGCAGTTGACGATGAAGCGCAGCCGGTCCCACCCCTTCAACGCCGGGTTCCAGTGGTTCGGCTTGTTGCCGTACATGTGATTGAGAAACTCCTTGAACTTGTCACCGCGCAATACCTCCTCGACTTCACGGGCGCACTGCTGTGCCAGCGCAAGATCCCACTGCGGCGGCAGACCGGCATGCACCATCGTGTAACCGAGCTGCGCCTCGTGATGCAGCAACGGACGTTTACGCAGCCACTCCAGAAGCTCGTTACTGTCATCGGCCGTGAAGATCGGCGCCAGGGTATCGTTGGATTTGAAATGACGCTGCTTGTTCTGCCAGGTGGCGAGCAGGTGCAGGTCGTGATTGCCCAGCACCGTGATCGCGCGCTCACCGAGCGACTTGACGAAGCGCAACGTCTCCAGCGATTTCGGCCCGCGATTGACCAGGTCCCCCACAAACCACAGCACATCGTGCTGCGCATCGAACTGGATCAGATCGAGCAGCGCGCACAGCTCGTCGTAACAACCTTGGATGTCTCCGATGGCGTAGGTAGTCATCTGGTTTTCTTGTTAGGCAATAGTTGGAGTGGTTGCGCCACAATAAATGTGGATGCGGGGTTATCACTCGGCGCATCCGTGCGCCCCACCCTGCGGGCTGTTCCCCCTCCGCTCCAGTGCTCAGGCGCAGCAAAGGGGTAATGCATCGGTTTGGGTACTTGTGTCATTGATATGACTCAACACTGCACCTTGCGCAGAAACAGCGTCGCATCGATCCCGCGCAGCTGTTTGTCGTGGACACGGCTGAACAGCAGTTGGCTGAGGATGGCGCCACAGAGCGCGAGGAACATGTCCCACTGGGTGTCCCATACATCACCCTGGGTGGCGAGGAAGGCATTGGCCGCCGAGCCGGTGAGCAGTGCGGTCCACCATTCGATGAATTCGTAGCTGGCGCTTATGGCGAGGGTGACGCTACAGACCATGAAGAAGAGCCAGCCGCCATGGGTCAGCGGAGTTTTGCGCAGCAGGATCTCACGGGCGACGATGGCCGGCGCGATGCCCTGCATCAGATGGCCGAGCCGATCATAGTGGTTGCGCGCCAGCTGAAAATGGTCACGCAGCCAGTTGAAGGGCGGGACTTCGGCGTAGCTGTAGTGGCCACCGATGATCAGTACCAGAGCGAACAGCCACATCAGTGCGTAGGCGAGAGGGGTGAAGGGGAAGGTGCGGTAAGTGGCCAGCAGCAGCGGCAGGGCGATGAAGACCGGCAGGTTCTCCAACAGCCAGGTGAGACGATCTGCTTTGGGGGCATAGCCACCCCAGACGAGGATGGCGAGCAACGAGACGAGAAGCGCGATGCGCTCGCGCCGGGCATGCTCCATGGCTACTCCCTTTTTTGTAGTTCGATGTGGCGGAACCATCCTCCGGCCAACGCCGGGGTGTCACGCGTCACCTCCAGTGTTGAACAGCATTTAAGCACATCCTCGAAGACCACGTCAGTACGCGTGGCCAGATGGCGCGTGATGGTGTTGAGCAGACGCCGCAGCGGGGCGTGCTGGCCGGGACGCAGAAATTTGTCGAGGAGCAGGATGCGGCCGCCGGGTTTGAGTACCCGTTCGGCTTCGCGCAGGGCGCGCTCTGGTTCGGGCACCACGGCGAGGATCAGGTGCATGACAATGGTATCGAAGCTGCCATCGTCGAACGGCAGGGCCATCACATCACCCACACGCAGTTCGATGTCACCACGTGTAGCGGCGCGTGGCCGCGCCCGCTGCAACATTGCCGGGGTGAGATCGATCCCCACGTAACAGGGGCCGCTGGGCAGGTAGGGAATATCGAGACCGCTGCCAATGCCGGCGATCAGCACCTGCTCCCCGGCCTCACCTTCGAGCCGCGCCAGGCTTTTACGGCGCAGTGGCTCGCTGGCGCGGGCGATGAGCAGGTCATAGATCGGCGCAAACAGGGTGTAGCTGTGGCGCAGCGACATGTCACTTGCTCAATGGAGCACGTGGGGCATGGAGAGGGTAAAGACGGGGATGTCGGCTTCGAAGTGGGTGCCGTCGTCCGCCTCCATCTGGTAGCTCCCCTGCATGGTCGCCACGGGAGTTTCGCTCACCGTGCCACTGGTGTAGCGATATTGTTCACCCGGCCCCAGATGGGGCTGTTCGCCCACCACACCCTCGCCGCGCACCTCCTGGCTCTTGCCATTGCCGTCGGTGATGATCCAGTGGCGTGTCAGCAGCCGCGCCCCCTTTTCGCCGGTATTGCGGATGGTGACGGTGTAGGCGAAGACATAGCGCGCCTCGTCGGGCGCCGATTCATCGGCCAGATAGCTTGGTTCGACGCTTACCCGTATCTCGTAGTCGTGTTCGTGCATGGCTCTTCTCTCCGTCGGGTTTTCGTCAATTATCTCGCTTCGAGCAGGCGCCGCGCCTCCAGGGCTGCGCCCAGCAAGCCCAGGTCGCTCTGGGTTACCAGGTAGAGCGGCAGCGTAGCGAGCAGTGGGGCGTGACGTCCCTTGGCGCAGAAGGCGGCGGTGAAGTCGCCGCGCGCCATTCTATCCCGGATCTTGGGGGCGATGCCGCCGACAATAAAGACCCCGCCGCGTGGCAGCGTGGCGAGGGCAAGGTTGCCGGCGAAGGCGCCATAGAGTTCGACAAACAGGTCGAGTGCCTGCACCGCCACCGCATCACTGCCGTTGAGGGCCAGGCGGGTGATGGCGGCGGGCGCATCGGCACGCTCTTGCTGCCCCTGTTCGGCAAGCAGGAAGCGGTAGAGAGTGAGCAGGCCAGGCCCCGAGACCAGCCGTTCCCAGGAGACATGGCCATATTGTTTCTGCAGCGCGCTCCACAGACGCCACTGCAACTCGCTGGCGGGTGCAAAGTCCATGTGGCCGCCCTCGCTGGGCAGAGGCCGGTAGCGCCCCTGCTGCCAGGTGAGCAGGGCCACACCAAGTCCGGTACCGGCCCCCACCAGCAGGCGCGGCGCCTGGTTGCGCGGCGCGGCCGCCTGCAGTGTCAGCAGCTCCTCACTGTCGAGCGTGTCCAGCCCGCTGCCGGCGGCCTGGAGATCGTTGATCAGGAGGAGGTGCGGGATGGCGAGGCGGTCGGCCAGCTGGGCGCTGGTTTCATGCCAGGGGAGATTGGTCAGCTGCACGCGCTGCCCCTGGTCACCCTCTTCGATCGGGCCGGCCACAGCAAGACAGGCGGCGGTGATCGGTTCGTCGGGGTGGGCATCGAGGAACTCCCCGACCAGGGTGGCAAGGGAGGGGTAGCGGCCACTCTCGAAGCGCTGTTCTGCGGCAACGCGGCCGCGCGGATCGGGGGAGTCGAAATCGACCAACTGCAAGCGGGTGGTGGTGCCGCCCACATCACCGGCAAGTACTCTCATTGGCCGCTCCCGGCGGGGAGGAGCAGGGCGGCGTCCCGGTCGAGGTACCACTCCAGCGCCCCCGCGGCGGGCTGGAGCAGCTGCGCCGGTAGGGGACGCGCGGCGGCGGGTGCCGCGAAGATGTGACGTACGATATCGGCCTTCTTTTCACCACTCACCAGCAGCAGCAGATGGCGGGCACGGTTGAGTACCGGCAGGGTGAGGGTGAGGCGCCAATAACGGTGCAGGCTCGAATGGAGTGGCGTGACTGTAAACTCCTCACGCTGGCGGGCCGGGGTGTCGGGAAAGAGCGAGGCGATATGGCCATCGGCCCCCAGCCCAAGCAGGATCAGGTCGAAGATCGGCAGTCCGCCAACCTGGGGGAGGTGTGTCAGGGCTTCGCGGTAGCGTTGTGCTGCCAGTTCCGGCTCCAGCTCACCCTCCATGCGGTGGAACTGACCGGGTTCGAGCGGCAGCCGTTCCAGTAACTCTTCGCGGGCCATCCGGTAGTTGCTGTCGGGATGGTCGGGAGGAACGCAGCGTTCGTCGCCAAACCAGAGCTGGACCCCGCGCCACTTCAGTTGTTGACGCATGGGCGGGGCACCGAGGCAGCGATAGAGGGCGCGCGGCGTCTGCCCCCCGGCCAGCGCCAGATGAAACACGCCTCGCTGTGCAATCGCCTCGTTTCCCAGCTCGATAACGCGTTTGGCCGCCGCCTCGAAGAGGGTGACCGCGCTGGCGTGGATGTGGAGGATAGGCGACATGATGGGCAGGCATCACCTGTAGGCTGAGGTGAGGAGCGGTGCGATCACCCGCGCAAGGGTAGAGTAATCCGACGAGCTTAGTCAGAGATGCGTGCCGCTTCAACCAGCGCGGTCAGGGTAGGGGGAGAAAGTCCCGGCGCGCGGGCGCCGGGACTTGCGATCAGTGCTCTTCGTCGGCGCTGTGGTGGTTGCCCTCGGCGATGCGATCCATCAGGGCGAACAACACCCCCGAGATGACCAGGGTGAAGTGAATGCCGATCTTCCAGGAGAGGGCCTTGTCGGCGTTGGTCCAGGAGAGCGGTTCGCTGGCGCCGGTTTCGAGGCCCATGTGGACGAACGCCTTCAGGAGTTCGATGGCGGAAATGGCGACGATCGAGGCGATCACCTTCATCTTGAGACCGGAGAAATCGACCTTGCCCATCCAGGAGGGGCGATCCTCGTGGTCGCCGGTGTCGATCTTGGAGACGAAATTCTCATAGCCACTAAAGACGATGATGAGGAGCAGGCTGGCCACCAGCGACATGTCCACCAGGGTGAGAATGGCGAGGATGAGGTCCGCCTCATGCATTTCGACCACATGCGGGAGGATGTGGATGAACTCCTGGCTGAACTTCACCAGCAGCATGCCGATGCCGACGACCAGGCCGAGATAGAACGGAGCGAGCAGCCAGCGGCTGTTAAAGACCAGTATTTCGAGCAGATGTTCCAGCGACTTCATGTTGACCCTTATGGTTGAGTGAAAACGTGCTGCACGATTATCCCAAATGGCTCAGCCATTGTCAGGGGCGTGGCGGGAGGCGGCATCGGCCAGCGCGACGAACTCCGCCAGCGAAAGGGTTTCGGGACGGCGCGTGCTATCGATACCGAGCGCCTCGATGGCCGCGGTGTCGAGCAGACCCTTGAGGCTGTTGCGCAATGTTTTGCGCCGTTGTGAAAAGGCCTGCGCCACCAACCGCTCCAGCATCTTTTCATCACGCACCGGATGCGGCGGCGTGGCGTAGGGGAGCAGCCGTACGATGGCCGAGTAGACCTTGGGCGGCGGGGTGAAGGCGCCGGGGGGCACGGTGAAGAGCTTGTCCACCTGGCAGTGGTACTGAACCATCACGCTGAGCCGCCCGTAATCAT
>DASWUD010000226.1:0-3076 GCA_036401755.1 Gammaproteobacteria bacterium
CTCTATGAGGGCTTTGGCCTGCCTGTGCTCGAAGCAATGGCATGCGGTACGCCGGTGCTCACTTCGAATGTGACGGCCCTTCCCGAGGTCGCGGGTGATGCTGCCTTGCTGGTTGATCCTCTTTCTGTGGAGGCAATAGCCTCTGGCATTGCCAGACTTTGTAATGACAGTGAACTGCGGCAGACACTGTCTGCAAAAGGGTTGATACGTGCACAGGAGTTTACCTGGGACGCGGTGGCGGACAAGATTCGTGCTGTGCTCGAAGATGTGGAGCGGGAGGTCGCTGTCTGATGCGCATCGCCATTGTGCATGACTGGCTGGTCACCTATGCCGGGGCAGAGCGTGTCCTGGAGAATATCCTGCAGTGCTATCCTGATGCGGATATTTTTACCGTGGTCGACTTTGCCTCTCGCGATGATTGTAAGTTCCTCGCCGACAAAAAGGTCACCACAAGTTGTATACAGAAGCTGCCCTTTGCCAAAAAACGCTATCGTGGTTATCTGCCGCTGATGCCTCTAGCGATCGAGCAGCTTGACCTCTCCGGCTATGATCTGATCCTCTCCAGCAGCCATGCCGTGGCCAAGGGGGTATTGAGCGGGCCGGATCAGTTGCATCTCAGTTATGTGCACTCACCTATCCGCTATGCCTGGGATATGCAGCACCAATACCTGCGCGAAGCGGGGTTGGTAAAAGGGCTGCGCTCCATGCTGGCGCGCATGATTCTCCACTACATGCGGTTGTGGGACCTGCGCACCGCCAACGGCGTCGATGAGTTTGCGGCCAACTCGGCCTTCATTGCCCGTCGGATTTGGAAGGTCTATCGGCGCGAATCGCGTGTGCTCTATCCGCCGGTCGATGTAGAGGCGTTCGCGGTGGGCGCCGCGCGTGAGGATTTCTACATCACTGCCTCGCGCATGGTGCCCTACAAGAAGATGCCGCTGATCGTCGAGGCATTTGCCGCGATGCCAGAAAAGCGGCTGCTGGTTATCGGCGACGGACCCGAGATGGAGAAGTGCCGGCGTGCCGCCGGGCCCAATATAGAACTGCTCGGCTACCAGCCTTCGGAGGTATTACGCAACTATTTGCAAAAGGCCAAAGCCTTCGTCTTTGCCGCCGAAGAGGATTTCGGCATCACCCCGGTGGAGGCGCAGGCGTGCGGTACCCCAGTCATCGCCTATGGGCGGGGTGGGGCGCTGGAGACGGTGCTGGGCCCTGAATCGGCATCTCCCACCGGGCTTTTTTTCGATATCCAAACCAAAGAAGCGATCATCGAGGCCGTTGCCAGATTCGAACGGGATGTGACCCTGTTCTCACCTCAGGCGTGTCGCGATAATGCGCTGCGCTTCGGGGCAGAACGATTCCGTACAGAGTTCATGGCATGGGTGGATGATGCCATCGAGCGACATCAGCGCGGGATAAGCCGGTAAAACATACGTGAATCTCTCTGGGGCGTGCTGCGGTTCGCCCCGTGAGAGTGTTCTTTGAAGCAGCGTCCCGGTAAACTATGTCGATGCCAAACCGTGGAATTCTTAAGGAGCATGCCGGCGCACTGCATGCCGCTTTATACCTGGCCGACTGGGTGATGATCGCCGCTTCGGCGTGGCTGGCCCATGGCTTCTATCTTGGTACGTTTGATGTTCCCGGACGTTATGGTTTGGTCATCATCATCGCCTTGCTGCTCTCCCTTTGGCTCTTTCCCCGCTTTTCGCTCTATCAAACCTGGCGCAGTGCCTCGGTGCTCGACGAGGCACGCAACATTACCCTGGCCTGGGGGGGCGTGCTGCTCATCCTCACCGCGTTGGCCTTCTCCACCAAAACGGGTGCGGAATACTCCCGCGGTTGGCTTGGCCTGTGGGCAATGCTGGGCTGGGGAGCCCTGATAACCGCCCGTCTGGCCGTACGGCTGGGCCTGCGTGAACTTCGCCAGCGTGGCTTCAATCTGCGCCATATCGTCATCGTAGGCAGTGGCGGACTTGCCGCTGAAGTAGTGGCGCGACTACGCTCCGCCCCCTGGATGGGGCTGAATGTCGCCGGTTTCTTTCCCTGCGACACAGCCGAGAAGCAGGCAGGACTAGATGATGTTCCGCTCTTAGGCGGGCTGGATCAGTTGGCGGAGTACGTGACCAATCACTCCATCGATCAGGTTTGGCTTGCCATGCCGCTGCGCGAGGAGGAGAAGGTCAAATGGTTACTCCACGAACTGCGCAACAGCACCGTGGATATTCGGTTTGTCCCCGATCTGTTCGGTATGCGGCTGCTGAACCACTCCATCATGGATGTGGCGGGCCTACCGGTAATGAATCTCTCGGTATCGCCGATGGCAGGTCTCAATCAATTTCTCAAGGCGGTTGAAGATCGCCTGTTGGCCCTGCTGATCCTGCTGTTGATCAGCCCGTTACTACTGCTGCTGTCCATCGGTGTAAAGCTGAGTTCACCGGGGCCGATCTTTTATCGGCAGGAGCGGGTGGGTTGGAACGGCGGCACCTTCAACATGCTCAAGTTCCGCTCCATGCCGGTGGATACCGACAAGGGCGTGGTGCAGTGGGGCAATGCCGAGCAGAAGGTCAACACCAGGTTCGGTGCCTTCATTCGCCGCACCAGCCTCGACGAGCTGCCGCAGTTTATCAACGTGCTGCTGGGTGACATGTCGATCGTCGGCCCCCGCCCCGAGCGCACCGTCTTCGTCGAGAAGTTCAAGGACGAGATCCCCGATTACATGAAGAAGCATATGGTGAAGGCGGGCATCACCGGCTGGGCGCAGGTCAACGGCTGGCGTGGCGATACCGACCTCACCAAGCGCATCGAATACGATCTCTACTATATCGAACACTGGTCGGTCTGGTTTGATCTGAAAATTATCCTGTTGACGATCTTCAAGGGATTCGTCCACGAGAATGCCAAGTGAGAGATCAACGTTTGACTGAGGTGCTTATTGAGGCAACAGAGTTAATCTGGCTCTCCTTTCGAATTTTTGATTAGGAAAAATATATAGGCAAGTTCCTTGAAGGCTTCCTCTCCCTCAGGGAGAGGGACAGGGAGATGGGGTAAATTACTGTAAATTTACTGCGGAGACCCA